>CAKZUK010000205.1 GCA_937921775.1 uncultured Saprospiraceae bacterium
CAATCAAGGCGTTATGTCGTCGTCAACAACAAGTAATGTACTTGTTAGTGCAGGAAACTCTTTTAGTCATAACTGGAGTGATTTCAGGAATAATTCAACCTTCAATCCAGTAATTTACTGGCACACGCAAGGAGAGGATGTACCTGTTACAGGACTATTAAATACTTATGCTAATTCGAACGCTGTAAATTCAAATAGTTGTCCTGATAATTTTAAATATGGGGATGTGATGTTTGTTCTAAGTCCAACAGAATTAAACGATTTGTCAAATGATTACTATAGCCATAAAACAACTTTAGTAAGTCTTAAATCTCAATTGAATTCAAGTATAGATGATGGAAACACGCAGGCAATGGTCAATACCATAAGTACTTGGTCAGGTACCGGAAAGAGTTTGACGTCTGATTTGTTAGCGACATCGCCTTTCTTGTCACGGTCTTCATTAGAAGCAGTAATTGAGCGCTCTGATTTATTGTCAGATGACGAACGCCATGACATTTTAGCGGCGAACCCTGTGGAACTTAGAGATGAATCCATATTTGTTTATATCGAAAATAGTGTAGCTCCTCTTTCTAGTAGTCATATGAATTCGTTGAAGTTAGCAAGTCAGAACTTTTCAAGCCGGACACAACTAGAAGGTGAGATTTCTGGTAAAGAAGCGACTATGACTTATCTGGCGGATAAAGTTTTGAAGAGTTTAGTGTCCGATTCAACTGCTACAGATTATGTAGCGATTAGAACTTGGCTACAGAACAAAGGACAGGTTGAGTCAGAACTTGCTACTGTAGAAACTTACATCGCAGAAAAAAGTTTTGATTTAGCTAATCAGTATATGAGCAATATTGGAGCAAGCTGGAATTTGAGTGGATCAAATTTAGCAAAATACAATCAATTCCAACTGTTGAAAACCCTTCAAATGCAATTGATGACAGAAGGCCGAACTTGGGCTGAGTTAGATAGTACAGAGTTAGTTGATTTGACCAATATCGCAGAAGCTGATGCAGGTTTGCCAAGCGCACAAGCGCAAGGAGTGCTTAAATTTTTCTACAATTATACATTTGAATTAGCCATAGATTTGCCTGGAGCTGCTCCAAACAGTGAGCTAGGTACATCTGAGTTTGTAGAAAGCACACAGAGCAATGTTGCGACCTATCCAAACCCAGCAAGAGATTGGGTCAGCTTCCGTTTTGATCATCCATTAAAGCATGATACAGCACTTAAGTTGACGAACATCAACGGAAAAGTAATCGCCACTTTCTCGCTTAAAACTGGAGATCTAGAATTCAAAATGAATACGGTAGATTACCCAGTCGGAACTTATTTCTACGACTTAATGCTTGATGGAAATAAAGAGATCGGTAAAGTAATTCTAATGAAATAAAATTTGACGATCGCTTCGCTGTCTGACATTTTACTAACCGAGTCTCGCGATTACGCACCACGGTCGAGTGAAGTCCCTCAGCGTAGCGATCTCTCAACGAAGTGATCTCACAGCGCAGCGATCTGACAGCGAAGCGGTCTCATCATATAACCTGAAACCCATGCGCATAAGGATCATCCTCATCAATCAAAATCGTATTGTAACCCGTAATCTTCGCCCAACCCTCAATACTCGGAATGATCGCATCAAAATTGCCCACCTTAGCCACATCCTCCACCCGTCCAACAAACTGACTACCGATAATACTTTCATGCACAAATTGGTCGCCCTTTTTTAATTTCCCTTTTGCAGCCCATTGCGCCATACGAGCAGACGTACCCGTTCCACATGGTGAGCGATCAATCGCTTTGTCGCCATAAAAAACCGCGTTGCGAGCATCGGCATCAGGGCTAATAGTCGAACCTGTCCAAAGCAAATGCGAGCAACCATTAATCCGCTCATCTTCCGGATGCACAAAAGTATGTGCTGCATTGATGCGCTCCCGAATGACCGGACTCCAGCGAATTAAATCGCCTGCAGTATAGTTTTGAATGCCTTTGAAATTTTCTTGTTCATCGACAATCGCGTAGTAGTTACCGCCATAAGCAACATCGACTTTTAGTGTTCCAAGGTCGGGGCATTCGACTTTAATATTTTCTGCGGCAAGGTAGGAGGGGATGTTGGTGAGTTTGACGGAAGTCACTTTATTAGCTTCTTGTTGGTAGGCAACGTGAACCAAACCTGCGGGTGTTTCGAGACGAAGTTGGCCAGGGACTTTTGCTTGAACCAAACCTTCCTCTATCGCAATAGTAACAGTACCAATAGTTCCATGACCGCACATTGGAAGGCAGCCACTCGTTTCAATAAATAAAACACCAATGTCATTTTTATCATCACTCGGTGGATAGAGAATAGAACCCGACATCATATCATGTCCTCTTGGTTCAAACATCAAACCTTTTCGAATCCAGTCAAATTCTTTTAAGAAGTGAAGGCGACGCTCGGGCATATTTTTGCCATGAAGTAGAGGACCACCACCTGCAATTACTCTTACTGGATTACCACAGGTATGTGCATCTATGCAGAAAAATCGTTTGCTTGACATGGGTACTGTTGTTTTGTTTCTAAGATATTTAAATGAAAAACAAGGTGGCTTGACGGGCTCAAAATTTTCTTATTTGAATCACAAGATTAATATTGAATCGTCGAATAATGAATTCTGAATTTTGATTTATTACCTCGGCTCAGTAGCTTCGATCATTCGCGAAAGAAGGCATCAAATCAAAATTCAGAATTCAACGATTCAAAATTCAACGATTCAAAATCTTCCCTGACGGACTGCCAGATAGATCCGACAGATTTTACATTTAAATCTTATTTCGAAAGCCAAAATCAATTAACGGCAAACCTGTTCGGACTTCCGTCTTAAATATTCACATTAAAAAAAGCCAATTGTGCTGCAGCTAAATCTTCCAAGGCATGTCCCACTGATTTGAAATAAGTAATTTCGTGCTCATTGCTTCTGCCATTGTGCTCACTTTTACACAAGTTAAAAAGATCAGCTTTTATGTCTTCTTTTGTAATTAAACCATTTTGAATTGGAATGAAAAGGTCTCCAGTTTCATGACAAGCACTTTCAATGTTGTCGACAAAAATAACAGATCTGCGAACTACCTCGTCGTCCGCTTCACGCATGTTTGGGAGATAAGCACCAACCAAATCAAGGTGTTGCCCCGGCTTTAGCCACTTACCTTTTATCAATGGTTCAGCACTCAAGGTGGCACAGCTGATGATGTCAGTATGCATACCCAATTCTATTTTTTCAATTGCTTTTATAGTAAAAATATCATGCTCTAATTCTTTTGCAAGTGCTTTTGCTTTCGCAAAATTTCTACCCCAAATAAATACTTCTTTAATCGGACGAACACTAGCATGCGCGCGAATCAAATGTGGCGCCAACACACCCGTACCAATCATCAGGAGGCTAGTACTATTTTTTCTGGAAAGAAAATCAGAAGCCAATGCAGAAGCACAGGCCGTTCGTTTTGCGGTAAGCATCGGAGCATCCATCTGCGCGAGAGGTACGCCCGTCTTCGCATCAAATAAAGTATAGGTCCCCTGAATCGCTGGCAAGTTTTGCTTCGTATTTTCTGGAGCTACGATCACAAGTTTTACACCAACATGCGCACCACTTTGCCAAGCCGGCATTAGCAAAAGCGTATTCGCTTTCCCCGTCCCTGGATTCTGAAAATTATAATGATGTCGAGCGGGGACAGTATAGTCTGTTGCAAACGCTTTTCGCAAAGCTTCCGTCAGTGATTTGTAATCCAGTAGTTGGTTTAGCTGTTCGCTGGAGATGTTTTGCATTAGCTTGTGTTGTTTTCTATATCCTTTTTTGATGATCGTTTTATATCTCAGCGAATCCGTGTACCATCTTTGGTTTGCGGGCTCTTAGGTTTTGTATCTCAACTATCACTGGCCAGTCGGACAGACTTACTGATCTTTACACCTACGTGAAAAATCCGTCTTTATCCGTTCCATCTCCATCCCTTAGATCTGTGCCCGTCTGGCGGAAAATCGCCATTCCGACAAGTCCCATCCCCGTTAAAAGTGCCACGTCCAACAAAAAACTAAACTTGCCCAAAACCACCATTCTCCCAAGCACCATCCACATGACGCCAAATACCATTAGGGTTAGCATTCTGCAACTCAGCTGGTAAATTAACCTGCGGCCAATTCTGAAAGGCCAAGGGACGCGCAAAACGTTTTATCGCAGCAGAGCCCACAGAAGTAAAACGGCCATCTGTAGAAGCCGGAAACGGTCCACCGTGATGCATGCTATGACAAACTTCAACACCAGTAGGAACACCATTGAAGATCAAACGACCCACTTTTTCTTGGAGAACAGCAATCAGCTTTTGATTCGATTGGATATCTGCATCCTGACCCATAATGGTAGAAGTCAATTGGCCGTGTAGTTTTTTTGCAATAGCAATCAAATCCTCATCATTACTTGATTTTATAACTAGAGTAAAAGGTCCAAACACTTCGCTTTGCAAAAGTTCAGCATTCTTTAAAAAAGTAGTACCATCAACGGAGGCAACTGCAGCGCGACCTTTTAAATCGGTACCATCACCATCAACCATGCCTTCCATTTTTACTCCTGCGACTTGCGTCACTTTAGCTCGAGTTTCATAATAGCCATTGCAGACATTTGAACTGAGCATAGTAGCAGGAGCGGTGTTGTTTATTGCTTCTGAAAGTTCTTTGATAAATTGATTAGCATGCTCACTTTCTTTAACAAGAATTAATCCGGGATTGGTACAAAACTGACCAACGCCTTGTGCAACCGAACCCGCATATTGAGTAGCGAGTGCTTGACTATTTTTCTCCAAAACGGACGGTAAAATAAAGACTGGGTTCACAGACCCCATTTCTGCAAAAACAGGAATAGGTTCTTTGCGTTGTGCCGCAGCAGCATACAAGGCTTTTCCCGCGCGGGAGGAGCCCGTGAAAGCGACCGATTTTACAAGTGGATGCTGAACCAACTTTTGACCTAAGTCTGGACCATAGCCATTCAATGAAGAAAAAATACCGTCGGGCATTCCCGTTTTCTGAGCGGCATTTTGGATGGCGAAAGCCACTAGTGCATTAGTACCTAAGTGAGATTCGTGTGCTTTTACAATGACTGGGTTTCCAGCAGCTAAAGCAGAAGCGGTGTCGCCACCTGCAGTAGAAAAGGCTAATGGAAAATTACTTGCTGTAAAAACAACAACAGGACCAACAGGTACCAGCATTTTTCGAATATCTACTTTTGGAAATGGACTGCGATCTGGTATGGCTTTGTCGATACTCGCTTCTACCCAACTACCTTCTTTTGCTACTTCTGCAAACAAACGAAGTTGTCCAACGGTACGTCCTCGCTCACCAGTAATTCTGCCCTCTGGTAAACCAGATTCTTTCATCGCTCGTTGAATGAGTACACTGCCTAATTTGAGTATTTCATCTGCAATTGCATTCAGAAAATCGGCTCTTTGTTGACCGCTGCTATATTTGTAGGTTTCAAAAGCGCTAGTGGCTAGGTTCATTGCCTCATCTAGTTCTTCTGTTGTCGCCACAGCAAATTGGCCATCAAGTCGTTCCTGCGTACCAGGATTTTTTGCCTCCATCAGCTCCTTAGAAAGTGCAGAGTATTTATAACCTAAGATATTTTTTCCGTTTAATTTTAATAGATCGTCCATGGTATGTTTTTTGAAAAAAAAATTAATGTAACAGTAAAGCTGTAAGTCCGAAGATCGAAGTGGTCGGCAGGCAGAGTTTCCCGCGATCGTATTCTACGTCAGACGAGAACTTCCGTCTTCGGTCTTCCTTCTTAATTTATAAATTAGCATATTTAGAAAGGTCAGGTCGACTAGCAACACCCTTATTAATGATACCAAGAATTCGCTCTCTTTCCTCACCAATTAATGTAAGTCGTGGCGCACGAACAGGTTCTGTTCCGATACCTGCTGCAACTTCTGCTAGTTTAATATATTGAACGAGTTTTGGATGAATATCCAATTCTAGTAATGGCATAAACCATCGATAGATTTCCAGTGCTTCCTGAATTCTGTTTGCTTTTACAAGTTTGTAGATGACCACTGTTTCACGAGGAAAGGCATTGACTAGTCCTGCCACCCATCCATCAGCGCCAGCAGCGATGCATTCAAGTGCAATGGTATCGACACCACATAAAATTTTGATACGATCGCCGAAAGCATTGCGCATGCGGGTAATGTTGGTGATGTCACGAGTAGATTCTTTGACGGCTTGTATATTAGTTTGGTCGATCATTTGTTCAAACATACTGACGGTCACATGGACTTTATAATCTACAGGATTATTGTAGATCATAATAGGGAGTCCGGTTGACTGGGCAATGGTTTTGAAGTAGGTGACCGTTTCTCTAGGGCCAGGGTTATATTTTAGAGGAGGAAGAAGCATGAGGCCGTGTGCGCCTTTTTTTTCTGCCTCTTGAGCGAGTCGGACAGCCTCTGTCGTTCGTTGCTCTGCTATGTTCATTAAAACGGGGACACGTCCGTTGCTGGTTTCTAATGCAGCAGCGAGAATAGTATTTTTGTCCGCTTCGCTGAGTGTGCTGGCTTCGCCGAGGCTTCCGCCTAAAACGATTCCGTCAATTCCTGCGTCTATTTGCGCTTCTAGATTGAGGGCGAATGATTTTAAATCTAAGCGCTCGTCTTCATGAAATTTAGTGGTGACAGCGGGATATATCCCTTCCCAATTGATGTGCATGATTGTAATTTTGAGTTCAGTAATTAAAGAAGTTGTTTCAAAACTTTAATAGCTGCCCAAAATACTAAATAAATTAGTGATTACTAAGACGGGAAGGATTTTGAGTCTGCTTGTTTTTATCCAAGCAGACTCAAAATTTTATTAGTAGTTGATTTTAACTAGACGAAGCTTGTTTCTGTGCTCGCTAGGAATGAGGCATTCTTTCGAATTTATTTGGATTGCATCTTGAAAACGAAGTTGGAGTTCCTGATCATCGGTATTCATTACGCTATTGCGGTCATAAGAGCCATCGCCTTCAAGGATATACTCGCTGACGGTATTTTCTCTACGAATCTCATCGTTGAAAATGAAGCGCAGAGAAGAAGGTGTTTTCATTAAAAAGTAAGAAGAATAAATGGCATCGTCGTCTTGAGAGTATTGTTTTTTATGGAGGATAGTTTGCCAATGCATTTCCCCGTCAGGATGAATGGAGGTGACAAAAACATCGTCATAGTAATAGTCGACGATGTAACGACTTCCATCACGTCCCACGTATCCACGACCTGCAGTAGCAAGTCTTCTCTCAAGATGTTTTTTGCGCTCAGCCATCAAGAGAATACCTCCATCGCGACGTAAGATAATTTCCTTTACAGCAATGTCAGTGACTCCTTTTGATTCCTGGTCCAACTTTTTTTCCATGATTTTATTCATGAACTCATTTTCGAATGCTTGGAACTTAAGTACATGATTGTCCGGATTTTTTAGGTTAGCATTTAGGTAAAAATATCCAACGGTTTTACCTCGACTTTTTTCCGAGTAAAAACCTCCGGCGATTAGACGTTTGTTTAAATTGTCGTATTCGAATTTGACATCGTAAGTCATTTTACCTTTCATGTGAATGTTGGTAATAGCAGGTTGTTCTAAGCCTGATTTACAACGATAGACCAAATAATGATGGTCTTCTTTTCGAGCTTTTCGGTTATCCTTGGCAGTAATGAAAAAGGCGGTACCATCGTTATTAATGATCCATTCTTTATGATCTCTGTAGGTATTGAAATCCTTGGGTTCGAATTTCATTTCCCAAATCGCTTGGTAGTTTTCAATGTCATAAGCAAAAGCTTC
Source organism: uncultured Saprospiraceae bacterium (assembly GCA_937921775.1). Taxonomy (GTDB): domain Bacteria; phylum Bacteroidota; class Bacteroidia; order Chitinophagales; family Saprospiraceae; genus CALGLS01. The sequence continues at coordinate 7,814 of CAKZUK010000205.1, forward strand.
AATTTTGCTTTGTTGTTTGAGTTGGTAAATGAGTAATTTTTTCTTGTCTTTTGAAACTTTAATTTGCGGATTCGGAGGGTAGAATTGTTGTCCGTAGCTCCACACCAAAGAAGAGTCAATCATATTGGCTCCGGGATCAAAAGTTTGCACCTTTAAGAAATATTTTCCTTTTTTCTTGAAGGTGTAGAAGATGTGGAATTTATCTGATTCATTGACAAGGGCAGTAATTTGAACTCTCTTTTTATCAAATTCGAGTTTTTTATTCCAGGTTGTCTGAAGTTGCTTGTTGAATGCCTGAATCTCGTATTCGTTGGACTTATCTCTGAAAATAAGGTAGCGATCCTTTAATTTACCAATCAATTCATATTGAAGGTCATTTCGGATTGAAAGATGTTCAGAGACCGTAATGACCTGTGAAAAAGAACAAAAGGGGATCATAATCAGGATAAACTGTAATAAAAACTTCATAGATAAGGACTTTAATTACTTATTCAAACGAAAAAAGTACCAATTTAGTTATATCAGAACCGGGCAGTTCAATAATCTTATTTGGCTACGGTGTTCAAATCTATCCGTTCCTTTTCAATACGTACGTTATCTGCGATTTTTTTCAACATGGCTACGATGTCCTCCTGTTTGTCGGAATTGGTCACAATGCTGTGTAAATTTAGCACATGATTGTTACAAATCATAGAGATATAATGTTCTTCCTGTACCGTTCGTGGCTTTTGCTCTTCTTCTTCGCTTTCCTTTGATTTGAAATACCAGTGTAAGTAGAGTTTTCCAGAAGCTGTTTTACCTACTTCTGCCTTGGGCTGGATATCATATTTGGTTTCCTTTCTGAGGTAGTCGACTTCAAATTTTTGATAGGTTTCGAGTACGGTTTTATCATCAGCTTCGTCCCTAGAAGTCATGAAAAGATCGATAGAGTTGTTGAAAAGCTGTAATACCTTGCCGTCGAGGATGTAGGTGATCTCTAATGACTTTTGAGGAAGGACCTCATTTCCTTTTATGCTTACAGTAAAAAAACTTTCCTTTTCATTAAAAACTTGAAGGTAGCCACCTGGGACATGAAGACTTCCGCTTCGATAGTTAATATCTTTGACAATAATCCCCATGTTGAAAGTTTGAATACCTTGTATGATTCCTTTCTTGGACCAGAATCGTGCTTCGCCATGTTCAACACCTTCTTTGAATTCTCCTTCCGATTGCTTTTGCCCATTTTTATAATACTCGATGGTTGTTCCATCCTTCTTACCGTGGAGGTATTCGCTCTCCAATTTTAGAGGTCCTGATTGATACCAGTTGGTAACCATTCCTTCTGCCAAACCGTTTTTATAAAATACTTGTTGATCCTTGTCACCAGTGTAATACCACCAATTGTGTTCGCCGTCTTCTTTTCCGTTAAGGAAATAGCCCTGTGATTTTTTACCACCTGTTTTGTGCCATTCGGTACATACACCTTCGGGTACGCCGTTGACATAAGCAATTTCGAGTTTTTTACTACCGCTGGCAAACCATTGTTTTTCAACTCCGGTTTGAACTCCATGTTGAAAAGTAGCTTCTTGGATTTTCTGACCATTCTTTTCCCATTCCTTTACTGTACCATGTACTTTTCCGTCTTTTATAGGAACATTAATTTTCTTTCGTCCTCCAGGATATTCCTCGTATGCGAGTCCTGTAAAGGGAGCCATGGTATTGGGGCGAAAAAGTAGGTTGTTGTTGATGTCGAGTTGACTCAAGTAGATTTTATCTTTTTGAGCAGAAAGAAGGATTGGGAGTATCATTAAAGCTAAAATGTAAGTCCATTTATTCATAAGATGGTGGTCTAAGTTATTTTTGGCGAATTTAAAGATATTCTCATTGATAGTAAAACGGATGAGCATTAAATAGAATTGTGTCTCTATACCCGCAAACCCACAGGCTACAAAATTATTTGGATACTAGAATCTACTTACCCGGTTAAAGTCAAAGGAATAGCAGCTTTTTTTATAAAAATAAAATTTTGTTAAAAACTCAATTAGAAAGACGCAGGCTTGCTCTATTTGTTTCGTTCTGTGGAAATTCAAAAGTCGCTCAGTCAATTAGTAAATTTAATTCTGCGAATTACTTAACTTCGCAAATCACAAACAACGTCATAAAAAAAAATATTCATGTCAAAACAACTAATAGAATGTGTTCCTAATTTTAGTGAGGGGCGAGACTTAAGTATTATTAAGCAAATCACAGATGAGATTGAAAGTGTAGAAGGGGTTAAGCTTTTAGATGTTGATCCGGGGAAGGCAACGAACAGAACAGTGGTGACTTTTGTAGGAGAGCCAGAACCTGTAATAGAAGCTGCTTACTTAGCTATGAAGAAGGCTGCTGAATTGATCGATATGACGAAGCACTCAGGTGAACACCCACGAATGGGAGCAACTGATGTTTGTCCGCTAATTCCAATTGCCAACATAACAATGGATGAGGTGATAAAGTATGCGCACAAACTTGGAGAACGAGTTGGACAAACCTTAGAGATTCCCTTTTATATGTACGAATCAGCAGCTACTCGTCCTGAGTGGAAAAACTTAGCAACGATTCGTTCTGGTGAATATGAAGCTTTAGCAGAAAAATTAACTGACCCTGAATGGAAACCAGATTATGGGCCATCAAAATTTAATGCTCGCTCGGGAGCAACAGCTATAGGTGCCCGTGATTTCTTAATCGCCTATAATGTCAACCTTAACACAACTTCTGTGCGTAGAGCAAACTCTATTGCTTTTGATGTGCGCGAACAAGGTCGTGTAAGAAGAAAAGGAAACCCGATAACAGGAGCCATCATGAAAGACAAAGATGGAAACGCGAAAAGAAAGCCGGGAACTTGTAAAGCTGTAAAAGGAATTGGCTGGTACATCGAGGAATATGGTGTGGCTCAGATTTCAATGAACCTAACTAATATTAGCGTTACTCCATTGCACAAAGCATTTGAAGAGTGTTCTAAAAGTGCCAATAAAAGAGGTATTCGTGTCACCGGCTCTGAGTTAGTAGGGCTAGTGCCATTGAAAGTAATGTTGGACACAGGAAGATATTTTTTGCAAAAGCAGGAACGCTCAATAGGTGTCTCTGAAGAAGAGATTATCAAAATCGCTGTGAAGTCTCTAGGCTTAGATGAACTGGGACCATTCGACCCAAAGAAAAAGATCATTGAATACCAACTGGAAGGAGCTGACGCAACACCATTACTAAATATGAGTCTTCGTGAGTTCTCTAATGAAACGGCATCGGAAAGTATGGCACCAGGAGGCGGATCTATTTCTGCTTACGTTGGCGCCATGGGCGTTTCACTGGCTACTATGGTTGCAAACCTATCTTCACACAAACGTGGCTGGGATGACCAATGGGAAACCTTCTCAGATTGGGCAGTGAAGGGACAGGAGAATAAAGATGCGTTATTAAAGTTAGTTGATGAAGACACCAACTCTTTCAATGCGATCATAGCAGCCTTTAGATTGCCTAAGGGGAATTCAACGGAGCTTGCTACAAGGAAAGATGCGATCCAATCTGCTACGCGCTATGCTATTGAGGTTCCATTGCAAGTGATGAAAGAATCTTTGAAAACATTTGAATTGATCAAGGCTATGGCCAAAATCGGAAATCCGAATTCAATTACGGATGCTGGTGTTGGTGCGCTTTGTGCAAGAGCTGCCGTTCATGGTGCTTATATGAACGTAAAGGTGAATACTGCAGACTTAGAAGATGAAAAGTTTGTTGCCAAGGTTTTGAAAGAAGGTAAGCGTATGGCTGCTAAGGCTGATAAGTTGGAGAAGGAGGTGCGTAAGTTGGTGGATGCTAAGATTGGCTAGTTATTAAATCTGTCGGGCCACCAGACAGGATGTAAAACCGCAAAATGAAAAAGTGAATGAAAATTGCCAGACACAAGGCGTTTAAACGTTTGTTGACAACTTTGACTTTTGCGATTTTACATTTTATATTAAAAAAAATCCACAATGAAATTTAAAAGAAAAGATTTCTTCAAAGCGCTTGCATTAGGTACCATCTCGTTGCCATTTGCGATTCGTGGATTTGGTGGTAATGCCAATGCGCAGGACGAAGGAGGACCTAGTGCCCTCTCAGGTGAGCGTTTCAAATGGAAGATGGTGACGACTTGGCCTCCAAAATTTCCAGTACTGGGAGAAGCTGCTGACTTGTTTGCCAAATGGGTGAAAGAGATGTCAGCAGGTCGTCTTGAGATAAAAGTCTTTGGTGGTGGTGAGTTGGTGGGAGCGCTGGAAGCCTTTGATGCGGTGCGAAGTGGTGCAGCAGAGATGGGGAGTGGAGCTTCTTACTATTGGGCAGGCAAAGCGCCAGCATCTCAGTTTTTTGCATCAGTACCTTTTGGAATGAATGCGCAGCAACTGAATGCCTGGATACTTTGTGGAGGTGGCATGGAATTATGGGAAGAGCTTTATGGAAGTCTGGGACTGGTTCCTTTGTTGGCTGGAAACTCAGGGGTGCAAATGGGAGGTTGGTTTAATCGGGAGATTAATTCAATGGCAGATTTGCAAGGATTAAAAATGCGCATACCTGGACTTGGTGGAAAGGTGCTGAAGCGGGCAGGAGGTGCTCCGGTTCTGCTAGCAGGTGGTGAAATTTATACGGGATTGGAAAGAGGAGTAATAGATGCAACAGAATGGATTGGACCTTATCATGATTATAAAATGGGTTTCCACCAAATAGCTAAGTATTACTACGCACCCGGTTGGCATGAGACAGGAACTGCACTCGAAATGTTCATCAATCAAGGCAAGTATAATCAGTTGCCAAATGACCTGAAAATGATCGTTCAAACAGCTGCTCAACGTATCAATATTTGGATGCTTTCTGAGTTTGAAACTAAGAACAGTATTTACCTTCAAAAAATTATAGATGAAGGCGAGGTGCAGTTACGTCAATTTCCAAAAGAAGTACTGGAACAATTAAGAGAACACACCCGCGAAAGTATCGCTGAAGTTACTGCTGCAGATCCATTTAGTAAGCGGGTTTATGAGTCTTATTCTGCCTTCCAAAATCAGATCTCAAATTGGTCAGAAATTACAGAGAAATCTTTCTATAATAATATTCAACTTTCCTAGTTTATTTTACACATAAATTACCTGTGAGAAAAGGGGCTAAAATGATAACATTTTAGCCCCCTTTTTTAATGAAATTTAGTCCTTTCTTTACATCATTTTGGACCACCCTAAAATACAAAAAGAGGCACTCAGTTAAGAGTACCTCCTTTTGAATATTTTGGTTTTTAATGCTTGATTACTTCAAACGTTCAGCATCAACCTTAGAGAGTACTCTCCAACATTCGTGAGTTGCACCTTCTGCTTGAGACTTAGTAACAGCGTAGAACCTTCCGTTCTTCTCTCTTACTTCATAATCAGTAGCTGTAAATTTTGCTTTAGTTTTTACATCGTAAAAAGATAATTCATCTTTAGCCATGGTAATAGAATTTTAGTGTTTTTTAATAAAACAGTTTAGAAATTAATACGCACAAACATACAAATTCCCCCATTTCTAGTACCCTCTAAAGCGATTTTTACACCTGAATTTCTTGTTTTTAAGCTTATTTTAACCAAAAAAAGATCAGATTGGGCCAGAAAATGATCACAAAAAGGAAGATTAGCTGGATTAAAACGAAGGGAATTATGCCTCTATAGAGGTGTCCGGTAGTCACAGAGGGGGGCGCAACACCCTTTAAATAGAACAAAGAGAAGCCAAATGGAGGCGATAAAAAGGAGGTCTGAAGGTTCATTGCAAGCAGTATTCCCACCCATATAAGGAGCATATTGGAAGAGGTAAATACAGGTGAAAAGGCAGTTGCGTCATAAGCTGAAAATATAGGAGCTACCACAGGAACGATAATGAAAATGATTTCTATGAAGTCTATAAAGAAACCAGCGACAAAAACCACAAGCATCACTAAGACCAAAAATACGAAGGGCGATAAATCAGAGGATTCAATCAAATTTATGAGGTAGGTATCACCGCCCATTTCACGGAACACAAAGGTGAAAGTTGTGGCACCTAAAAGTATGATGAAAACCATACAGGTAAGGTGCGTTGTTTCGCGCATCACTTCTTGCAATTTTTGTAGGTTAAATCTACCTTGAATCACGGTCAGGATTGTTGCACCTAAAGCACCAATCGCTGCAGCCTCAGTAGGAGTAGCATAGCCTTTTAAAATGGAACCCAATACAGCAACGATCAAAAGCAAGGGTAGCACAAATGCTTTAACCACTTTTGGCCAAAAATTATCCGCTCGAAAGGCCTTAATTTCTTCCGCTGGAATAGGTGGTGCCCAGTCCGGATTTAGCTTCGCTACAATGATGATATAAACTATGTAAGCTAAGACCAATAAAATACCTGGGAGCATCGCAGCTTTAAACAGATCTCCAACCGATACATTCAACACAGAACCCAATAATACTAAGACGACCGATGGTGGTATAATTTGCCCAAGTGTTCCCGCCGAAGCAATCGTTCCAGTTGCTAATTCTGGTTTATATCCTCGCTTCAACATTGTCGGTAAGCTAATCAAACCCATGGTAATTACAGTCGCTCCCACAATCCCCGTTGATGCGGCTAATAAAGCTCCAACAATCACTACAGAGATTGCCAAGCCACCACGTACTTTCCCGAAAAGCATGGCCATGGTCTCCAGCAAACTTTCGGCAAGGCCAGATTTCTCTAGCATGATTCCCATGAAAATAAACAAGGGTACCGCCAACAAAATATAGCTACTCATTACTGGCATGATTCGAAGGGGAAGTGCCGAAAAACTAGATGGATCCAAAAAGCAAATAGCATAAATCATAGAAATCCCTCCTAAGGTAAAAGCTACCGGATACCCATACAGGATCAATAGAAAAATACTAAGGAATAATATGAGTGCGATGATTTCCATATTTACAGTTTCAATTTAAATGGCAGTGATGTTATGATTTGATCGCTCTGCTTCTTACTAAGACAAATGTTATAAGACCTAAGCTAAGTCAATTGGGCATTGGGTTATTGGACCCTGAGCCTAGTCCTAGTCGAAGAGTACGCTTATTCCTCCCCTCTAATGGTCAACAAGGATTGAGCAATCACCGCCAAGCCCTGCAATCCTAGCAAAGTCACTCCAATCGTAATGGCAAATTTAATAATATAGCGAGCCGGTAGCCCACCTGGATCAGGAGAGCCTTCGCCAATTGCAAAAGACCCCGCAGCATATTGAAACGAAGTAACACCCACAATTATACACCATGGCAACAAGAAAACAAGTGAACCCACTAAATTGACCCAGGCCTTATCACGTGAGGAAAAATTGGCGTAAAATAAATCTACCCGAACATGTCGGTCGTGCTTTAAGGCATATCCAGCGCCAAATAAAAAGATCATAGCAAAGAGGTGCCATTCCAATTCCATGATCCAAGCTTCTGTATCATTGATCAGAAACCGTCGGAGCACATCAAAGCAAACCAATAGCACGAGCGCAGTTGTAAACCAAGAGGCTAGTCGGCCCATTGCTTCATTAATCGTGTTGGCAAAGTGGATGATTGAATGGAGGAGTCGTTTCATTTGATGCCAAAATACAAAAATATTTTTTTTGAAGGCCTCAGCTAAGTAACGGCTAGTTAAATAGGATAGAGAAAGGGAAAAATGTGACGAAGTTATATAAATCTAGAAAACAAAATTTTTGAGATTTAGAAGAACGTATCGTTATGATGGAACTGTAACTGAGATTGAATCAGACCACCGAGTTTCCATCCAAATACCGAACAGTAGAATAGACCATTCCTCCATCCAATTCAATCATGCGCATTCCAATTCGATGATGATCTACAGAAAATTCAGAAGTATTTTGACTAATTTGAAAATAGCAGGCAGGAGTGATCATTAAAGTAATGTTTTTATAAACCACTGTTTTTTCAACATGGTAATGACCACTAAACACAGAAATATTATTCGGATAATTCAGAAAAACCTTTTGAATGGCTTTCATATCCTGTAGCGGATATTTTTTATCCATAAATGGTACGCCCGATTCTAAGGGCGGATGATGCATAAAAACAACTAGGTCTTCTGTATTGCTTTTAAGTTGTCGTTTTATCCATTTGACTTGGTTCTCAGAATGAAAACCTTTAGAGGTGTCTAAAAATAAACAATGAGTTCGACCAATTTTTTTTGCAAAATAAAACTCATCGTCCTTCAGAAAATGCTCCATTTCAAAAGTATTCGCCATGATGACGGAATCGTCGTGGTTCCCCGCAATGATGTCATAAGGAAAGGGAAGGAGCTCAAGGTGTGACCTAATCCACAGATAAATTTCCTCCAATCCATTCTCTACACAAAAATCGCCCGTTACCACCAAATGATCTGGTGATTCCTTCACAACCAATTCTAAAATATCCAAAAAGTTTTTTCGAACATCAATGTTGAAAGGGTATTCGCCATCTAAGTCGATATGAAGATCTGTGATTTGAGCAATTTTCATTTTGTAAATATAGGGGAAAAAGTGGGGAGTTGGAAGTGGGGAGTGGGAAGAACATCTAAGGGGGAGTTTAGCGATGGAGTGAAGCTTTCAACTTCCCACTCCCCACTCTCAATTTTTAGCGCTAGCTAAACGGAGCCTCTTGCCGCAAAAATTTCTCCCGCATGACTTCTTGCACGGTCTTTCCTTCAATTCTGGATTCTAGCCAAGACACAATGTCGAAGTAGAGAAAGGCACGTTTTTCCATCGGGTCAGATCTTAGTTTTTCCAAACGGACTTTTAGATCAATAAACTCACTTCGAAGATTGTCGTGTCCCATATCAGGAATCTTTCGAATGAACTTTAAGATCTCTTTCTGTACACCATGTAAATCATCACGCTTACGCAAAAAGCGATACACTGATTTTACTTGATATTCCAAGAGTAAATCATTTTTCAATTCAAAGTGTGCCACCAAACATAGAATTCTAGAAAAACATTGAATGTCTTCTCGTATCGTGAAATATGATTCGTTAATAATCAGATTGAGATAGTGAATTGCATTTTTATTATCACCACTTCCAAAATAGAGACAAGCAATTTTGTAATAAAAGACCATTCCTCTGTGGCTATCCCAATTGTACGTTTTTTGATCAATTAGTTTGATAAGCGGCGGCACCAGATTCAAACCTTCTGTAAAGGTACCTTCCATGTAGTGCTTGTTGATGCGATGGGTGTAGAGGTATAAGGCCAGCAGTCCCATTTCATTTGTTGCTGCAATATTGGACTTGTATGTTTTTTCGAAAAATTCCAATTCATCCAAAACTGTTACAAATTTAATATGCTGCCAAAGTAAAAATAAGGACGTTAGGTGATTGTGTATAGCTTTCAAATAGAGTGGTGGTGCCAGTTCTTTCATCAGTGGCGTTTCCGAAAAAAGTTCCTTCCACTTAAAAGTGTATTTGAAATAAGCCAGCAAATCCTGTGTCATATAGTGGTACCAAGAGTAGGACTGGAAGAGATATAGTTTTTCGTAAAAGTCTAAGTCTTCAACTTTAACTTTGGGAAGATTGGATTGGAAAAAATTTTGCACAAATAAAGATTCTTTCTCGCTTCTTACATAACCCACCTTAAGGTAAAGGCCATATAGTTTTATTGCTAGATTAGAAAACAAATGTGAGCGATGAATTTTTTCACTTAGTGCAATAGATTCGTCGGTCAATTCTATCGCTCTTGTCTCAATACTTCGAGTGATATACTGTGACTCAATTAGCTTTTCAAATTGTATCGCTTCCAAGGCAATCGGATATTCATTGATTTGAACGGCTCTATTTTTTGTCTTATCCAGTATCTCCAATGCTTGTCGGTAAAGCCCTTTGTTGTAGAGCACTCGAGCATAGTCGAGTCCTTCCCTCAGCTCAATATCCTGATTGTGATTTCGATGTTGTAAGCGAAGGCTAATGAGTAGCTGTTTGTAAAGGTGAGCTTTTACATTACTTAGTTGTTGTTTCTTGATACCGGGTATTTTTTTCAAAACCAGTGGCTCATCATAAACCTTTTTTTTGTCAAGAAAATTAAACAATTGTAAAAAGAGTAATTCCTCTGTAGGGTTGTTTCGTTTAACGAAAACACGAAAGAAGCGCTTCTCCGTGCTGGAAAGCGAATTTATGAGTTGAATTAAATGATCTGTTTGTGGCTTCGGCATTGTAAATAAAAGTTCTCTAAGTCACTGTGAAGCAAGGTCTAAGGCTTAAAAAGTGTTTTGTGCGCGATTGTAGTTTCAATCAAAATGTATTGCAAAAATGGCGTCTTTGGAAATATCTTTAAGAAGTAAACTTACAGTTTTAAAATAAGTTTGAAGTCAAAATCAAACATTTAAAAAGTACTGCTACACATATTAGCAAATTTAAAATGATTTTGGCTTACATGAAAATATTTTCTCGACTTGCTAAATTAAGTACTCAAGATGTCAAAAAACAAAATTCAGATTTTCGATACGACCCTTCGTGATGGTGAGCAAGTACCTGGTTGTAAACTAAACATGCCAGAGAAAATAGAAATTGCACTTTCATTAGAACAACTTGGTGTAGACGTAATCGAGGCAGGTTTTCCCATCTCAAGCCCTGGAGACTTTAAATCGGTGGAAGAGATTTGTAAAAATGTAAAAAGACCGATCATTTGTGCTTTGTCGCGTGCTATCCCAAAAGATATTGAAGTCGCTGCCAATTCATTGCGCTTTGCTAGAAGGCCTCGTATACATACAGGAATCGGAACTTCTCCTCAGCATATTGAGTTTAAACTCAAATCTACTCAGGAAAAAATAATAGAACGAGCAGTTGAGGCAGTAAAATATGCCAAGTCATTTGTTGAGGATGTAGAGTTTTACGCAGAAGATGCAGGGCGAACGCCCAATGAATTTTTAGCGCAAGTCATAGAGGCTGTGATCAAAGCTGGTGCTACCGTTGTCAATATTCCTGACACCACTGGCTATTGTCTACCAGAAGAATATGGACGTAAAATTAAGTTCCTTAAAGAAAATGTAAAAGGAATTCACAAAGCTATTATCTCTGCACACTGCCACAATGATTTGGGTATGGCGACGGCCAATTCTATCGCGGCCATTCAAAACGGGGCGCAACAAATAGAATGTACCATCAACGGAATAGGAGAACGCGCGGGCAATACCAGTCTAGAAGAAGTGGTGATGGTCATGCGTCAACATAGCGATCTCGGGTTTTATACAAACGTTCAATCCAGAATGCTTACCTCTTTAAGTCAATTGGTCGCCAATAGAATGGGAATCGTAGTGCAAGCCAACAAAGCCATCGTAGGAGCCAATGCATTTGCTCATTCTTCAGGAATACATCAGGATGGTGTAATCAAAAAACGTGAAACCTATGAAATCATGGACCCTGCAGATGTAGGAGTCGATCGTTCACGAATTATCTTGACGGCGAGAAGTGGTCGCGCAGCACTTGCTTTTCGAGCTAAAGAAGTCGGATTCAATTTAAAGAAAACAGAATTGGATGTCGTTTATAATGATTTCCTTATTGTGGCTGATCGCCAAAAAGAAATCAACGATCAAGATTTGACTCACTTGCTAAAAAGGTCGTTCGAAAAGATTAAATTGTCTTTACATTAACTCAAACTAGGAAAGTGGAGGTGCCTTGCTAAGCGTAAATCGCATTAGGAGGCAGCTCCCATTTTCAACTCCCCACTTTTTCTATGCATAAAAAAACCTTATTCGATAAAATCTGGAATCAACATGTCGTCTCTAAAATTGAAGACGGACCTGATGTCCTTTATATAGATCGTCACTTTATTCATGAGGTGACTTCTCCACAAGCCTTTGATGGTTTGAAAAAACGGGGATTGTCTCTTTTTAGAAAAGAAAAAACAATCGCTACGGCAGACCATAATGTTCCAACGCTAAACCAACACTTACCAATCAAAGAAGCGCAGTCTCGATTTCAGGTAGATACCCTAATAAAAAATTGCAAAGATTTTGGTTTAGAACTATACGGTTTGGGACATCCTTATCAAGGTATTGTACACGTGATCGGTCCAGAACTTGGAGTTACACAGCCAGGTATGACTATTGTTTGTGGTGACAGTCATACTTCAACCCATGGTGCATTCGGATGTATTGCATTCGGAATTGGTACTTCTCAGGTGGAGCAGGTGATGGCTAGTCAATCTCTATTGCTAAATAAACCCAAGCAAATGCGAATTACCATTGACGGTAATTTGCCTAAAGGTGTTTTGTCTAAAGACTTAATACTATACGTGATTAGTAAATTGGGCACAGGAGGCGGCACAGGTCACTTCATTGAGTATGCCGGATCCACCATCCGCAATTTGTCGATGGAGGCTCGAATGACGGTCTGTAACATGAGTATAGAGATGGGCGCCCGTGGTGGATTCATTGCTCCCGATCAAACGACTTTCGAATATGTAAAGGGTAGAACTTTTGCTCCTAAAGGAGAAAGTTTTGATACTGCTTTGGAATATTGGAAAACACTTTATACAGAAGACGCTGCTGAATTTGATACAGAATATCATTTCGATGCCGCAGATATAGAACCTATGTTGACCTACGGAACCAATCCAGGAATGGGGATCAAAGTTTCAAACAATATCCCTTCTTCCAGTCACGAATCGAACGATGCTTCATTTACAAAAGCATTAAATTATATGGATTTGCAAAAAGGCGAATCACTTATTGGTAAAAAAATAAATCACGTTTTTATTGGAAGTTGTACCAACGCTCGGATCGAAGATTTACGAATCGTTGCCAACTATGTAAATGGTAAACAGAAAGCAGATCATGTACTGGCTATGGTAGTGCCAGGTTCCAAAATCGTGGAAGCTCAGGCAAAGGCAGAAGGGCTGGATAAAGTTTTAGCTGCTGCAGGTTTCGAATTGCGCGAACCAGGTTGCTCTGCTTGCCTTGGCATGAACGAAGATAAAGTACCTGCTGGCGAATATTGTGTATCGACTTCCAATCGAAATTTTGAAGGACGTCAAGGGCCAGGCGCTCGTACCATATTGGCTAGCCCTTTGACTGCGGCTGCGGCAGCGGTGGCAGGGGAGATTGTTGATGTAAGGAAAATGTAATGTTTGAAGGACACACGAGATGAGGAGTTCGCGATCGAGTATGCTTCAAATCTTGAATAAAAGAATCAAAAAAGGAAAATGGAAAAATTCAAAAACATAAATTCTACGGCAGTTCCCATGCCAATGGAAAATATAGACACCGATCAAATTATTCCAGCACGCTTTCTAAAAGCAACGACGCGTGAAGGTTTCGGTGAAAACTTATTTATAGACTGGCGCGAGCAATCAGATGGAGCTAAAAATGAAGATTTTGTTCTGAACAATAATTTGTATCAGGGCCAAATTTTAATTGCCGGTCGAAATTTTGGCTGTGGATCAAGTCGAGAGCATGCAGCTTGGGCTTTGTACGATTACGGTTTTCGGGCAGTAGTTTCCAGTTTTTTTGCAGATATCTTCAAAGGAAATGCCTTGAATAATGGATTGTTACCGATTACGGTTTCTCCCGAATTCCTAAATCAAATATTTAAAGCGATTGAGACTGATCCCAAGGCTAGCTTTGCAATAGATTTAGAAAAACAAACACTCATTTGCAAAGCAATAGATCTACAAACAAATTTTGAGATTAACCCATACAAAAAGCACTGTCTTTTGAACGGTCTTGATGATACTGATTTTTTAGTAAGCCAAAAGTCTAAAATTGAAGCTTTTGAAGCAGCGCATGTAATTGGATAGTTTTAGTAACTTTAACAATAAAAGAGATTAAGAAACGATAAAAAATAAAACCATGACAAAAAATATAGCAGTCCTGCCTGGTGACGGTATCGGACCTGAAGTCATAAAGCAAGGAATGAAAGTGTTGGATGCAATAGCTGAACGCTACGGACATTCCTTTAAATATACGCATGCCTCGGTTGGTGCCACTGCGATTGACAAGTTTGGCGACCCACTTCCCAAAACAACGTCTGACATCTGCTACAGTTCAGATGCAATTTTGTTTGGGGCTATCGGTGACCCGAAATACGATAACGACCCTTCGGCAAAAGTACGCCCAGAGCAAGGCCTTCTAAAATTGAGAAAGATGATGGGCCTCTTTTGTAATATGCGGCCTGTAAAGACTTTTAAAAATCTCTTACACCTTTCACCTCTAAAAGCAGAATTAGTAAAGGACGTAGACTTTGTAATTTACCGCGAGCTAACTGGAGGGATTTACTTTGGAGAAAAAGGAACAAGTGAGGACGGACAAACAGCATTTGATCAGATGATTTATTCGGTAGAAGAAATTGATCGGATGGCACATCTTGCATTTAAAGCAGCCATGAATCGTCGTAAAAAACTGACGCTGGTTGATAAAGCCAATGTCTTGGAATCTTCTCGACTATGGCGATCCCGTGTACGAGACTTAGCTAGCCAATATCCTGAAGTCAATGTGGATTATATGTTTGTCGACAACGCAGCTATGCAATTGGTTCAAAATCCAGGCGGATTTGATGTACTGCTTACAGGGAATATGTTTGGCGATATTCTGTCAGACGAAGCGAGTGTTTTACAAGGCTCATTGGGGATGCTTCCTTCCGCTTCTGTTGGTAAGCATGCCGCACTTTTTGAACCCATTCATGGTTCTTATCCACAAGTAGCAGGTAAGGATATTGCCAATCCAATGGCTACGGTCTTATCTGTGGCAATGATGTTGGATTATTTTGAAATGCGAAAGGAAGCTCGATCTGTGCGCCGTGCTATTTCTATTTGTTTGGAACATGATATAGGAACTATTGATTTGGGAACGGGAATTAAATTGTCTTGTTCGCAAGTTGGAGATTTATTGGCTTCTTTGATCTCAGATGGGATGGAAGCACTTAATATGGATCGTTTGAAAGAAAGCAATTCTACGATTATCTAAATTGATTTTGTAGCAGCCTCTACGGGCTTTAAAAATACATATACTTTTATTTCGAAACCGTGTCAGATTATTTTGACGCGGTTTTTTACGTCTAAGCAAAATCTTTTGAATAACTTCATGTTTCGTATTTTATAAACAAACATAAAAGACATGCGCTTAATCATAATCCTATTCTTTAGCTGTTTCCTGTTCGGAAGTATCAAGGCACAAAAAGATAAATATCTGACTCCTTTCGAAAAAGAAGAGAATACTACAGCTACCTATGAGGAAGCGATCAATTTCTATAAAAAACTAGCAAAGGAATACAATCAACTACAGGTCAATGAGATAGGAATGACCGATAGTGGTAAGCCCTTACATGAAGTCGTAATATCACTCGATGAAGATTTTGACCCAGCCTCTTTGAAAGAAAAAGGGAAACTGGTGCTAATGGTCAATAATGCGATTCATCCTGGTGAGTCCTGTGGTGTGGATGCAAGTATGATGCTTGTGCGAGATTATTTAAAAAATAAGAAGAAACGTCGTCAACTCAATAATGTAGTGTTGGTCGTGATACCTATATATAACATCGGTGGTGCGCTCAATAGAAATAGTACGACCCGAACCAATCAAAACGGACCAGACTCATACGGATTTCGTGGAAACGCAAAAAATCTCGACCTAAACCGCGACTTCATAAAGTGTGATAGCCGAAATGCAAGAACATTTAATCAACTGTTTACTAAATGGAATCCAGACGTCTTCATTGATAATCATACTTCTAATGGGGCAGATTATCAATACACCATAACATTGATCGCTACTGAGCATAGTAAAATGGATCCAAGCTTGGCTACCTATATGAACGAACAATTGTTGCCTCGTCTGTATAAAGACATGGCTGAGCAAGAATGGGAAATGACACCTTACGTTTATAGCAATGGAACACCAGACAATGGAATCGCAGGATTCATGGATTCACCGCGCTATTCTTCAGGTTATGCTTCCTTGTTTAATTGTATCTCATTTATCCCAGAAACACACATGTTGAAACCGTATAAGGATCGGGTTAAAAGTACCTATGCATTTATGGATGTGATGATTGATGCTATGGACGCTGATCGATTGGCGATGCAAGCTGCTCGTGAAAAAGCAGTGAAAAATACAAGATATAAATTTGACTTTCCATTGAGTTGGGAATTGGATGAATCCAAAACAGAACAAGTGACTTTCAAGGGTTATGAGGCTGCATATAAAAAAAGTGAAGTAACAGGACTTGATCGTCTTTACTACGATAAGAATAAACCGTATACGAAACAGATTCCTTATTACAATCATTATAAAGCAAGCCGGACGATCAACCGTCCAATGGCTTATATCATTCCGCAGGCTTATCAAGGAATCGCTGATCGCCTCAGATGGAATGGGGTAGAGGTTCAAATACTTGGAGAAGATGTAGAAATGGATGTTCAGCTTTACCGCATTAAAGATTTTAAAACGACAGACTACGCCTACGAAGGACATTACTTACATAGTCAGGTAGAAGTAGATACCATTAAGAAAATTAGTTGGCCATTCTTTGAAGGAGATTTTGTGGTGTTTACCAATCAACCTTCTAACCGCTATATTGTAGAAACTTTGGAGCCGCAAGGAGTTGACTCTTATTTCGCTTGGAATTTTTTCGACGGAATTCTAATGCAAAAAGAACATTTTTCTGCTTACGTTTTTGAAGACCTTGCTGCTGAGTATTTGAAAAATGATCCGGACTTAAAAGCAAAACTTGAAGCGAAGAAATTAACTGATTCTGATTTTGCAAAAAATGGCAGAGCTCAACTTGATTTCATTTATAAAAACACTGATCATTATGAACGAACCCATCGAGTGTATCCTGTAGCTCGATTCATTTACGACTATCGAATTCCAATTAAAGAATAATGAGAGGATCGTAAATGAATATAGTTGTTCTTAGACAGAAAGCTAATAAAATAATTGAATGAAAGCGTATGAAAAGTAAAACCAATAAAAATACAACAAAAAGATTAGGACGCTACTTAGCGGAAATATTAGTGATTATCATAGGCATAACATTATCCTTCGCCCTCAACGAATGGAACAAAAGTCGCAATGACCACAAGGCATATGAGAATCATTTGGAAAACTTAAGCAGCGATTTGGAAATTGATTTCAAGCAAATGAAAAGCGACAGTAAGTCGGTTAATGACATCAAGAGAAATTTGATATATACCTTGAAATACGATCCAATGAATAGAGACAGTGTTCCCAAACTTAGTGGCGCGATCGACGGGATTATGTCATACATTAATTTTTTGCCAAACAACAATACCTTTCGAATGCTCAACAGTACGGGTGGACTAGGAATATTTAAAAACAAAAAATTAGTATCAGAATTAAATCAACTGTATCAATACGATTATGCATACATTGAAATGATGGAGAAGCAAAAAGACCAAGTACTATACAGCCATCTAATGCCATTTCTCTATGAAGAAATTTACTTCGAAGATGCACTCACTTATCCAAAAATAAGAACCGACATAAAAGCATTCTTGAATAATAAAAAATTTAGAAACATCTGCCTAGATTACCAAGGGGCATGCGACAGTCATCATTGGTCATATACAAGAGCTTTAAAACGTCTGAAAAAAGTACAAGAAATAATCAAGGAGGAGTTGAAATAGAGCGTAACTAGTTGGAAGAAAGACGGAAGTCTCCTTCTTAAGGTAGAGACACACGGTTGCGGGAAACTTCCATCTTCGGACTTCCGTTCCGTTTGGCGGCTAGCTGCCAGATAGACCCTACAGATCTAAATAAACAGCCATTGAACAGCTAATCAAACAACATTTTTAGTTTAAAGACCGTAATAGTTGTCAGAGTTACCTCTATGTCATATGTCAAAAAGTCGTAACTCATAGCTTCAGCCTGCCATTTTATCTAAAAAATCGTACGATTCTGCATTGGCCAATAATTTGATGGCTATATTGCAAACCCTTACTAAAAGTATATAAAATATGACCTACGATAATTTCACAATAAAAGCACAAGAATCGATTCTAAAGGCACAACAACTCGCCGGTAGTTACGATCAGCAAACAGTAGACACACCGCACCTCATCAGAGGTATTATGATGACGGACGAACACGTACCACAATTTCTTCTAAAGAAAATGGACGTCAGTATTCCACGTCTTCAAAAAGAGTTAGACGATGCAATCCGTACCTATCCAAAAGTAGAAGGGGCCGACAAGCAGTTTCTAACCAATGACTCCAACAAGGCATTAAGTCGTGCAAAGAAGAACTTGAAAGAATACGGAGACGAATATATTTCTGTAGAAATGATCTTGCTCGGAATCATTCAGGGAAAAGATAAAGGTGCTATGATGCTCAAAGCCTTGGGAGCAACCGAAAAAGAAATGAAAGCGGCGATCACTGAATTGCGAAAAGGTGCTAAAGTAACCGACCAAAGTGCAGAATCACAATACAACGCACTTTCTAAATTTGGTATCAACCTCAATGAACGTGCAGAGAGTGGCCAGCTAGATCCCATCGTCGGACGTGACGAAGAAATCAGACGAGTACTGCATATCCTTTCTCGTAGAAAAAAGAACAACCCAATCTTAATTGGTGAAGCAGGTGTTGGTAAAACTGCAATTGTGGAAGGTATCGCTTGGAGAATTGTTAACCAAGATGTTCCTGAAAATTTACAATCCAAAAAGATATTTACACTCGATATCGCTGGTTTGATCGCTGGTGCAAAATTCAAAGGAGAGTTTGAAGAAAGACTAAAAGGTGTGATTAAGGAAGTAACTAATTCCAACGGTGAAGTCATTCTTTTTATTGATGAGATCCATACCTTAATTGGTGCTGGAGGTGGTGGAGGTGCTATGGATGCGGCCAATATCTTAAAGCCAGCACTAGCACGTGGTGAGTTGCGTACAATCGGTGCCACAACTTTAGATGAGTATCAAAAATATTTTGAGGCAGACAAAGCGCTGGTACGTCGTTTTCAAACGATAGTGGTAGACGAGCCTTCAGTGGAAGACACTGTATCAATACTTCGTGGTTTACAAGAACGTTACGAAGTTTATCACAAAATTGAAATCGAAGATTCCGCATTAATTGCTGCAGCAGAATTGTCACACCGCTATATTGCTGACCGATTTTTGCCAGATAAAGCCATTGATTTGATTGATGAAGCTGCTGCTAAATTGCGTTTGGAACTCGATTCTCTTCCAGATGAAATTGATGAGCAAGATCGTAAAGTTCGACAATACGAAATCGAACGTGAAGGAATCAAACGTGAGAATGACAAGAAAAAACTAAAAGCTAAAAACGAACAAATCGCTAACGAACGCGAAAAGCTAGATAGTCTGATGGCTGCGTGGAAGAACGAAAAAGAAGTAGTAGACACCGTTTCTGAAGTTAAAAAGAAAATTGAAGAATTAGAAACGAAAGCTGCGAAGGCAGAACGTGATAGCGATTTTGAACTAGTAGCAAAAATCCGCTACGGCGAAATGAAAGAAAAAGAGGCGATGTTAAAAGTTGCTGAAGAAAAATTGAGCAAGCTCCCAGAAGAAACACGTTTCACTAATGATCGTGTAACTGGAAATGATATTGCAGAAGTAGTGGCACGTTGGACAGGAATTCCTATTGCCAAGATGATGAAGAGTGAAAAGGAGAAACTACTCAAGCTAGAAGAAGAAATCGGACAACGATTAATCGGACAACACGAAGCAGTAATCGCAGTTTCAGATGCGGTACGTCGCTCGCGAGCAGGACTGCAAGATGCTAACAGACCTATTGGTTCATTCATATTTGTTGGACCAACTGGAGTTGGTAAAACAGAATTGGCAAAAGCATTGGCAGAAGTTTTATTCGATGATGAAAAGGCAATTACTCGTATCGATATGAGTGAATTTCAAGAACGTCACTCGGTATCTCGACTAGTAGGTGCGCCTCCAGGATATGTAGGCTATGATGAAGGAGGTCAGTTGACAGAAGCTGTTCGACGAAAGCCCTATTCAATTGTCCTACTGGATGAAATTGAAAAAGCACATCCGGATACTTTCAACATATTGTTACAGGTTTTGGATGATGGTCATCTAACGGATAACAAAGGTCGCGTTGCCAATTTTAAAAATACCATCATTATCATGACTTCCAACATGGGAGCTGAAACGATTCTTGAAAACTTTGAAGACTTAGATGCATTAGGTGAACAACATCGTGCCGATATTATTGAAACCACAAAAGGAGAAGTACTGGAAGCATTGAAAGAAAACTTACGTCCTGAATTTCTAAATCGTATTGATGAGCAAATTATGTTTTTGCCATTGACACGTGAAGAGATCAAAAAGATATTGGATATTCTTTTGCGCAAGACGCACAAAATGTTGGGCCGACAAGAAATTACACTTAAGTTAAGCGAATCTGCAAAAGACTTGTTGGCTGAGTTGGGTTACGATCCGCAGTTTGGAGCACGTCCACTAAAGCGTGTCTTACAGCGTGAGGTTATCAACCCATTGTCAAAAGAAGTCCTTAGTGGCAACTACGGAGCAGGTGATACCATATATATACATACGAATAAGAAAGGCCTCACTTTTTCAAAAAAACCTTTTGACGAAACTACTCCTGCTGAAAAACCAAAAGTAAAAGCAGAGAGCAACGGTAAGGATAAGCGTGAAAAGGATTTGGACAAACTGAAAAAAGCTACCAAGGATTTGGATGATGCGGTGAAGGATGTGAAGAATGACAAAGATGCGAAGTAGACGTGGATGGGAATCTGGCGGGCAGGCGCATTTTTGTCAGACGGGCACGGATTGAACTGATTGAACAGATTCGGATGGATCTGTTTCTGTTGACGCGGTCTTCTAATTTAAAAGGGTTGATTTTGGGTTTACCAATATCAACCCTTTTTTATATGCATTACGATAAAAGAAAAACAAGTCTAACTAGCATCAGGTCCCATCAAATCCACATCTACCACAGGGTGCCCACCTTTCAAAGGATTCAAATTAAATACCCGAGTCATCTCTCGAAAGAGTTTAGGCTCGACCTCCCAAAACTTCTCCGGAAAAATAAAGAATACAACCATAGCTGTCGGTAGTGCCCGTACATCAGGTCTACCAATATGATCTCGAATGTATTTTTCACTAAATCCAGAAATGAGCTCTACTTTTTTCCAGATGTCATCAGCTAGTTGTGGATATTCAATGTCAGGGTGGGTGATCATAAAAACTCTTGCATATTCATGCAATACAATATTATAATTCTTTTTCGCATTGATCGTTCCGTGTACAGCATGGTCCATTGAGAATAAAAGAGACTTGTCTTCTGCAAAAATCTCGGAGGCATGCGTATGTTGCGGATACTGTGGAGAAGGAAAAGGGCCAGGGCACATCACGATGTGTTCGAATTTTGACATCCGATAATCCTTGACCCCAAAAGTAAGTTGGACCACGTTTGCTGCTACCATAGCTTCTGCATCTTTGGGTATGGAGTCCAACAGCTGTGGTAGAAATTCATTAGCCAGCATATATAGCATCACCCGACTTTCAAATCGTTTCTTGTACTTGGCGTTAAGTTTGGCGTAAAATGGTAGCCGATGCTGTAGCATCTTTTTCAATTGAGGGTACATCTCTGGCGGTCGACGCTTGTACCACCACCAATCAATCTGTGGGCTCAGTACATATAATATGGCAAGTAGTACCACTACTGGTACTAAATAGACCGCATTATGACTTCCTTTCTCCCAGATCAGGTAGATGACGGCAAAAAGAGCCATAAAAACGGGGAAGGTTATTATTTTTGAAAGCATATTATGTTTTTTTTTGGAAGTGGGAAAAAGTTAGAAGTTGGGGGAGAAAAGTTTCCTACAGACGCGAAACTTGTTTAGTCTCAAATAAATTTCACACCTGCCTGCCGAAAAAGACAGAATCTAGGACATTTCTCACTTCCCATCTCTCACTTCCAACTCCTTATCTTTCCACTTAATCTAACTCCTAATTAGCTGAAAGATACAAAAGGTGGCTTAATTGACTAAAATACCTCAAAAATACCTGAAATTAATTCCCTCTTAACTTGTGCAATATAAAAAAAGCGACTATTTTTGCCTCGCTTTACAGCAAACGGTGCCTTAGCTCAGTTGGTAGAGCAATGGACTGAAAATCCATGTGTCCCTGGTTCGATTCCTGGAGGCACCACCGGGAGACTCCTATTTTAGGAGTCTCTTTTTT
>CAKZUK010000206.1 GCA_937921775.1 uncultured Saprospiraceae bacterium
GCTTTGTTGTTATTTCTGATTAGAGCATTTATTTTTATGTTTTATTTAGCCGCAGACTTTGAAACTGAACAAATAATTATCTATTTTTACTACTGAGAAAATTTTTATGTAATAGTCCCAATTTGATAAATCTTAAAAAACAAACGCTATGGGAAGCAAATTAAACAAGCCATTCTCGAGCTTAGGAGATCTTTCCAAGCAAAGAGATATACTGGTAAAGAAAAACGATTTGAACAAATTCGTCGGAGGTAAAAAAGGAACTGACATAAGGTATAATCCTTGTGGAGGTATCGTACCTCAGTAGACTAAGGTTCATTCTTAAAATTTTTTATAAGGCTACATTTAGTAATGTGGCCTTTTCTATGCGTATTAGCCAATGATAATCACACCTGCCAATCCATCTAACGAACTAAAACGCCTTGAGAATCAACTCAAAGGCCATACGGATGATATGCAAAAGTTGATCGTTTTAGATCAATTAGCTTCTCACTATACCTTCACTGATTACAGAAAAGCACAGCCATATCTTGCGGACCTTTACAAGATCCTTCAGGATACTCCTAATCTTGACTTTGAACTAAACTATCATCTCAACACCGGATTTATTGAAAATCAGGTTTATAACTATGATTTATCTCGAAACCATTTTCTGGAAGCGATTGAAATTTTAGAAGAAAGGGGAGGGATCTCTCAACAAATTGAAGTGTACATCGACTATGCTGGGATATGTATTAACAGACGAGAGATGGACGAAGCTGCGGCTTATTTGGATAAGGCGCACATACTGTTAAAAGATTTTCCGGATGATCGTCTACAAGCTCGGATTACTTGTCGCGAAGGATTTTTAAATTTACACTACGGTAACTATGCCGAGGCAATTGAGCAATTCCATCTGGCAGAAAAAGTGATGAACGCCAAGGAGTCGCCAAACACCATCAAAGATTATTATTTTAAAACACTGATCTACAGTGGACTCGGGTTTATTTACGAAAAGAATAACGACATTGAAAAAAGTGTAAGAGCTTATTTGAATGTGGTCAACTGGTGTGAAACACTAGGCATGCGTACTCGACTTTCCTGGCACTACCTCAACGTAGGCAACGGCTATATGGCAATGAACGATCATGAAAGTGCTGAGACCTATTTTCAAAAAGCAATTGATAGCCGGGATGACATCAGTCAGTACTCACGAGCTGCGGCCTACGCAAACTTGGGCTCTTGCTACTTCATTAAAGAAGAACCGGAGGAAGCTTTACGTCTTTTCCGAAAGGCAAAATCACTCTATCGAAAAACCTCAAAAGGAAATTATAGCAACTTTGCAGAGATTGATCATCGGATGGCTAAGCTATTTGTCCAACAAGGCAAAGAAAAGAAAGCTAAGAAATATTTTGACTCGGCTTACGATTATGCATCAGAAGCCAAAGACTATAAATCTCTAGCCGGTATTTGTAAGGACAGGGCAGACTTTGCAGCGGAATTGGGTGATTTTAAAAATGCCTACGGTTATCTGCTCATGCATGGCAGTACCAATGAGATATATCAAATAGCAATGAATGGCTCTTTGGTTACTGAAATGGAAGTAAAGTATCAGGCTGAAAAGAGAAGAACAGAAGCAGAAATGCTGCGATTGCAAGCCGCCGGTCTTCAACTAAAGGCATTACGCGCACAGATGAATCCGCATTTTATTTACAATGCCTTGAACGCCATTCAGGATTATATCACTTCTAAAGATATTACTTCAGCAACAAAATACTTAGCCATTTTTGCAAGGCTGATGCGCCAAAGTTTGGAATACTCCGATATGGAAAACATTCCGCTGGAAAATGAAGTCGAATTTTTAGAAAATTATCTATACATCAACCAGAAGCTGCG
Organism: uncultured Saprospiraceae bacterium; assembly: GCA_937921775.1. Taxonomy (GTDB): domain Bacteria; phylum Bacteroidota; class Bacteroidia; order Chitinophagales; family Saprospiraceae; genus CALGLS01. The sequence goes on from CAKZUK010000206.1 coordinate 1,873, forward strand.
TTTTGAAACGCGATTGTCCTACGAGATCAATGTGGATGAAGAATTAGAAGAAGACATTATGGGAGTGCCAACCATGATTGTTCAGCCTTATGTGGAAAATGCATTGGAACATGGCTTGCGCTCAATTAAGAAAGGAGTAGTAACCGTAGATTTTAAACTAAAAGATGAAGAGACCATCGTATGTATTGTTCAAGATAACGGGATAGGACTGGAAGCGGCACGTAAGATGAAGGAAAACGATCCAGCTAGTGCCAATCATAGGTCAAAAGGTACGAGCATCACAGAAGAGCGCTTAGATATCCTTAATAAGAATAGGGAAGGGGATGTTTTTGTAACAACCACAGACTTGGGTACAAATAGAGGGAAGTCGAAAGGAACTAGAGTTGAAATTTTGATTCCTATTGTTATTATTCAGAAGTAAGTGCTTGGATTAAGCGATAACTTAATTTAGTCCAAGCACTTAAGATGGGTTTTATAGGATTTGGAAAGGATTTATAGGATTCCTTGTCCATCGCGGTTTTACTTTGAGATGGGCAATTTTGTTAATTCTGCCTAAAAAGATCTTTTTAAGCCAATTCTTCCAAACTTCAATTTACCGCTTTCTAGCCCATATACACCTTTCACATTATAATTCATGGTCATGCGTAAAATCGACGCTTGCATTAAAATAAAACCCCATATATTGAGGATAGTTTTCTCATAGTATGTTTGTTTAATCTTCCTGCATCTTGCTCCCTCCTGAGGTGCAGGAATTTTTTTCCCTCAACGGGGCAAACATCAAAATCACCGCAAACCTTCTTAAAACGTACACTTTTACGTTTTTTAACATACCGCTTTCTAAAGGAAACCTGCCTTTAGCCCTTATTTTTTACCCATTCCCTAATTATGCGTTTTTGTGTAGTATATCTTGCCATATCTTGAGCAAAGTTTTCTCATAGTATGTTTAATTTTCCTACACCTTTTTCCCTTCTGGGGTGTAGGAATTTTTTTTGCCCGGACCTTAACAGATTATAAATCAACGTAATACGTTTAGTTCCTTTTCCAGTAGGCAATTCCTTCTCAAATCGATTTCCTATTATTTCTTAAATGTATTTTAGGTGATTTCAAATGTATTTTACGTGATTTCGGACTTAGATTGACTTATTCCTTTGTCTACCTGCCTTAGAATACCAATCTAAATTATAATTAGAAGATCTTAACTAGTCTGATCTGTTTGGAGTCTACTTGACTATTTCATAAAATGTGCCAGCACAGAGATCTCTTATTCTGTGGCTTAAGGAAGCTAGCATTTGTCTAGCTGGCCAGATAGACTCGATAAGTTCCAATTTCAATTCCAAGCTCTTTCTCCATTCCAAAACCAATAGCAACCACTAACCCTTAATTCCTACCCATTACTACATCTACCCAAAATTTTACTTTTTCAAAGCCTATTTTTACATCGTGTAGTTTTCTCAAGTATGTATATATCTCCTGCATCCAACAGCCTCCGGATGCAGGAGATTTTTTTGTCCGCTCTCTATGTAAATTAAAAACTAAGCTATTAGGATAAGATTACTTATCCGCGATCTCATCCTCCTTAGGCTTGATACCTTTTCGGTTTAATATTTTTTGAAAAATGACACAGGCAAATCTCAGCGATAAGCAGATTGCATTAGAAATCACTTCCCATCCTCCTACTTCCCAATAACTTCAAACGCCTGCTCCAGCCGAACTCCCTGTCCGTCCACTAAGGTCAACACATGCTCACCCACAGTGGGATTCAAAGCCAACTCATGAAAATCAGTTGTGCTACCCAAGTAAGTATCATCCATATGCCAATGAATAACAGCATTCGCCTCACGATGTGTTGCTTTAAAAACGGTAGCACTGCGCGATCCATCCAGATTAGTCGGAATAAAAATTTGCTCAATGTCTTTCGGATAGATAAGTTGCAAAGTTTGATGATTTGAACTGGCTCCAGAGGCAGGAGCACAGTCTGCCCGATAAGGTGGAATAACTTTGTAAGAAGGATCTCTACTTATCGCATAGTGGGCCTCCAAAGGAGGAAGTACAAACCAGGGCTTATGTACCATCTCAGAAGTAGCAGCACAACTACTGTTTACCTGATATTGCTCAGCAGCGTCCAAGTGTATCAATTGGTGATAAGAGCAAGCTTTTGTTTTTAAACCGCTTAGAGGCACACTCAGGGTGTCTGCATCGCAAATATCTAAGGCACGATAGCCACTTTTTGTACAAACAGGAATATCCACCAACTCATCATGTGGTGCTTCAAACCATTTGCCCCCAGGCAACAAACTAAAAACATCAAAGAGAATAGGAGCAGCAGCTTTTACGCCGACCAAACCAGGCCGCCCCTCTCCATCAGCATTCCCGGCCCATACTCCAACGGCATATTTGGAGTTCACTCCAACGGCCCAGGCGTCTCTAAATCCAAAACTGGTTCCCGTCTTCCAAGCAATCTTTTGGCTCGATTGAAACTGTTGCCAGTCACCTTCACTTCCCGGTCGCTCCACCTCGCGCATCGCCTCAAAGGTTTTATAAATCGCAGCAGCAGACAAGACGGGCTGATTGCCAAGGCCTGCTCCCTTGTCATTCGATCTTTTCTTTGGCTCAAAATAAACCGACTTCCGAAAATCATTAGGATTATACAAACCATTATTCTCAGAAAAATGATTGAGTGTACGCGCCATGCAAGCATAAGCATTTGTCACCTCCCATAGATTAACTTCCGCACCACCCAAAATTAAGGTAAGCCCATAATGCTGCGGTGGTTTATTAAAAGTGGTGAATCCAATTTGCTGCAAGCCAAAATGAAATTTCTCAACACTATAATCTTGTAGCATCCGCACAAAAGGAACATTTAAGGAACGAGACAAGGCTCGCTTCGCTGGAACTACCCCTGCATATTTTCGATTGTAATTTTCTGGACGGTAACCATTGATATGTGTTGGTACATCGGGGATCAGGCTTTCGCCTAAAATGTATCCGTCATCCAACATTTTTGCAAAGAGAAAAGGTTTGATGATACTGCCCGTACTTCTTTTTGCTTGTATAATGTCAACAGCTTCGCTATGTGCTTTCCCTGTACCGGGCGCATTGCCAATATAAGCGAGCACCTGAGCTGTTTCGATATCAAGAACGAGTATGGCTAGATTGTGAATCTCATTTCCGGAAAGTAATTCGTTTTGGTATTTAGCAATTTCGTTACAACGTTCCTGAAGCGCCGGATCGATAGTAGTACGCAGTCGAGTGCGGTTTTCTTTTTTGTTTCTGAATTGCTCGCGATAAGCGCGCTCTAATAAATGCGGCGCATATTGAGGGAGTGGGAGAGGAGCTTCGGGTAGCCTTTCTTCTGTAGCTAATTCAAAAGTGAATTGATCTATTTCTCCCTTTTGGAAAAGGCGCTTGAGGAGTCGGTTGCGTTTGGCAATTAGAGCAGCTCTATTGCGGCCAGGATGCATGAGGGAAGGGCTGTTGGGGAGTACCGCTAGGGTAGCAGCTTCTGACCAAGATAGAAGATCCGGCTGTTTGCTGAAATAACGCCAAGAGGCAGTTTCTAGGCCGACTACGTTACCTCCAAAGGGCGCGTGAGCAGCGTACAAGCCTAAGATTTCTTCTTTACTATAGCGAATCTCTAAGCGAGTGGCCAGTATGGCTTCAATTAGTTTTTGAAAAACACTTCTGCTTTTGCCTTTTCGAGAAAGGCGCATGATTTGCATACTGATGGTGCTGCCGCCACTTTCGATTTTCCCAGCATTAATATTTTGTTTCATAGCCCGAGCCAGTGCCCGAATATCAATCCCATGATGTTGGTAAAAGCGTCGGTCTTCAAATTCCAATAAGGCGGATACATACTTTTTAGGTAATTGTCCCCCTTCTGGAAAACGCCATTGTCCATCTGCTGCAATACGAGCGCCAAGTAAGGCTCCATTCTTATCTTCAAGGATCATGCAATATGGGTCTTTGAAGAGCGGGTCGGGTAGTGCAAAAAGATACCAAAGGAAAAATATTAAAAAGGGAATACCGAAAATACGGTAATGCTTTTTTGCAAAAACAGTGAAAGTTGTAGTACGCGATAGTTTGGTTTTCTTGGATTCCAAAATTTTGTTTCTTTGTACTTTTAGAAGATTGCTTTAGATTGCTTTGAACGAAGGCGTTTTCATACAACTAGACTTGTACAATTCGTCTGGATTTTGGTCACTGGACTTCACAGAACGACCGAGAATTGATTTTTGCGTTTGGAAAAGGATCTAAATATAAAACCGCAAAGTTTAAACCTGTTAAACATATCCGAGAGGTTAAAAAAATAAAGCGAATAGTGGTAAGTAATGCACAGAATTAAATTTACTATTAGCTTGAGCGCCTTTTGAATTTATATTTCACCATTTCTCTGCGGCAATAGCGGGGCTATTACTTTAAAAAATGATTCATCTAAATCCAAAATCCATCTCAATCTATTGTAAATCCAATTTCCGTAAATTACTTACAATTAAATTTTTATACAATCTGCATGTAATTAGTCGGCTTGTTCAGTCCAACCTTGATCTAATTTTTTGCCGGACTAAAATCCGACGATTTACTCAATATTGATTACTTACTTCACCTTCAAAATTTCCTTAATCTCCGCAATCAGCGCCTTCCCTTCAGTAGAAAAACGATCCAAATATTCCGGTGATTCTACCGACAAGATAGCAAACATAAAGTTGTCAGCCATGACCTCGTCCGGATGAATGATGTAATTGGTGTTATCCTTTATTTGTCGAAAAAAATCAGCCATCAATTCTTGAGAGATCGTACTATTTCCATTCTTATCAGAAATCACTTTCATCATTCTCGATAAAGGAGGTTTGATTTCAAAAAGGCCAAAGTCTACATAGTTGAAGAAATCGGTAGAACTTGGATCGTAAGCATCCGTTTTAGAGAAGAGAACAGGAATTGCAAGTACAGGGGCTCCACCTTCCTGTTCCAGTTTAATCGCAAAGCCAATATTGACCCCATCAGGGTTGGTCAACATCTTTTTTTTGAGTGCCTCATCAAATGCTAAATATTCAGGATTGTTAATCCTTTTAAAGCCTATCAATTCATAGAGTTCATCCTGTTTTTTAGGATTGAATCTGGAGTAAATATGAAATAATTCATGAAGCATTGTTGAATAAAAGGCTGCTTCATCCGGTGTTTGTAATACATATTTTGGGATGACGATAATATTGTCACGAGTGTAATAAACCGAAGTACCATAATGTTTTGCATGCGTTTTAATCAATCGTATTTCTGGTAACACCAAATCCGGAGATAGTTTTGAACATTGTGTATGCATTCGCTTCATTATCCGAGTAATCATCTCTTTCTCCGATTCCGTAAATGATAAAACATCTTTTTGAATATAGCTTTTGTATTCGGCAAGTACCTCTTCTCTTGTCGCATTTTTTGCATGTACCTTATTCATTTGGATGTCCATATCCACCATGCTAATTTTATCAAAAAAACCTTCTCGCTGATCAAGAACAATCGCTTGAGAAGCTTTAACGCTATCAAGGAATATCACCTTATGTTGTTCAGACAACTGAATGAAATTAACTTGTTTCTGACTTTTACAAGCCACTAAAGTCAGTATCCCTAAACAAAAAAAGCAAAATAAAAATTGAATATTTTTCATTGGTCCAAATTTAAAAAAGTAAAAAATCGGAGCGTGTTCTTCGACTCCGCTCAGTTAAGCTACTTACAGTTTTTACCATAGCATGCTCGTACTGAGCGGAGTCGAAGAACTAAATTAGTTCTCTTCTAGTCTCATTGACAAGTTAACTCGTCCACGTTCCTTGTCAACCATAATAATTCGAACTCGTACTTCCTGCGCTACGCTCACCACCTCCGAAGGATCTTTTACAAATCGATTCGCTATTTGAGAAATGTGAACAAGACCATCGCCTTTAATTCCAATATCGACGAAGGCTCCAAAGTTGGTAACGTTTGTCACAACGCCAGGTAAGATCATACCTTCGCTCAAATCCTCAATGGTACTTACTGCAGCAAACTCGACGGTCTTGGCTTCTCCACGAGGATCTAGTCCTGGTTTTTCCAATTCAGACATGATGTCTTTTAGTGTTGGTAAACCTACTTCATCAGAAACATATTTGTTGAGTTGAACATCTTGGCGTAGTGTTTTTTCTTCAATGAGCTGTTGCACTTTACATCCAAGATCGTCAGCCATTTGCTTGACCAATTTATAACGTTCAGGATGCACCGCAGTATTGTCTAAAGGATTTTTTGCGTTTGGAACTCGGAGGAATCCAGCACATTGTTCAAATGCTTTTTCACCCATACGAGGAACCTTTTTTAGCTGACTTCTACTGCTGATACCACCTTCTTTTTGACGGAAGTCAACAATATTGGCAGCGAGTACAGGGCCTAAGCCCGAAACATAGGTCAACAAATGTTTACTTGCAGTATTGATGTTAATCCCTACAGAGTTTACACAACTTTCCACTACGCGGTCAAGGCTGTCTTTTAGTTTTATCTGATTGACGTCGTGCTGGTATTGTCCGACACCAATTGATTTAGGATCAATTTTTACCAACTCTGCTAAAGGATCTAATAAGCGTCGACCGATGGAAACAGCACCACGAACGGTAATGTCTTGTGTCGGAAATTCTTCACGTGCAATTTCAGATGCCGAGTAAATAGATGCACCCGATTCATTGGTCAAAAATAAATCTACCTCATTTTCAGGAAAAGCTTTTCGCATGACGGCTAGCGTTTCACGACCAGCAGTTCCATTTCCGATAGCGATTGCTTGTATTTTGTATTTATCAACCAGTTTTTTAATTTGATCGATGGATCGTTCTGTTTCCTTTTGAGGTGGATGTGGGTAGATGGCTGTGTTGTACAAAAGGTGACCGCTATCATCAAGACAAACTACTTTGCAACCTGTTCTAAAGCCAGGATCAATTGCTAATACTCTTTTTTGCCCGAGTGGTGGAGCGAGCAACAATTGTTGTAAGTTGTTAGTAAACACCTTGATGGCTTCTTCGTCAGCCAGCCCTTTGCTAATATTTCGATATTCTGTTTCGATGGAAGGAGAGAGAAGGCGCTTGTAACTATCTTCCATGGCTAGTTTTACTTGTCGTGTCGCTTCGCCATTTCCCGTAAGGAATACCTTCTCCAAATCCCACAAAGTATCCTCTTCTGGTGGTGAAATTTGCACCCTCAAAAAGCCTTCTTCTTCACCTCTTCGAATAGCGAGCAGTCGATGTGAAGGGCAGCGATTAAGTGCTTCTTCATATTCAAAATAGTCTCGATACTTTTTACCTTCTTCGTCTTTTCCTCTAGCTACTTTTGCTTTGACTATGGCATTTCTGCTAAAGGCAAAACGGACTTTGTTACGTGCAGCTTCATCTTCACTCATCCACTCAGAGATAATATGGCGAGCTCCTTCCAAGGCGGCATCTTCATCTGGCACCTCATCTGTAAGGAAAGGGTCGATTAGCTTTGAGATTTGTTGTTGATCTTGTTGGAACAAAGCTGTAGCTAAAGGCTCTAAACCTTTTTCACGAGCGACAGAAGCTTTGGTTTTGCGCTTTTTCTTGTAGGGTAGGTAGATGTCTTCCAATACAGTTAGATCATAAGTTGATTCGATTCTTTTACGCAGATCATCTGTTAATTTCCCTTGTTCTTCAATTGAGCCTAGGATGCTTTCTCGACGTTTTTCCAATTCATCCAGCTTCTTCATCTGTCCTTGAATTGCAGCAATTTCTACTTCGTCTAGTTCTCCGGTTACTTCCTTTCGGTATCGGGCAATAAAGGGGATAGTGGCTCCTTCTCTAAGTAGGCCCAGCGTATTAGTTACCTTTCGAGTAGGCAGAGAAAGGCGGTCTGCTATAATGTTTATATGCTTGTTTTCCATAGAGTAATTGTTTGACACAAAAGTACTTACTTATTGCTTGTTTGTATAGAAATAAGTGAAAGAAATGCGCAAAATAAAAGAGGACTAAGACGGTGTAAGCTTGAGAAAGAATCTATCATGGGGCAAAGACGCGATGAGGTAAAACAAAAAACCGAATGTCGATTTCTCAACATTCGGTTTTTAGAAAATAGGGGATCCTTTTTTCTAGACAAAATCACCATCGTCCCATTCTCTGCGTAGTTTTTTAAACTCTTTGAGCTCCAATTCTTCTTCGATCTCCAGAGGTTGAGCCTCATCTACTTTATACTCCAATTTTCGCATTTCTCTATCTAGTTCACGTTCTTCCCACTCATCAGTAAGTGCTCCACCAGGAAATCCAAAGGTATTGAAATAGTGAATGATAAGTCCGACACTCCAGGGTAGCATAGGAAAGACAAACCAGATATCAAAAGGATCCGTAATCATGTTAAGCGCAAAGAAAAATGACCCTACAGCAAGATAGGCACTTAGGTGTTTGAAAAACCCTTTTTTCTGTTTTACTTTTTTCTTAGCGAGTCTATATTGATCTTCTGGTGTCATGAATTGGTTTGTTTTTTAATTATAAAATTAAAAAGTTGGAAGATGGCAGTGGGAGTTTGGATATTCCCGCTTTCGTCTCCCTTCTTTAGACCATTAAGATATAGAATCGAATTGAATACCTTTTTATTTTATAGATGAGCACACCATTTTTACCGAAGAATGAATATTATTTCTCTATACAGATTCTACTTGTTCTACATTTGGGCTTCTGGATCGAAACATATTGCGTCCAAGACTTCCAGTCATTGAAGCCATTCCTCCGAGTAATGCCCCCATTAAAGCTGTTGCTAAAACCAAAACATAGGTACTGCTTTCGCCAAATGTTGCATCCAGATTGTTGAATACACTGGCCATTTTCATGGGAAGAGTAGAATCTTGGCTTAGATATAATGCATAGCCTCCCCATAATAGGAATACAGCTAAGAACGCGCTAATAAAACTACCCCAAGCTCGCATTCCGGAAAGCCCTCCAATGACATAGCAAGCGATGACCATACTCCACCAAGGAAAATATAATTGAGCCCCAGCTACTGCAATGATTATAATAACTAAAGTAAGTATGAATCGCATGATTTTTATTTTTAATGATAGAATGTGCGACATAGCCGCAAGTATCAGTACTAATTGCAATGGCAGAAACAGGGAGTGAAAGTTGCCCCTGCTATTCCCAATTCGACTTTAACTTAATTGGGTGTCCAGGTATTAACATGCAAAGTATGTTCACCTAATTCTTCAATTGATTTTAAAAAATGGAGTTTATAGTATTTGCCAGCTGCCCAGTCATCAATCATATTGTCATAATAAGGGCTTGCCGGATTGCCAGACTGACCACCAGGGTAAATACCGTAAGCTTCAACATCACCTTCTCCAAATGCAACCACCATTCTCCAAGAAGGTCCCCAGCCTCCAAGTTGAGTTTTATTACCGCGTATTGCGTTTAGTGAATTTGGACAGCCTCCGGCTTTTATATTATTTCTCGAAAAGGCAGGAATCCCTGTGAGGTGAGTTACGTCCGCTTTTCTGTATTCAAACCAATTCAAAGGACCATCGTTATCAACTTCCAAATTCTGAACGATGTTACTCATCTCTTTAAAAGATTGATGTGCAATCTCCTTCGCTGTTTCGATTGGACTAGTCGTTGCATTATCAAAAAAGCCATGATTTGGTTGATCGCTGAGGAGTGCAATCGTTCGCCAATCTTCGACAGGCATTCTTCCTATTTGTTCAGTATATGGATCTAACTCATCCCAAGTATTTTTGTGAAAAGCATCATACCATTCTTCAAATAGAATAGCACTACGACCTTCTGCGGTGTATTTGTAGTCCCAAGTTTTTAATTCATTATAAAATACTTTATCCGTTTCGTCAAGATCAGCCGTATTGACATACTTGATCAACTGGGGGAGTGCTTCCTCGGCTTTAATAGAAAAAGTATTGTTTTGCAAAGCCATCATATCTTCCGGAGTGATCTTATCCATTTTACTGAGAATACGGTTAAGGATACGCCCTCTAAAATCATCAAAGCTACCATTGTAATAGTAGGGATAATCAGGGCTGGTGGAATGTTGATTTGCGGAAGCAACAAAACCTCTTTTCGGGTTTTTTACCGCTGGATTTTGTTCTTTTGGAATAAAGCCTTTCCAATTGCTAGAAGATTTGCTACCATCTTGAATAAAACGCCCCTGTTCTTTATTTTTGAGAGGGAAAAGCCCTTGTACTTTTAGTGCGATATCACCGTCTTTACTGGCAAACGCGATATTTTGTGCTGGCGAAGAATAGTGTTGAAGCGCATTCGTATAATCGTCGTAGTTTTTAGCTTTATTAAGCTTACTAAAAGTGCTAAGTTCATTAATGTCTGGTGCAAGATGTGGCAGCCACTTCATTGCAAGATCTTTGCTATCACTACCTTTTGACTCCTGTACGATAGGCCCCCAAACGGTGTATTTCACGGTATCGTAAACCGTACCCAATCCTTTTACATGAAAAGTTTCTATAACCTTGTCTACTTTAATAATTTTTCCATCAAGGAAATAAGACTCTTTATTGGCTTCTGCCCAATCAATTTCATACCAGTCAAGGACATCGTGTCCAACATTGGTAAATCCCCAAGCGACGTTCTCATTGAAGCCCAACATGATGCCGGGCATTCCTGGTAAGGCAACGCCATAAGTGTTTTGAGTAGGAGAGTTCAATTGTACTTCAAACCAGATGGAAGGCAAGGTCAATTTCAAATGAGGATCATTGCAAAGGATAGGGAAACCAGAAGCTGTTTTTTGTCCGGAAACTGCCCAGTTATTGCTACCTATTCCTTCATATTCTAATTCAAATGGTCGTTCTGGAGCAAAGGACAAGCTACTTTTTGGATCAGCTACAGGTTTAGAAAGTGGATTTGTAAAATCCCATGTTACATCTTCAGGAATGATTGGCGTTTGCTTTGGATTGTATTCAGGGTACAAGAAGTCAAACATCTCACGGCCCAAAATGGAAAGTGCATTCGTAGATTCTCTATCAAACTCTCTGGCACTCAGTGTGCTGGCCATCTCTTTACTAAATAAAGCTGTTTTCAGTTCAGTCCAAGGCTCTGGTTTGAAATCCATTAATTTATACTCAATAGGGTAGTCCTTCGGTTGGAGTGAGCTAATATATGCGTTGATGCCTTTTACAAACGCTTGTAGTTTTGGGTATTCCTCTTCTGATTTTTTCCAGGCATTTAAAGTATTTTCTGCGGCCCATACCATTCCTTTTCGTCTAGTTTTTTTATCGATATTAATAAGTGATTCACCTCGAATCTCTGAAAGTCTACCCGATGTTTTTCTAGTAATCAAATCCATTTGGAAAAGACGATGCTTTGCAATGATATATCCTTGAACGAAATGGAGGTCAATGTCATTTTGAGCAAAAATGTGTGGTACCATTCTATCGTCGTAGGCAACTTGTACCGGTTCACTAATTCCTTTGAAGGCAAGACTGTCGATCGTGAAATCGCTATCGTTGTTGTTTTGCCAGAAGCCAGTGAATGGATTGAATACTTTACCTAGTGGAGGGAGAGGTGTGTTTGGTATCTGATTATTCAGCAACCAAGTGAATCCAATGGTGATAATTAGAAAAATAGTAAAAATAAAGCTTCTCATAGCTGTAGAAATTTGTCACATATCCTGAACTAAAAGGATATTATGCAGTATGTAAAATCAGTTTTATACTGACATGAAACGGGCTTACCTAAGCGCAAAATAGAGAAAATAATAATAGGGGAGTTATTTTTTTAGGGGATTGATTGATTCTAAAAAAAGAAAAAGGAAGTGATAATAGAAAACTTAAAACCCGAATTTTGAAATTTTTCTGATATATTAAAAAAAAATGGAATTTTAATTTGAGGTGACAAAGCTGATGAACGCCAAATATTTAGTGATGAGCTTAGTTAAATGAAAAGTTTTATTAAAATGATGGATTTTTGGCTTTCTATTTGCTTAACAAGAAGTATAGGCTAGATCAATATTATAAAAAATCAAATATTGATGACAGATTTGCGGAAATGAGTTGAATGCCTTGAAAAGTCTAATGTTTCTCAGCGTAAATGACGAAAGTGTGACTGAGTTTTAGAAGAAATAGAAAGACTTAAATACTTGTAAATTAATTAGTTGTCCATTATAATTGTGTGATTTGTGTAACAGTAAGTGCTAATTACCGATGTCACAAAAAAAAGGACGATCTATTGGAAGAAATTATAAAACGCATTATACTTGCGTTATTATTAAAAGTAGTTTTTGTGTTTATTTGTTTGGGTTAGAGACCCTTGCTGTTTTACAGCAAGGGTTTTCTTTGTGTTTTCAAAAGATTATATCTCGTTAAATTTAGAGTCTTTTCAAAGGTCTTGCTTAGACATAAAAAAAGCCTAAGTCGATATTCGACTTAGGCTTTTTTTCGTTTGAATACTTATGCTCTACTCTCCGTCAGGAGCAAAAATACTTGGCTGGCTTGCTGGCAAACCATCCTCTTCTTTCGCTCTCTTAAGAACTGTTCCTTTTATAACCAAAACACGTTGCTTCCCACCTTCAGCTTCGTTAGTCGTTACTGTAACGCGCTTCATGAATGGCTTACCTGTATCACGCTTGGTGTCATATCTTACTTTAATTTCACCAGTTTCGCCAGGGAAAATAGGCTCTTTTGGATATTCAGGAATAGTACAGCCACAACTTCCTTTGGCATGTGTTACTTGTAAAGGTGCATTACCGGTATTAGTAAATTGAAAGCTTCTGTATGGATCTGTATCATATTCAATAACTCCGTAGTCAATTTCTGTAACTTCAAAGTTCATATTAGGGCCATCAGCCGCAGGAGTGCCTTCTGTAGCTACGTCAGCTTGTGCGAATGAAACACCAGAGATAAGTACGAGGGCTACGAATAAAGAGAATATTTTTTTCATTTTTAATTTAATTTTCGTTCATGAATAAACTGAAGCTATAATAAGATATTTTTACATTAACTTCTACTACTACAAATGTAATGATAATAATGCCAAAAATAAAGGTAATAATATCCCTATTCTGTTAATATATAGTTAATGATTGCTACCCAATTTGAGCTGAAATTTCGTACTTTTGTAGTCTAATTAGCTATTAAACGCTTAACATATGGCTTGGTGTTCTTAGTACGTTAAGACTCTATGACCATTAGAAATCGTCATCTTACCAAAATTATTAATATACAATATGGCAGAAGAATTTGTAGCAAAGCCTGGGACAAGCCGGAAAAAATCTAAACAATCTAAACTGAAAGATGCAGCAATCCTTGACTTCAAAACCTGTATTTTAAGCAGGGAAGCCAGTTTAATGGCTCGACGTGAAGTACTGACAGGAAAAGCAAAATTCGGAATCATTGGAGATGGAAAAGAGCTGCCTCAGGTAGCTCTTGCTAAAGTTTTTGAAAAAGGAGATTGGAGATCAGGTTACTACCGTGACCAAACCATCATGTTCTCATTAGGGATTCTTGAATTAGAAGCATTTTTTGCACAGCTATATGCTGATTCTGAAAATGATCCTTTCTCTGGAGGCCGTCAAATGAATTGCCACTTCGCAACTCCAAATGTCGGCGAAAATGGTGAACTCAATAACGTCATGGATCAGTACAATATCAGTTCTGATATTTCTAGTACTGGTGGACAAATGGCTAGAGCTCTTGGTCTTGCATTGGCTTCAAAAAAATATCGCGAATTAGGAAAATCACTTAATGGAACTGATTTTTCTAAAAATGGTAACGAAGTTTGTTTCGCAACTATAGGAGATGCAAGTACTTCTGAAGGCGTTTTTTGGGAAACCTTAAACGCTGCTGGTGTTCTACAAGTACCCCTCGTTGTATCTGTCTGGGATGACGATTACGGTATTTCTGTTCCTAAAGAATACCAAACCATTAAACAAAGTATCTCCAAGGCTCTTCAAGGTTTTCAAAGAGATGGAAAAGATAAAGGCATTGATATCTACACCGTAAAAGGTTGGGACTACGAAGCACTTTGTGAGGTGTATGAAAAGGCTGTTGCCAAAACGCGAAAAACACATATTCCTGCACTCATTCACGTAGAAGAATTAACACAACCTCAAGGACACTCTACTTCCGGATCGCACGAGCGATACAAATCAAAAGATCGTCTCCAGTGGGAGCGTGAACATGATTGTCTTTTAAAGATGAGAGAGTATATCATCGCTTCTGGTTTTGCTACAGCTAAACAAATCGAAGAGATGGAAAAAGAGGCAAAGGCGCAGGTTGTTGCTGCTAAAAATAATGCATGGAGTCGATTCCTCGAACCAGTCAAAAAAGACATGGCTTGGCTCATGGGAATATACAAATCCCTTACGGCAAGTTATCCAGAACATACCGCGGCATTCGCTGATTTTAATCGTGAATTAAAAATGTTGACCAACCCTACGATAAGTGAGTTGGTACAAAATGCGAAAAGAGCACGATTCCTTTTACTTGAAAAAAGTGATGCTAAAATTGATGAACTTAATGAATGGTTAGATAAAGTAAAAGCAATTGCTCACGACAGATATCACACCAATTTGTATAACGAAACGGCAACGAGCGCACTCAAAGTAGCAGCTGTGCCAGCAATCATTTCTGCGGATAGTGAAAAGCTAAATGGCTATGAAATTTTAAATAAATTTTTCGATTCTGCACTTAAAAATAACCCAAATCTTTTTGCATTTGGTGAAGACGTTGGACACATCGGTGATGTAAATCAAGGTTTTGCCGGCCTTCAAAAAAAGTATGGTTTAGACCGTGTTTTTGATACAGGAATTAGAGAGTGGACGATCATGGGACAGGCTATCGGTATGTCAATGCGAGGCTTACGACCTATCGCTGAAATTCAATATTTAGACTACCTGATTTATGGACTTGAACCATTGTCAGATGACTTAGCAACATTGCATTATCGAAGTGATGGAATTCAAATGGCACCTGCAATAATCAGAACAAGGGGTCACCGTTTGGAGGGAATCTGGCATGCAGGTTCACCACTTGGAATGCTGATCAGTTCACTTCGCGGAATGCATATTTGTGTACCTAGAAACATGACACAAGCGGTTGGCTTTTATAACACATTGCTTCAAGCAAATGACCCTGCAGTGGTTATCGAATGTTTGAACGGCTATCGCTTAAAAGAAAGTCTACCAGATAATATTGAAACCTTTACCGTTCCTCTTGGTGTACCTGAAGTACTTCAGCCAGGAACGGATGTAACTTTGGTGACCTACGGATCTTGTGTTCGAGTTGCGCAAAAAGGAGTAGAGCTATTAGCTCAAAAAAATATCTCTGTTGAGCTGATTGATGTGCAAACTTTATTGCCATTTGATTTGGAACACCGTATCGTTGAATCATTGAAAAAAACGAATCGGATCATATTCATGGATGAAGATGTTCCGGGTGGTGCTACCTCATTTATGATGCAGGAAGTATTGGAAAAGCAAGGCGGCTATAGCTATCTTGATTCTGCTCCAGTTACCTTATCTGCGCATGCTCATCGTACGCCCTTCGGTTCTGATGGAGA
>CAKZUK010000207.1 GCA_937921775.1 uncultured Saprospiraceae bacterium
ACTTAGAATTTCTTATGAAGTAATTAAGACGCTTGCACCAGATGACTACGTCGTTGTTTCTGGTGTTGGCTACGACAGTTTTCTAGATGTAATTTTGAGAAATACAGATAATCCAGTAGACGGAGCAGAAACGAATGCTTATCCACTTAAAGGTGGTGCTTATTTTGATTGTATGAGCTTTCACTCCTATCCACATATTGATGGTTCACTTAGATATTGGGACAACGGTATCGATGATTTTATTTATACTCGTCATTCGGATGCAGCAGCAGAAGGAGTCACATTATTAAAAAAAGAATTTCAAGATGTTTTAGAAACCTATGGCTATGGCCAAAGCTATCCAGAAAAATCGTACATCATCACCGAGTGTAATATTCCTCGAGTTGCTTTTGGGAATTATATTGGTTCTGAAGATGCTCAATGTAATTTTATAATAAAGTCGCTCGTCGAAGTTCAAAAAGAAAACGTACAGCAACTTTGTGTTTTCAATTTAGGTGAAACCAAATCGGAATCAGAAGCTTCAAGTGAATTTCAATTAATGGGGCTTTATAAAAATCTAAATAGCTCTGATCCTTATCAGCAAGTTGTCAACCAGTCTGGCATTGCTTTCAAAACCACTTCTACCCTACTTGACCACAAGTCCTATGATGATGTCAAGACAAATGAATTACTATTACCAGAAGGTGTAAAAGGTGCAGCTTTCAAAAATGAAGCTGAAGAATATACTTATGTTCTTTGGGCTGAGACCAAGACAGACATGAGTGAATTATCAACAAAATCCTATAGCTTCCCACCCTTTTTTAGTGCGGACACACTACTTGTTAAAGAATGGAATTTCTCGGAAACAGGTGAAATCACAAGGATTGATGCTCCACAAATTCAGCTAACAGGCTCTCCTGTATTTATTAGCCTTAGGAGTCGTGAAGATGCGCCTCCTCCTCCAGGTGTAGAAACAGAAGACTTTTTCTTTTCCTGCTTCCCAAATCCATATGCAGTGTCAATGGATATTGTATTGAAGTTAGAAAACAAAAGTAAAGTGTCCCTCGCAATTTTTGATGTAGACGGAAATGAGTTAAAAACTTATGTTTACAGAGAAGAGATGGAGTCGGGAGCCTATAAATACAAGGTCTCATACGAGATACCTCCTGGTGTTTATTTTTGCCGACTTGAAGTAGGTCGAGAAGATTATTATTGTAAATTTGTAAGGATTCCGGATTATTAATTTCCAGAAATGAGCTTGCTAATTGTCAGCAAGCCTATTCCAACCAACGCAATTTTATTACACGATGAACAATACCCTAAGATTTCTCCCACTTGTACTAATCCTCCTTGTTTCGCTTTCCTGTAAAAATCAAAAATCAACACCGGAAGAAACACCTCCTTCCAGCAATGATTCCACGAAGCCTCTCAGTTTTACAACCGAAACTAAAAAATGGGCAGACGGAGATTGCGATAAAGGTGATCATGCCTGCCTTACGATTGAGCTCAATTACCCTCTTGCAAAAGATGGCAAAATCGGTGTAGCAGAAAAGATTAATGATCACATCAGAGATTACCTTATTGTTTCTCTGGAGATGGAAGATTCTGAAGAAGATATAACTTCACTTGACCAAGCTGCTCAACGATATATAAAATCCTTTCAGGAGGAAAAAGAATCAATGGGAGACATGGCTCATCGCTGGGCAATTGAAATCGATGGTAAACATGCTACTTATAAAAACATACTCGTCATTCGGTTGCTATCTTACACCAATACCGGAGGAGCCCATCCCAACGTTTATCAATCATTCACCAATTTTGACATAGATAGTGGCGAAGAACTTTACTACGAAGATTTTGTAATCGATAGTTTAGCTTTACTGAAAATAGCAGAAGAACGTTTTTACACAAGCCGTAATGAAATGGATGGAGGCATCGAAAAAGATGATGCATTTTGGGGTAAGCCTTTTTACCTTCCGGAAAACTTTGCAGTAACGAATAAAGGTGTTAAGTTTTTCTATAATAACTACGAAGTGCTAGCCTATGTTTTTGGTCCTACAGAATTCACGATTAGCTACGCTGACTTGAAAGGCATTATGCGCTTAGACAAAGACTCAAAATGATTTAAGGCTTAAAAATATCGTTCTTTGGCAAATTCCGTGGCCAATGTTAAAATGAAAGCAAAAGTGACCAAGGGAAACGTTGATTTTATTTTATCATTGGGTTCTACCACGGAATTTGTCAAAGAACCAAAAATATTCTGCTAATATGGTTTGAAGGACACACGATTGCAAAGCTGTTTAGCACCAGATTATGATAGATTGATTATTAAGTGCCCTTCAATCCTTCAAACAAACCTTATATTTTGACATCAAGACATTTTTTCGTATCATCGTTTAACTCTATTTTTTTGACGAACGAAAATCTTATGAAATCAGTAATCTCTACCATCGCTTTTTTATTGGTATTCAGCCTTTTTGCTCAAGCACAAAAGCTCCCAAACACCAATGTCTACCTTTTCAATATGATCCAGAAATCAGATAGTGTTTTTCGATTTGAGAAACCATTACTCCTCACTGGTTTCAATATCGATGGCTACAACAATCAACCAACTTTTGTCAGTGATGACGAAATATACTTGACTGTTCAAATGGCCAACGACACCACTCAAACTGATATCTACTCACTCAACACTAGAACCAAAACAAAGACACAGGTAACCGCCACTGTAGATAGTGAATACTCTCCTCAGCTTATGCTTGGCACTGACAAGGATGGCCCTATGTTCTCTTGTGTACGAGTAGAAAGCGATGGTAAGCAAACTCAACGACTTTGGGAGTTCCCAATTGATCGCTCAAACAATGGAAACCCTTCATTTAAAAAAGTAAAAGGAGTTGGTTACTATGCCTGGTTGAACAGTAAAAAAGCAGCTGTTTTTATCACCGGCGAGCCACACCGTTTAGCAATAGCTGACAAGCGAAAAGATAACGTCTCCAACATCACTGCCAACATTGGACGTGCTTTACAGCGAATGCCAGATGGTAGTCTTGCTTTTGTCCACAAACTGGGTGAAAACACTTGGCTATTAAAAAAATTAAACGCCGGGAGTAGACGTTCTGACTTAATCACCGCCACTCCAAAAGGGAAAGAAGACTTTATTATTCTTGGCAACGGAACCTTCTTATTAGGCAACGGCAGTAAGCTATTCAAATTCAATCCTAAGAGAGACAACACTTGGGTGGAAATTGCAGATTTCAAATATTACGGAATTAATAACATCACTCGAATGGCTTTCCGCAATGGAAAAATTGCTATCGTATCAAAATAGTCTCGCCTAATCTTCGTTTCCAAGGAGCTTTATAAAGCAAATAAAATCTATCATGAAAAATATCTTGTTACTCATTTTTTTAGCCACTTGCTTCTCACTAAATGCTCAGTCTAAAAAATCAGTAAAGAAATCAACAAAAGAATTTAGGGCACATTACAAAGCCGATTTTTTAAAAAGTGAACGCTCGCCTTTTTATAACAAAGAAGCAGAATTAAAAAATCTACGCTTTTTTCGTCCAAAATCTAAGTACAAGGTAGATTGTACCTTCCATCGAACGCCAAATGAAAAACCATTTGACATGGCGACTTACAGTGGTAAAGTAAAGCAGTTCATTAAGTTCGGAATTTTGACATTTAGCCTTAATGGAGAACAACATCACCTCTCTGTTTATCAAAATTTGAAGTACAAGAAAATTTCACCCGAAAGTCTGTTCCTACCTTTCAAGGATCTTAGCTCTAATAAAAAAACTTATGGAGGCGGTCGCTATATCGATTTAAAAATGACAGATATCAAAGGCAATAAAATGACACTTGATTTCAACAAGGCTTATAACCCTTGGTGTGCATTTAGTAGTGGATATAATTGCCCAGTCCCTCCAACAGAAAACCATTTACCAATTGCTATAAAGGCTGGTGAGAAAAAACCTAAGCATACGAAAAAACATTAATTTTCAGACGAAGGTAAGAAGTCCGAAGAGCAAAGTTTCCCTATATCGAAGGATATATCTAAAAGGGATACTTCCGTCTTCGGTCTCCATATCTAAGATACTAACCAATCATAAAAAACACCACCATGAAGCAAAGCTTCACCGACCAGATGGGGCATCCCGTCGAAGTCAACTTTCCTCCCAAACGAATTATTTCTCTAGTTCCTTCTCAGACAGAATTACTCTTCTATTTTGGCCTAGAAGAAGAAGTCGTTGGCATAACCAAATTTTGTGTACACCCGAAAAAGCAATTCAAAACTAAACCCCGAATTGGAGGTACCAAAAGTTTCCACTTTGACCGAATAGCAACACTCCAACCTGAGCTCATCATTGGCAACAAGGAAGAAAATCAAAAAGAACATATTGAACAACTTCAGGCTGACTATCCCGTCTGGATGTCTGATATCAAAACCCTAGACGATACTTTTGAGATGATCATCCAACTTGGTCAGCTTACCGATAAAATTACAATAGCCAATCAACTGGTCGTAAAACTAAAAGATGATTTTCAGAAACTAAAAGATGTTGTCGCCAATCAAAGGTCAATCTCAGTAGGCTATCTTATTTGGCAAAACCCTTACATGGTAGCTGCAAACGATACTTTCATCAATCATTTGCTCGGATTAGCTGGTTTTAACAATGTCTTCCATAACAAAGGCCGCTATCCTTCCGTTTCTGAAGAGGAACTACGTGAGGCTGCCCCTGAAGTTCTCTTGTTATCCTCAGAACCATTTCCCTTTAAGGAAAAACACATCGCCGAATTACAAAAAATTTGTCCTGATACCGTCATAAAACTGGTAGATGGTGAGCTTTTTTCATGGTACGGAAATCGCTTATTGTATGCTATTCCATATTTCCTTAACTTACGAAATGAAATTTTTAAGTTACTTTCATAAAAAATCGGATTGCCCACGGTTAAATAGTTGAGTACTTTCGCTTAAATTAAAACGAATTCTATGAAAACCAATTTCACATTCCTGTGTCTTTTTCTGTTTACTTCTACGGTCTTTTCTCAAAAGATTGTACCCGGTGAGCTTATTATTCGCTTAAAAAAGGACGTCAACGCTGCTTCATTTTTTGAGGAGCTTGCGCAAAACAGAAATAATACAAGCCCGATTAAGTCATATAATACTTTTTCTGAGCAGTTGCGCCTAACTGTTCTCAGATTTGATCACCAAACTATCGATACCGATCAGTTGATTAAAACATTGTCAACTGATACCAATATCGAATTGGTTGGTTCTAACATTCAATTTGAGCAGCGAAGTAAGGAACCTAACGACCTCAATTATAGTGAACAATGGGGATTAGAAGCGATAAATGCACCGGAGATATGGGAATGTTCTACTGGAGGTGTTACTGTTTTAGGTGACACTATTGTGGTCGCTAACCTCGAAGCTTGTGATATTGAGCATGAAGACCTTGCGGAAAACATTTGGATCAATCATAATGAAATTCCAGATGACGGTATAGACAACGACAGCAACGGCTATAAAGATGACTACTATGGCTACAATGTACAATTCCCAGGAGACAATCACGACCTTAATAATCTCCATGGAACACAAACTGCAGGGATCATAGGCGCCGTAGGAGACAATGATATAGGAGTGAGTGGTGTGAGTTGGCACGTAAAAATGATGATCGTCAGTAATAATTTGAATTTTGACCAAATTATTGAAAGCTATGCCTACGTTCTAGATCAGCGAACACTATATAATGAGACCAACGGTCAGAAAGGTGCTTTTGTAGTAGCGACTAACGCCAGCTTTGGTGCCGTTGGCCGTCCGGGAGACAATCCATTCTTCCAGGTTTGGTGTGATATGTACGATTTGCTGGGTGCTCAAGGTATTCTAAATGCTGGTGCAACCGACAATAGTATCATTAATATAGATGAAAAAGGAGATATGCCTACCTCCTGCCCTAGTGATTTCCTAATTGCAGTGACCGAAGTTGATCAATCCAACCAACTTCAAGCTGGATATAGCGAAACTATGGTTGATTTGGCAGCTACCTCAAGTTTTACCACCATACCTAATAATGGATATGATGTATTTACGGGTACTTCTTCCGCTTCACCCCACGTTGCAGGAGCTATTGCGCTTATGTATAGTCTTCCTTGTAAAGATTTTGCTCAATTGGCGCTAGATAATCCAAGCGAAGCTGCACGAAGTATGAAACGTTATCTCTTGGACGGAACTGCCCCTTTAAATTCTCTTGAAGGAAAAACAGTGACGGGAGGCTTACTGGATTTAAAAGCAAGTATGGATGAAATGCAGGGAGATTGTGGTTCTCCAACAGGAAAACTTGACCTATTAAACATCTATCCGAACCCCGTTAGGGACGAAGTTACCATAGAATACAGGACTCCAGACAATACAAAGTACGATATACGAATTTATGATGCCTTTGGTCGTCTGGTTCATTATCGAACAGTAGAACCGATTAAATTTGAAGCAAAGGAAATAAAGGTACCTGTAAACAACTGGTCATCAGGCATTTACATGATTTCCATCGAAAATGTATCCAATATTGTGAGCAGTAAATTTGTGGTTCAATAGTCGTCGTGGAAAACTTCTTTCAATATTGAACTATTTTTCTTTATAAATCCTTTTGTTTAAAAAGCTAAAACGCTTATCTTTGCCATCCATTTGGAGAAATGACTTCAAAGTTTCATAAAGAAACATATTTAAAATGGCTGCGTAGCTCAACTGGATAGAGTACCTGACTACGAATCAGGCGGTTACAGGTTCGACTCCTGTCGCGGTCACTAATTTTTTTAAAAGAACATAAGATTATGTCTAAAGTTTGTCAACTAACAGGAAAGCGTCCTATCTCAGGAAATAACGTTTCTCACTCAAATAGAAAGACGAAGCGTCGTTTTTTACCGAATTTGCAAAAGAAGCGCTTTTTCGTACCTGAAACTGGCGAGTGGGTTACTCTTAGAATAACTACAGCTGCAATACGTAACATCAACAAGCTTGGAGTTCACGCTTATATGCAAAAGCAAGCTAAGAAGGGTTTTGTAACAGGTGCAAAGCTGTAATACCTCTTTAACAATTCTTGAATTATTAAAATAATAACTAGCCATGGCTAAGAAAAGTAAAGGAAATCGAATTCAAATCATTCTTGAGTGTACAGAGCACAAAGCAAGCGGCCAACCTGGTACTTCTCGCTACGTAACTCAAAAGAATCGTAAAAATACGCCTGAAAGATTGGAAATTAAGAAGTACAATTCTACCTTGAAGAAATATACTGTTCACAAAGAAATCAAATAAGCAGTTAGCTTTAAGCTCACTATTATTTAATTCATTAAAATGATATTGTCATGGCAAAAAAAGTAAGTAAGAACGCAAGAGTAGGCCAACGTGCTGCAAACGCAGGATCAGGTCGAGACTTTGTTAAGGTTGTAAAAAGTATTAAAGACCCTGCTACTGGTAAATACACCTACAAAGAAGTAATGATTCACAAAGATGGAGTAAAAGAGTTTTTCGCTAAAAAATAAGCACTCTTTCTCGCATTTACATATAATAACAAAAGGCTTTTCTTGATATAAGAAAAGCCTTTTGCTATCTTGGGATCCTCGATTAGCAAAACCAAAGAAGGAACACAGAAATAGTAGCTTATTTTATTTGGCTGTTTTCTACTTCCTAAACTAAATAAGTTGTTAGCTGTTAGAATGAATCTACTTATACCTAACAACAAATAATTACTGACTAAATTCAATGCAATTGCGCTATGAGCTTTTTTAAGAAATTTTTTACCAAAAAGAAGGAAGAAGAACTCGACAAGGGACTCGAAAAGACAAAAACTGGCTTCTTCTCAAAAATATCCAAAGCCATCGCTGGTAAATCAACCGTTGACGTTGAGGTACTGGATGAATTGGAACAAGTTCTCATCTCTTCTGATGTAGGACTAGACACTACCGTAAAAATTATTGACCGAATTGAGGCACGAGTTGCCAAAGATAAGTACATCAATACCAGTGAATTGAACGCCATCCTTAGAGATGAAATCGTTCAATTACTTGGAGAAAACAATACGGTTGAAGTCGAAGACTTTAGTACTCCTGAAGGAAAATTCCCCTATGTTTTGTTGGTAGTAGGTGTCAATGGTGTAGGTAAAACGACCACTATTGGTAAACTTGCACACCAATATCAATTACAAGGTAAAAAAGTAGTGCTAGGAGCCGCGGATACCTTTCGTGCTGCCGCTGTTGATCAACTGGAAATTTGGGCAAAACGCGTTGGTTGTGATTTCTTCAGTAAAGGTATGCATACCGACCCTGCTGCTGTAGCCTACGAATCTGTTCAACATGCCATCAACACTAAGGCTGATGTTGTCATAGTTGATACTGCCGGTCGATTACACACCAAAATACATTTGATGACAGAATTGACCAAAATTAAACGGTCAATGGACAAAAAAATGCCTGGTGCACCTCACGACGTTATGCTCGTACTTGATGCCACTACCGGACAAAATGCCATCGAACAAGCGACTCACTTTACCAACGCAACTGACGTTACCTGCCTTGCACTAACCAAACTCGATGGTACTGCAAAAGGAGGTGTTGCTATCGGTATCAGCGATCAATTTAAAATTCCAATTAAATATATTGGTGTTGGAGAAGGTATAGAACAATTGCAGGTTTTCAATAAAATTGCTTTTGTGGAATCTATGTTTAAATAAAGCTTCTCTTTTCATAAAAAAATCCCGGACTTTGATCACTCAATGTTCGGGATTTTTTTTGCCTTGCACGGCGATGGGAACCTGTCAAAAGGGAAAACTAATTTTTTAGTATATTAGTCGCTCAATAAACCGAATAGTAAAACCTAATACGTTTATCCAATGGCAAAATCATACACCCTTCACCGAGGCGGACAAAAAATCCAAATCCAAAAAGAATCACAATACTTCACCGCTATCCTACCCGACAAGAAAATGATCGGAACGCTCTATCAATCTGGTAAAGTTTCAAAGATCAAACAAGTCTTCAACAATGTTTACAAACTAAAAGCTGAAGCAGGTACTTGTGACGAAGTCATGGATAGCCTCAGAGATGAGTTTAAAACACTTTGCGTCTTTCATCATGCCTATACACCACTTGCTGATCCAGCAACTAGGTATTACATCACAGATACTATTATCATCACCTTCAAAAAAGGAATCCGAAATAAAACGGTCGAAAAAATAATGCGCGAACATGGTGTCCAGTATATGCGTAGCTATGATGGATTTCCGGACAAACACCTTTTTCGAGTAACCAGCTCCGCTAAAAAAAATCCAGTAAAAGTTTGTGTTGATTTAGATAAACGAGCAGAGATTATTCATGCCGAACCAAATCTTATCAATCGCTTTGGTAGAGCACACACGCCTAAAGATGATCTTTTCAAAAATCAATGGCACCTCAATAGCAAAAGCGGTATCGACCTAGTCGCTGGTGCAGACATTAGTGCTCCCGCTGCTTGGGAAATTACTAAAGGTTCAAGAGATGTAGTGGTAGCTGTAATTGACGATGGATTTGACCTTTATCATCCTGACTTTAAAGGAGAAGGGAAAGTGGTTCATGCAAAAGACTTTATTGATGGTGATGCCTTTCCATTTCCGAGAGCCGACAACGATGACTACCATGGAACGCCCTGCGCAGGTGTCGCTATTGGTGAAGAAAATGGCAGCGGTATTGTAGGAGTCGCACCGGATTGCGCATTTATGCCCATTCGATTTGATGTAGCTGCTGATGACAATATGGTTTATGAAATTTTTAATTATGTTGGCCCAAAAGCAGATGTAATTTCTTGCAGCTGGGGATTCCCTCCTGTTTATGCTCCATTGAGCACTTTGCTCAAGGAACAGTTTACCAAATTATCCAAAGATGGTGGCCCGAGAAAGAAAGGCTGTGTGATCGTCTTCGCTGCAGGTAACTACAATGCTCCAATTAAAGATCTTACCAACAAAGGTGGCTTCGAATGGAGGCATCCAACACATGGCATTCGTAAAAACTCGAGAGGTATCCTAAACGGATATCCTGAACATAAAGATGTGGTATCTGTAGCTGCTTCTACCAGCCAAAATCGAAAGTCTGCTTACAGCAATTGGGGAAAAGAAATAACAGTTTGCGCCCCCAGTGACAACTGGCACCCAACGGATCCGGAGGCTTACGTTCCCGGTCGCGGTATTTGGACAACAGACAATGAAACCTTTGGAATCGGCTATTCACAAAACAGTCGCTACACTGGATACTTTGGGGGTACTTCGAGCGCCTGTCCATTAGTAGCTGGAGTGGCAGCCTTGATTATCTCAGCTAACCCTGAGTTAAGTTCAAAACAGGTTCGCAAAATCCTAACTGAAGCAACCGACAAGATTATTGATAAAAAAGCAGACATCGTTCTCAAAAATAAAAAGGGGACCTACGATACGAAAGGACATTCCGAATGGTTCGGTTACGGAAAAGTCAATGCTGAAAAAGCGGTTAAAGCTGCTGTTGCCTTAATCAAAAAGAAAGCACCACCAAAAGCAGAGAAAAAACCTAAAACAAGTTCTTCCAAACCAAACACTAGCACTGCAATCAAAATTGTAGCTGCGCTGATCAATCCAAAAGGTAGAGATAGCGGTAGTGAAACGGTTTCTTTATTGAATATCTCTAACCAAGCTGTTGATTTAAATGGCTGGTCTATTAATGATACAAGAGATCGCTCAGAGTCAATTAGCGGCATCAGCATTGCTCCTGGCGCCTTTGTAACCATCACGTTAAAAACACCACGCTTGTCAAATAGTGGTGGTAGTATTTCACTTAAAAATGCAGATGGCAAAATAGTCCAAACCGTTAACTATAAAAAAGGTGATACTTCCAGAGATGGATGGTCGCTTGCATTTTAGATTATTCAACATCAAACAACTTAAAAAAAATCCATTGATACGTTACATCTTACTCCTTATCCCATTCCTCCTTTTATCTTGTAAAACTGATAATAAGAAAGAATCATCTACTCATGTTCATCACAAGAAGCAGGTCCCCCTATCTACTCCATTAGCCGCATCAACTAAAGCGATGGTTGATGAACTATTCCTCATTGCAAGGAATCCACAAAACGAAGATATGTGGTATCTCAATGCGAAAAAAGCTTCTAAAATGGAAGCTCAATTACCTGCGCTGGTTTCCAATCCCAATAAGTATATAGGAATAGCATTTCAAACCGCCTTCCAATGGCTAAACGCTGGTGAATATGACAAATCCATCAAAAGCATGGATAACTTGTTTCAATACCTTCAATCCAATAAAATAAATCCTCCTCAAGGTACGCTCAATAAACTGAAGGAATTACACGCACTTGGATATATTCGCAAAGGAGAAATTGAAAACTGTCTAGAAAATCACAACGAATATTCTTGTCTTTTGCCTATTGAGAAGACAGGGAGACATACCAATAAGACTGGCTCCATCTCCGCAAAGGCGATCTATGAAGAGCTAATAAAAAGTGATCCGAATAACTTTCAATATAAATGGCTATACAATATAGTTGAAATGACTTTAGGAAACTACCCTAACAATATTCCTTCAAATCTATTAATCGATCCAAAGGTTTTTCAATCAGAAGCCTCTATTGGTCGATTTACGGATATAGCAGGAGGTCTTGGGCTGGCAGTCAATGATATTTCTGGATCTGTTGTTCTCGAAGATTTTAACAACGACTATTATCTCGACCTCATGGTTAGTTCCTACGGTTTAGAGGATCAACTTCATTATTTTGAAAATGATAGACAAGGAGGTTTCATTGATAAAACAAAAACAGCTGGACTAAGCGGACTATGGAGTGGTCTCAACATGGTGCAAGCCGATTACAATAACGATGGCCTGATCGATGTACTGGTACTTCGAGGTGCTTGGCTTGCCAACGAAGGACAGCATCCTAATTCTTTGCTAAAAAATGAAGGAAATGGACGTTTCAGAGACGTTACAAAAGAATCTGGTCTCTACACCAAACTTCCAACACAAACTGCTTCATGGGCTGACTATGATAACGACGGATGGATTGATCTTTTTATCGGAAATGAATCTTCTCCCTCTTCTCAAGCTGCTTGTCAACTTTTCCATAACAATAGAGATGGCACCTTTACAGAAAAAGCGAATGAACTCGGCATCAATATTCAAGGATACATCAAGGGTTCGGTATGGGGAGATATCAATCAAGATAACTGGCCGGATCTATATGTCTCTAACCTAATGGGACCAAATTATCTAATGCTTAATAATGGAGCAGGCACTGGATTCACCAACATTGCTCCACAGTCCAAGACTAGTGAACCAAATAACAGTTTTCCTTGTTGGTTTTTTGATTATAATCAAGATGGTTTAGATGATATTTTTGTTAGTGGTTTTGATCGTAAATTTAATGAGGCCGCAGGTCAAGTAGCGAAGGATTATCTAGGACTTCCTGTCCAAGCAACGAAACCTTGTTTGTATAAAAACAATGGTAATAATACGTTCACAGAAGTCAGCAAGACTGCCAACGTAGACAAGGTCCTTTATACCATGGGTTGCAATATTGGTGACCTCAACAATGATGGTTACCCTGACTTTTATGCTGCCACGGGCACTCCTGATTTCAGTGCCTTAATTCCCAATCGAATGTTTTTAAATAGTAATGGCCAACAATTCAAAGATGTAACAAAAATTGGAGGCTTTGGCCATTTGCAGAAGGGGCATGGCGTAGCTTTCGGAGATATAGACGCTGACGGTGACCAAGACGTTTATACTGTTCTGGGAGGTTCTTATCAAGGAGATAACTTTATGAATGCGCTCTTTCAGAATCCGGGTACCAGCAACCGTTTTATAAGCCTTAAGCTTGAGGGAACGACTTCCAACAAAGCGGCAATCGGGGCTTTAGTAAAAACAGTAGTATCTACCGAAGATGGCGAAAAAGCATTCTTCCAACGAGTTGGCTCAGGAGCTAGTTTTGGTGCTAACTCATTGCAAGTAGAACAAGGACTAGGATCAGCTACTTCCATAAAACGTATAGAAATATTTTGGCCAGGGTCAAAAGATGCGGAGGTAATTGAAGATCTAGAATTAGACAGCTTCTATCTAATCAAACAAGGTTCAACAAAAGGTAAAAAAATAGAACGAAAGAAAATAATATTTAAAAAAGGTGATCACCACCACCACTAGCAAATCATTAATAAAAATGAAAGCACCTATTCAAATCGAATAGGTGCTTTTTAATTACAACACATTTATAAAAAATCTTACCAAAAACAAAGGTGTTGTTTAAAGCCAGATCTCGAGCAAAATTCTTTTCTTATCTAAGTTTTTTCTCCTCGCCATAAATGTTAATACATTTTTTACTATATTTAAAGCACGATAAACCCTCAACAGCTTCATTCTTTTTTTTCCAGAAACTAAGCTGAGCTCCAAGCTCAAAAAGATCATTCGGCGAAATCGCCTTGCTAACCTATTTCATTCATGCCTCAAATTTGGATTATGAAACAACGATTACCAATTCTTACACTTTTACTTTCTTTTCTTTTCATCAATACAGCACTTGCCGTTTTACCTGACGGGAGTACCGCGCCCGATTGGACGCTGACTGATTTAGATGGAAATTCACACACCCTTTACGACGTACTTGACGATGGAAAAATGGTCATTATAGATTTTTCCGCAACTTGGTGTGGCCCTTGCTGGAGCTACCATACCTCAGGAGTTCTAGAGCAAGTTTACACCGACTTTGGTCCTGATGGTACCGATGAACTCATGGTTTATTTCATTGAACCTGATCAAGGAACTAGTATTGAATGCCTCTACGGACCTAGCGGTTGTGTCGGCGGAACCCAAGGTAATTGGGTTGCAGGTACTGACTACCCCATCATCAACACTCCAAACGGAAGTGTCGGCAATGCATATAACATTACCTACTACCCTACCATGTACGCGATCTGTCCCAACCGGCTCGTTTATGAAGCCGGACAAATCAGCTATAACGCTTGGCAAACGTGGCTTCAAACCTGTGCACTCGATGGAGATGCCATTGCATCTGACGTTACCTGCTATGGAGACGGAAGCGGAAATGTAGATCTAACTACAAGTGGAGGCTATGGAAGTATTTCTTACCTCTGGAGTAATGGCCAAACAAGTCAGGATTTATCAGGCATAGAAGCTGGTACTTATTTCGTATCAATAACGGAAGGTCACGGACACACTATTGAATTAGGCCCTTATGAAATTGATGGCCCTGCTAACCCTATTCAAATCACCACTAATGACATGAGTGATATTGACTGCAATGGTAATGCTAATGGCTTTATTGATATCAGCGTAGACGGAGGAACATCTGGATACTCTTATTCTTGGAGCAATGGATCCGGAGCCTCTAGCATTTACAATCTGGGACCAGGTACCTATACGATTGATGTCATGGACGCCAACTCCTGCTTAGAAACAGAATCCTTTGTAATCAGTGAACCTATGGAATTAGTTTTATCTACTATTTTTATAGATGAAAATTGCGATAACGCTGACGGCGAAATAATTGCACAAGGAGAAGGTGGTACCTCTCCATATATATACGACCTTGGATTCGGCTCTCAATCATCTGGATTGTTTACAGACTTATCTATTGGAACTTATTATCTATCCATTACCGACGATAATGGTTGCCAACAAATTGAAGAAATCTATATCGACAATATTCCTCCTCCTATAGCCTATGCTGGAGAAAATACCTTTATTGACTGTGCTACTTCCCTTGTTACACTCGATGGAACTGGATCCTCTACAGGTGCTAATATCTCTTATCAATGGACTAGTGTTGATGGAAATATTATTTCTGGTGATCAAACACTATTCCCCGTTGTAGATGCCGTTGGTGAATACGAATTGACTGTTATTGATAACAATACGGATTGTTTTGAATTCTCAACTACTTACGTTTTAGGAGACATCGCCCCACCAACAGCAGATGCTGGTGCTCCAGGAATGCTTAATTGTTCCAATACAACAACGACACTGGATGGATCATCTTCGTCCTCAGGTGCTGAATTCACTTATCTTTGGACAACTAGTGATGGCAATATTGTTTCTGATGAAACAACACTAAACCCAGTAGTTGATAATAATGGAACCTACCTACTAACCGTTACCAATAATACGAACGGCTGTACTTCTACTGCCTCTAATATTGTTACCTCTGATAACAATCCGCCTGTTGCAAATGCAGGTGCCAGTGCTGCTTTAGATTGTAACACAAGTCAACTTATTTTAGATGGAAGTAATTCTTCTTCTGGAACTGATATAACTTATCTATGGACTACAGCGGACGGAAATATTGTTTCTGGTGCAAGCAGCAATATGCCTACCGTTGATGCTGCTGGAACTTATAGCTTGCTAGTAAGTAATAGTGCAAATGGCTGTACGGCAACTTCCAACGCTATAGTTTCTCAAAACGCAAATCCTCCAACAACCAGTATTAATACTCCCGGTGGTTTGGATTGTATCACTAGTATACAAACACTTGATGGTTCTTCATCTTCTTCAGGAAGTTCTATTTCTTACCAATGGACTACTCCTGACGGAAACATAGCCTCTGGAGCAAACACCAATACGGCAACGGTTGATCAATCAGGATCATATACACTTACGGTCATCGACTCTGACAATGGTTGCTCTTCTAGTTCTTCAGTTGTTGTTGTTCAAAATATTACGACTCCAGTATCTGATGCAGGAACGGCAGGTGATTTAACTTGTAATACTACTTCACTTACGTTAAATGGATCTGGTTCTTCAACTGGTAGTGAATTCAATTATCTATGGTCTACCGCAGATGGCAATATTGTATCTGGCGGAACTACTACGACTCCAACTATCAATGCGACTGGAACGTATACCATTATGGTTACAAACACAAATAATGGTTGTACTTCTTCTACTTCCATCCTTATTTCTGAAGACACAACGGAACCTGATGCAATTATAAGTTCACCTGGCATATTTAATTGTTTGCTTAGTGTTATGACTTTAGATGCAAGCGCCTCTTCATCTGGTTCAAACATCAGTTATTTATGGACAACTGGAGATGGAAACATCCTTTCTGGAGCAACAAGCCCTACTCCTACTATTGATCAGCCAGGAACCTACACTTTACTTGTTAGCAATTCGACCAACGGTTGTACAGATCAAAGTATTGTAACTATTGGAATTGATAATGCGAGTCCTACTGCTGATGCAGGAAGCGCTGGCTTACTCGATTGTTCAACTAGTTCGCTCAACCTCGATGGTAGCAATTCATCTACTGGTCCTAACTTTGACTACCTCTGGACAACTTCCAACGGTAACATTGTTTCTGGTAGCACTACTAGCAGCCCATTGATAGATGAATCAGGTACCTACCTCTTGATTGTAACCAATACTTCTAATGGATGTACCCAACAATCAACTGTCAACGTAACAGAAAATACAACAGCGCCTATAGCTGATGCTGGATCAAGTTCAGAATTAAATTGTACGATTAATCAGCTTTCGCTAAACGGAAACAACTCTTCCAGTGGAGGCAATATTGAATATTTATGGACTAGCTCTGATGGAAATATAGTATCGGGAGAAGACTCAACGACACCTGTCGTCGATGAGCAAGGAACTTACACCTTATTAGTCACCAACTCCGATAATGGTTGTACTTCAACTTCAAATGTTATCGTTACAGAAAACCTAAGCACTCCTTCAGCGGATGCCGGAAATACCGACGAATTAAATTGTAACACCACAGTTATTACCCTTGACGGAAACGACTCTTCCAATGGAACTGACTTTAGTTACCAATGGACAACATCGAATGGAAACATCGTTTCTGGTAGTACTACCTTGACTCCGAATGTCGATGAAAGTGGTATGTATGAATTAGAAGTAACGAACAATATAAATGGTTGTACTGCAACTTCCAACGTGATGATAACAGAAGCTGATGATCTTACATTAGATCTAGTATCCTCATCAGGAGTAGATTGTAATGGTGCCGCAACTGGTTCTGCAACTATTCTCGCTGATGGCGGCAATGGTCCATATACTTATAGTTGGCCAGGAGGTGGAACAGATGCCACTCAAGCCGGTCTTGAAGCAGGAAGCTATGTAGCTACAGTTACCGATGATGATGGATGCACCGAAACACAAGTTGTACTTTTGGACGAACCATCTATACTCAACGCCAATGCTACTTCAACTGATGAAACAAGCGCTGGTGGTAATAATGGAACTGCTTCCGCAAACCCATCTGGTGGTGTTCCCGGTTACACTTATATGTGGAATACTGGAGCCACTAGTTCAAGTATTTCAAACCTAAGTCCAGGACTTTACTCCGTCGTTATTACTGACGATAATGGATGTACTAGTGAAGCAACAACCACTGTTTCCAGTTTCTTATGTAGCGTTACCGCAAATATTAGTAGTACTGACGCTACTTGTGCTGATGGTAGTGACGGAACAGCAACCGCAAGTATGCAAGGTGGTGCTGGTCCATACACTTATGAATGGTCCAATGGTGAAAGCACTGCTACCATCACTGGTTTAGAACCTGGTACCTACGGTGTCATTATTTATGATGATAGCAACTGTCCTGCTACTGCCAATGTAACGATTGCAGAACCTGAAGCTGTTAGCATTATCCTTGATGCTTCAAGCTCGGTACTTTGTGCAGGGGATGCAAGTGGCTCCGCCAGTGTTTCCGCAGCAGGCGGTACAGGTAACATAAGCTATCTCTGGTCAGATGGTAGTACAGCAAGTGCAGTCGGTAATTTAGCTGCTGGTTCTTATTCTGTAGTTGCCACTGACGCGAATGGATGTAACGAAACACTTAGTATCGAAGTAACTGAACCCAATGCAATAACGCTTGCCGTTTCTAGTACTGACGAAACAGCAGCTGGTGCAAATGATGGTTCCGCCACTGCAAACCCAACAGGTGGTGTTCCTCCCTATAGTTTTATCTGGAGTAATGGTGAGACAACAGATGTCATCACAGGACTTGAGCCTGGCACTTACTCCGTTGTTCTAACAGATGCAAACGGATGTGAAGAAACAAATACCGTAACTATCAATAGCGTTGACTGTGCGATCAATATTGATATCGCTACGATCGATCTCGCTTGTGCTGACGATGCAAACGGTAGTATTGAAACTAATATTTCAGGAGCTAGCGAGCCGTATACTTACTTGTGGTCTAATGGAGCGACAACCGCTTCTTTACAAAACTTAGCAGCAGGTACTTATACTTTATCCTTCACAGATGCAAATGGTTGTGATGCAGAAATCACAGCTGAGATAAATTCGCCAAGTCCTCTTACTGGATCTATAACTAGCACAGCTACTTCTTGTAGCAATAGTAATGATGGAAGTATCATGCTCTCCGTTTCTGGTGGTGCTGGGCCATACACCTTTATCTGGTCAGATGGAAGTAATCAATGTGATATTCCAAATGGACCTGCCGGTGTTTATACTGTTATTGTAACTGATATCAATGGCTGTACATTTACGAGTTCTGCGGAAATTTCACAACCTGATCCTTTACTTAGTAATGTAAGTGCTACTGGTGAAACAGCAGCTGGCGCCAATGATGGTACTGCTTCTGCAAACCCAATGGGTGGTACAGGACCATATACTTATCTCTGGAGCAATGGTAGTACGGATCAAACCATCACTGGTTTACCGGCTGGAACCTACTCTGTAGAAATTACAGATGA
The DNA here is from genome assembly GCA_937921775.1 of uncultured Saprospiraceae bacterium. Classification (GTDB taxonomy): domain Bacteria; phylum Bacteroidota; class Bacteroidia; order Chitinophagales; family Saprospiraceae; genus CALGLS01. The sequence continues at coordinate 18,738 of CAKZUK010000207.1, forward strand.
TAATGGTTGTACGTCCGATGGAACCGTTATTGTTTCCAGCTTTGACTGCTTTGTACAGTTATCATTGAATAGTATCGATGTACTTTGTAATGGAAGCAGTAATGGAATTGCAACAGTAGAAAGTATTACTGGCGGCTCAGGTCCTTTCAACTATCTATGGTCTGATGGTCAAACTACAGAAATGGCTACGGGATTGGCAGCAGGTGTTTACACCTTGGAAGTAACAGATGGAAATGGTTGTCCGGCTACAGCCGAAATAATAATTAGTGAACCTGCTGCGATCAGTGTTGGAGCTAGTATGACTCAAATTTCATGTAATGGAAGTGCTGATGGATTCATTGATCTTTCCGTTTCGGGAGGAGCTGGCATCTACACTTACAGCTGGAATGATGGAACAACTAACTCAACTTGTGACGCACCAACTGCAGGTGAATACATTGTCTGGATTACCGATGGCAACGGATGTACTACGACTGAATCCTACACCATCACAGAACCAACAGCAATCGAATCTACTAGCACCGCATTGCAAGCAGGTTGTAATGGTGCAGAAACTGGATCTATTGATTTGACCGTAACTGGAGGAGCTGGTAGCTATACTTATAGTTGGTCGAATGGGGCAACAACTCAGGACTTAAACAACGTTCCTGCTGACAACTATCAAGTTGTCATTACCGATAACAATGGTTGTACCAATACCATTACAGAAGTGGTAACAGAAGCATCTGGCATTGATTTAACAATTACTGCTCAAACAAATGTACAATGTGCGAATGACGCAACGGGTACTGCTACGGCAGATGCCATTGGTGGTTCAGGAACCTTGTCTTATGCTTGGTCAAACGGAAATACTGGTGCAATTGGTACTGGCTTGATGGCAGGTACATATACTGTTACAGCTTCTGATGCTACAGGTTGCATGTCTGTTCAAACAGTAGAAATTATGGCCAATGATGATATCGCTCCTGTTGCGTTGACTCAGAACATTGTGATCTCTTTAGATGCGACAGGTAATGCCCTTGCTGATGCAGCAATGATCGACGCCGGAAGTTCTGACAACTGTTCTGTAGAAACAATGGTTCTTGACCTTAGCAATTTTGACTGTAGTCAAATTGGCGATAACATGGTAACCTTTACTGTTACAGATGGTAATGGCAACAGTGGCTCTACTACTGCCATGGTAACGGTTCAGGATAATATCGAACCTTCTCTTAGCTGCCCTACTAATATTGTTACTAATAATTGTAGCGCCGCTGTAGATTATATGCTTCCAACAGCTTTTGACAATTGCTCTACTGGTGATATTACTTTATTGATTGGACAAGGTAGTGGTAGTACATTCCCTCTTGGAACTTCGGTAGAAGTGTATCAGGTCACTGATCAAAGTGGCAATTCAAGTACTTGTAGCTTTACTGTTTCAGTAGAAGATGCAACACCACCAACGATTGATTGTCCTGCCGACATTATGGTCAACGATTGTAGTGGTTTAATTTTTTATGATTTACCACAATTCTCAGATGATTGTTCCAGTGTTGAAATGGAGTTCATTTCAGGGATGGGAAGTGGAAGTACCTTCCCCGTAGGAACGACCCTTGAAGTTTATCAGGCAACAGATGGAAGTGGCAATACTTCAATATGTAGTTTTGAAGTAACGGTAATATCAGACTTAGAAGCAGAAATTCTGGAGATTCAGAATCCATGTTTTGGTGAGACTAATGGTAGTGCAACTGTTGATGCAACTGGTGGTAATTCAAATTATGAATATCTCTGGAGTGATGGTCAGACAACTGCAACTGCCGTTGACTTAGCAGCAGACACTTACTCTGTAATAGTAACAGATGCGACAGGTTGTACAACCGAGTCTACCATCATCATTATTGAATCTACTGAGAATACAGGAACCCTTGATGATCTTCAAAATGAAACAGGAGGTACTTCAAATGGCTCTATCGATATTACAGTGGAAGGCGGTAATGGTCCGTACATGTATGCTTGGACTAGTGTAGATGGCTATTCTTCAACTGATGAAGATATTAGCGGACTTAATGCCGACAGCTATACTTGCTTGGTTACTGATGCAAATGGTTGTAGTGTTGAGCTTGGGCCATTTGATGTTCAAAACATTACGAGTACGCTTAAGCCTGACTTGGGTCAGTTTATCGACATTTATCCGAATCCAACAGATGGTATGCTTTATTTACAACTTGACTTATTGACTAGTAATCCTGTCGCAGTTGAGATTTATGATGTCGCTGGTCGACTACTGGTAGAAACTTCTGAGGAGAAAGTAGTGAGTAAGCGTTATGCATTTGATTTGTCGGAAGAGGCGAATGGAGTTTACCTACTAAAGGTGATTGTGGCTGATGAGGTACTGACGAAACGAGTCGTTTTGAATCGGTTTTAATTTCGATTAAAATAAAAAAGGAAAAGGTCCGCTGTCTTTTGATAGCGGGCCTTTTTTTTGTGAGGTGTTCCTACCTTATCGGCTTTATCAAAACTAGCTTAAAGTCTTAAAAAAAACTATCTTAGCTAATCTAATTATCTAAGTTAAAACACAGTTCATCATGATTTTAAAAAAGAGTATTCTCTTAGCTATTCTTATTCTTTCATTTCTATACCTCCCTGCACAATGTTGGAATTTGGTATGGGAAGACGATTTTAATGGCACTAGTCTCGACGCTAATAACTGGAGCTACCAGATTGGAGACGGTGGCTGGGGAAATAACGAACTCCAATACTACAGAGATGGCAACAATAACGTAACGGTTAGTGGCGGCACTTTGCAAATCATTGCTAAGGAAGAATCTTACATGGGTGCCGATTATACCTCTGCCAGAATTCGAACCATCAACAAAGGTGATTGGACTCATGGAAAGATGGAAGGGAGAATGAAGCTTCCAGTGGGTCAGGGAATTTGGCCTGCCTGTTGGATGATGCCTACTGATAATGTTTTTGGAGGCTGGCCCAATAGTGGTGAAATTGACATTATGGAATACCTTGGGCACGAAACGAATAAAGCCTATGGTACTATTCACCATATTCTTAATGGGTCTCATTCGTATACTGGTGACAACTACGTTTTGGCAAGCGGTGGATTCAATGATGCGTTTCATACTTTTTCTGTTGAGTGGGAATCAGGTGCTGTTCGCTGGTACATTGATGATGTTTTGTATCACTCGGTTACGGAAGCTTCTCTGGGAATTGATCCTTGGGTTTTTGATGAAAATTTTCATTTTATTTTAAATATGGCAGTCGGTGGAAACTGGCCAGGTTCACCGGATGGAACGACTGTGTTTCCTCAAACATTCGAGATAGATTATCTTCGAGTTTATCAACAACTTTCTGAAATAGCAATGGAAGGTGATAGCTATGTTCAACCGGGAGATTTAGGAATAGAATATTCTGTTCCTGAAATTTCAGGAGCTACTTATATTTGGAGTGTTCCAAGTGGAGCTGCCATTCTTATCGGGCAAGGGACAAACACTATCGTCGTAAATTGGGGTTCAAATTCTGGAGATGTCACTTGCGAAATCACCACTGCTTGTGGGACAGAAGATATCCTATTCTTCACGGAAGTAAATCCAAATTATTTTGAGAATCCCGCTTTTGAAAATGATTTTGCCAATTGGAACTCGCATTCCAATGGAGGAGCTGCTGATTTTACGATCACAACAAATGCGCCTCAAGAAGGAGTCAATGCTGCACAGGTATCCGTTACTACTAGTGGTACAAATCCCTGGGATATACAACTGTCTCGAAGTGGATTTGCTTTGGAAGCTGGCGAAGAATATAGCCTGAGTTTTTGGGCAAAGTCAGAAACAGCTGGCTTAACTTTTCCAGTTGCGTTTATCAAGGATGAGAGCCCTTGGACATTATATGAGGGGACTAGTTTTACAACTAGTTTAGTTTGGCAAGAATATACTTTATCTTTCACCGCAGCAGTTACTGATGATGTTTTGTTCAACATTGACTTAGGTAGTAATATAGCGGTTTACTACTTTGATAATTTCATTTTTGGAAAAACAAATGCTTTACCTGTTGAACTTGCTAGTTTTACTGCTCAACAATTTATGTCTCAAGAAGTATTGTTAAAATGGTCTACCTATTCTGAATTGAATAATGATTATTTTGAGATAATGAGAAGTTCGGATGGCCTGAACTTTGAGTCTATTGGCAAAATAGATGGCCATGGTAATTCTAATAAAATAGAACAATATCAATTTTCCGATAAGGAACCGAAAAGAGGAAAGAACTACTATCAGTTACTGCAGGTAGACTTCGATGGTTCCGCTTCTAAGAGTTCGATTGAAGTGGTTGATATTGATTTTCAAGAAGTGGCTATCTTTCCAAATCCGGTTACTGAAAAATTAGTTATAACAGGATTTAAAGGAGGTATGATACAGCTTGTTAATCAAGAAGGAAAGTTGGTTCTCCAAAAATATTATGAGGCTGCAGATAAAATAACATTGGATCTTAGTCACTTAGATGTTGGAGTTTATTTTTTGAATGGAGATGAGATGAGTTTGAAATTTGTTAAAGA
>CAKZUK010000208.1 GCA_937921775.1 uncultured Saprospiraceae bacterium
TCCACAGAAATGACCGCAATACAGTCTTATTACCAACTTATACCACATCTAGTATTGCGCTTGACACTGAAATGAGAATCACTAAGAGCATCAACGATTATACTTTAGACAATAAAAACACTTTGCGTGAAAAAGTGGAAGCTTACGATGCCTTTCTTAATAAAAATGATCTGAAAGATGTTGGTTTAGCAGGCCCTAGATTTTTCAGTATACTGAATACATTAATACTTATTCTAGGAATTCCAGTGTTCATCATTGGGTACTTAAATAATTATATCTCCCTGACACTAGGAAGAAATGTCGCAGATAGTAAAACCAAGAAAATCGAATTCCATAGTTCCGTTCGATTTGGTGTGATCATGGGCTCATACTTCTTTTTGTTCTCAACTGTTATGCTCATTTTCCTAATTATTGGGAACTGGTATTGGATAGGTGCTTTGTGCTTGATGCCGGTGATGGGATTCCTCTCTATTATTTATGGCGATCTTTATATGCGTTGGAATGCAGCTCGAAAGTGGAAGGGAGTGGATAAATCAGAAAAGGGAAAAATAGAAACACTTCGTGATGAGATAATAGGAATGACTAGTTAAGTGCACTGGAAATTAAGTTTCGTCCGATTTGAGAGGTAAACATTTGAGCTATATTTCTCGAAAAAGCCTCGTCATAGCTCGCTATACCTACGTTTTTTCGATCATCTAGCTCAAATATTTACGATCTCAAATCGGACATTTATTTAATCCTTACACTTAAGGAAATTTTTATCAAAATAATCATCCTAAGGATTCAAAGGTCAAAATAAAAAATCAACTATTTTCCTTACTAATTTCAATTAACTCTTCGGGCAAAGACTTCGTAGTTTTTGCACCTAGTTCCTTTATCTTTTCAGCACGACCAATCAAGGTATCTCCCTTCCGTTTGGAATCAGTCAACTTATTCATCGCATCATCATAAGCGTTGCGGGCACTGTCTATCCGAGATCCAATTGTTTTGAGATCAGTAACGAAGTTGCAAAACTTATCGTATAGTTTTCCACTTTGCCGAGCTATTTCAAGAACAGACCGCTTTTGTTTTTCCTGCTTCCAAATAAAAGAAACAGTACGCATTGTCGCCAGTAGAGTAGAGGTAGTTACGATAACAATATTTTTATCCAGTGCATCTGTAAATAGTCTTGAATCGTGCATAACCGCTAAAGAAAAAGCAGGTTCAATAGGAACAAACATCAAGAGGTAATCAGGAGAGTTGACCTGATATAAGTTCTGATAGTTTTTGCTACTTAAATCTTTTATGTGTTTTCGAACACTATCAATATGTGCTTTAATATGCTTATCTCTTTTTTTCTCTTTATCCGCATTAAAGTATTTTTCATAAGCGACTAAGGAGACTTTAGAGTCAATGATCAAATGTTTATTACCGGGTAAGTTGATAATGAAATCGGGACGTTTATCTTTTCCTTCATCGTCCTTAAAGGAAGACTGAGTAACAAAATGAATGTCTCTTGTCAGCCCTGCTTTTTCCAGCAACATTTCTAATTGAATCTCCCCCCAATCACCTTGTTTTTTATTGTCACCTTTGAGTGCACTTGCTAAGTTATTGGCATCCTGACTGAGTTGCATGTTGAGCTCTCGGAGTTGTTCAATTTCTTTTTTTAGGGAAACTTTATCTTTGGTTTCTTCTAAATATCTTTTTTCGATACCCAATTCAAAATCTTTTATTCTTTCTTTTAATGGGAGTAATATATCGCCAAGTTGTTTTTGGTTTTGTGCAGCGAAGCGTTGACTTTTTTCTTCAAGCAATCGGTTGGCTACATTCTCAAATTCAGTTTGAAACTGCTCTTGAAGTTCACCAACTTCCAGCTTTTGTGTACGCAGCCGTTCTTCCATGTTTATTCGGTTCTGTTGTTCTGCCGAAAGTTGCATGCTTTTTTCACGGATTTCTTTTTCTTTATCTAGCAGGTCATCCCGATGTAGGTCGGCCTGCTGTTGCAGCGCTTCATGTACTTCCTTCAGGACATATTTTTCATTGACTATATCATAGGGAATACTATTGCTCAATGAGGTGAACCGATATTTGGCAATTAGCCAAGCTGTAATAGCTCCTATTAGTAGGCCGATTAAGAGGTATATAATTTCCATGGACAATATTTTTAGTTAATAGACTGCTTGCCTGTAAGACCACATCATTGAGAAATCGTCATTGGATTCGCCTCGACTTAGAGATCGCTTCATTGAGATATTCTCACTCGAAGGCGACAAAATATCGCGGGCTTATATCCATGAGAAGTTTCTCTGCCAAGTGACCTCTCAATGAAGGCCACCGGCAGAATGGCCTTTTAGAGTGCAGCGATCTTAGCGCATAGTGTTCCCTAATTTGACAAAATAAACAGATGTCAAGAATATGTTTACAATATTAGCAATAAAGTTACAAAAAGGTATTATGAAAGGAAATATTCTTTGAAAAAAATAAAGAGAATAATTGACTTAGTTCAATTGTTGGCAGTAGTTTAATCACTACAAGATACTAGGGAGTTTAAATAGAAATGCCCCTGATGCAAATTCTACATCAGGGGCATTTCTATACTCAAAAAAGTTTTACTTGGTTTTCGAACCTACGGCTACTTTACCTAACTCAATAGCGCGCGTATGAGCGGCCTCAGCTCCACTAATAATATCTTTTTCTACTTCATTGGCCACAAAAGAAGAAATGGCAGCTTCAGTAGTACCTCCTTTTGAAGCAACTTTTGAAATCCACTCCTGACAGGAAAAATTGTTTTTACTGTAAAGATCAACGGCGCCTTTAAATGTTTGACTGACAAGTAACTCTGCTTCAGAATCATTGAAGCCCATTCCTTTTGCCGCCTGAATCATCGCATTCATAAAATGATAAACATAGGCAGGGCCACTTCCTGAAATGGCAGTAGCTGCGTCAATTGAGCTTTCTTTTTCTACATAGATAGATTTGCCTGTGGTATTAATTAGATTTTGAACCATGACCAACTCTAATCGGCTAACTTCATCAGAAGAGGTAAATGCAGTCATACCCAAACCAACTTGAGCGGGTAAGTTAGGCATCGCTCGGATTACTTTCGTTACATTTAAGCTTTCGCAAATGGTTTTTATTTTTACACCTGCCATGATCGACAGAAAGACTTGTTCAGAATTGATAAAAGAGCGGATACTCGTAAATAGTTCTACAGAATCTTGAGGCTTTACGGCAAAAATTATCAAGTCAGCATGGCTGAGACAGTCACCAGGATGATTACAAACGGTACCAATTCCTGTATTAGCAACTATTGAAGCTTTCTCTGGAGATCGCTCCAATATCATCATGTTTGCTTTGTCGGTGATATGGGACCGCAAAAAACTTTGTGCATAGGTCATTCCCATATTCCCCCCACCAATAATTAATATCTTCATACTTAGATTTTTCTTCGAAACGAAAAATAATGGCTTTGTGTTGCAAAAGAAAGCTACCGATTATCTGTTTATTGGATGAACGACCCTTTATCAATTACGATCCGCTTAATTTAAATAATATTTTATACATTTAACTAAAACATAGTCAATTATGATAAAGAATAATCCAGCTTTATGCCTTTTATTGGGCATTCTATTCCTCATTGCTTGTTCTCCAGCAGGAAGCGATACTAAAAACAAATCAAAAGATGATTTAAAACAAGCGGAATACGCCCTTGCAATTCACGGAGGTGCGGGCACCATGTCTAAAGCAAATCTGACACCTGAAACAGAAAAATCAATTAGAGAGGCCCTCAATAATGCTTTGAGCATAGGGGAGGAGATTTTGAAAAATGGAGGAACAGCGATGGATGCTGTGGAACAAACAATTATTGTGTTAGAAAATTCATCACACTTTAATGCTGGCAAAGGAGCGGTGTTTACCAATGCAGGAACCAACGAACTGGATGCTTCTTTCATGGATGGTGCTACTCGGAATGCTGGTGCAGTGGGAGGTGTGACTGTTGTCAAAAATCCGATCAAAGCGGCCCGTGCAGTTATGGAAAAATCAGCACACGTTTTATTGACAGGAGAGGGCGCCAATCAATTTGCTCGCGAGCAAAACATCGAAATAGTAGATCCATCTTATTTCCATACTGACCGTCGCTGGGAATCTTTGCAAAAAGCAAAAGCACGTGAGGAACAAACAGGTGAGCTATTTTCTATAGACTCGCCGTTCAAATATGGAACAGTAGGTTGCGCAGCACTCGATAAAAGTGGAAACTTAGCAGCTGGTACTTCTACCGGAGGCATGACCAACAAACGCTACAATCGCATCGGTGATTCTCCCATCGTTGGAGCTGGTATTTATGCAAACAATAATACTTGCGCAATTTCATCAACTGGCCACGGCGAATTTTTCATTCGATTTGCGGTAGCTTATGATATTTCCGCCATGATGGAATACAAGGAAATGCCGTTTCAGGAAGCTGCTGATTTTGTAATCAACCAGAAACTAAAAGCAGAAGGAGGTAGTGGAGGTATAATCGGAGTAGACAAATACGGGAATGTAGCGATGCCGTTTAATACTTCAGGAATGTATCGAGGATATGTGAAGCCAGGAGAGCGGGAAGTTTTGATATTTAGATAGTTGGAAGTGAAGGTTGGAGGTGGGAAGATCCCTCGATCGCAGAGCCTGTTTAGTAACAAATAAACTCCGCGTTTGAGAAAAACTTCCCATCTCCAATCCCCACTTCCAGCTTCTTTACTGCTTCACCAATTTAATAGACTTACTTGATTGATCACCTGATTCAATATGAATGAGGTAAATTCCAGGGCTCAAATCACTACCAAAGCGAACTTTGTTTGTCGTTTTATCTAGTGCAATAGTAGTTACCGTCTGTCCGATGATGTTTACTACTGTTGCTATTGCATCGCCTTTTACTTCACTTAAATCATAAGCAAGGGTAAATACATCAGCTGTTGGATTTGGAAAAGCATTGATTCGAATATTAGTATCCGAAAGGTCATCTACAGAAGTAGGTTCAGCATCCCATGCTTGGAAGAAATCAACACCAGCTTCAGTGATGATGTCAAATCCTAGAGCAGCGTTTGCTTCAAAGCTAATCGTCATACTATCAGTAGGAGTAATTAAATCAGCAATGTCAACTTCTCCAGAGAACAACCAATCAAGACCATAGAGGTCGCCATCAAATTCAGTTTGACTGATTATTACTGATTCTGTTCCGTTGCTAAGGCTTACTATAAATATATCATCACTTGGAGGCGGGTAACCGTAAGAACTTGCATCTAGGCTTAGGTACCATTGGTGAAAACTTAACATTGGTTTGTTATAAGTAGAAAGATCAAATATCGGAGACGTAAGAATGGTGTTACCATTAATCAATACGTTAGGAAAAAGATCAGTTCCATTTGCTGTTACATAACAAGCATTACCTTGGTCTTCGGGGAGATCTTCAAATGGCGTAAGTGAAATACCTCCACCTACAATCTGAGGAATAGAAACAGCACGTACCCAGTCGCCAGTCCAGTTTTCACCTGTTACGGTCCAACCCAAATCTAACGAGAAGATATCTTCATAACCTTGCTCTAACTCGATAGTAAGAGATGCATTGCTCATGTCGATCATCGCATCCTCACTAAGGTTTGTTTTGAAACCCCATATACCTGCAGAAATATTATATTCACCTTCAAAAAAACTTGGAATATTGAAGTTTCCAGATGCATCTGAAACTAAATCATAAACAAAAAATCCTTGATCATCTGAAATGTTAATGACTGCAGCCTCGATTGGAGCACCATTGTTGGCTTGAACTACTTGTCCACTAATTGCAAAAGAGGGTAGTGGTTCCAATTCAAAGTTTGCAATTGTAGTTAGTCCATTCTCTAGACTAAGTGTTTGCGTCTGAGATTGAAAGCCCGGACGACTGGCAGTAACATCATAGCTATCCGAAGTAGCAATACCAGTTTTATATTCACCAGTTGCATCTGTATTCGCAAAAGTAACGGTATTTTCTATCGTAATAGTAGCAGCGCTAATTGCATCGCCATTAGAAGCATCTGTTACATCTCCTTCGAGGTAACAACCATATACGTAATTGGGTTCTAACACAAAAAGTCCGTTTCCAATATCTGTACAAAGAACCAAGCCTGATGGCAAATATGGATAAGCTCCCCATACGCCATTGAATCCTGTATTAGCTGGAATGTAGGTATCAAAATTTCCAACCTCTATCATATTGTCAGGATTGGATACATCAATGATAATACAACCATCTGTATAATATGAAACGATCAACCAGTCTTCCCAAACGTGTACATTGTGCGGAATCACGCCATCACCAAGTGTCAAAAATGGAGCATAAGAATCAAGGAACTCTATGTCAGTTGGATCAGTAATGTCATAAGCACCAATAGGCGCATTTGCGGTCTCATCCGTTGTAAATAAAACAGTACTATCTTTTGACAACCAAGTATTGTGTGTAAAGGCAAAAGGTGTTGTTTGTGAACCTAGAGTAGTAATGTTGTCTTTATCGCTTACATCGTAGATGGTAAAGACCCCAATGTTGATTTCTGAAGAATACATTTGATTGGCTAGCACGTATACATCATGCGAATATTGGTTAGGAGCAGCTACCACAAACTCAGGGTTAGCTGTATCTGTAAAGCAATCAAAAATTAGCATACCGCCATTGTTGAGATTACAACCCGCGAGGTAAGCGTAGCCAAACTCATCAATATATATGTTGTGACAAGTAGTCAATGTTCCAAGCCCTGCAATACTAGTGATATTGGTGCTAGTCGCTGACATTGGAAGGTTAGAAAGGTCAATGACCGTCAAACCATCGTTGCCTGAATCGGTAGTTACAAAAGCAAATTCACCCCAAGTTTTGATATCACGCCAAACAGAATTATCACCTGGGATGTAGGCAACTTCAACGGGGTTGGCTGGGTCAGCCAAACTGACAATCGAAGTTCCATTTGCGGCACCTACCAAGGCGTATTCAGTTCCATCAGGAGCAACATAGCCCCAGATATCATTCAAGTCTTGTGTGTAGGAAAGATCGGAAATGTAGGTGACGTTTAATTGTGCCTGTGCAGTTAGTGCCATCAGACATATGGCAAATAGAGTCATGATTCTTTTCATAATTGCATTTTTATTTTTTGTAGAAAGTAGTTTTAAAATAACTGTGTGATAAAATGACGTTTCAAAAAACGAATCGTTACGTTCGTTATTATTTTAGTATAGTCGATTAAACGTAATCAGCTTGTCCTTTGCTGTTACTATTAATCGGATTGTTATCCAGCCTTTTACTTGCTTCCAGAGTGGCAGCAACGGTGGCTAGTGGTGGCGCAAATAGAAAACCTATTCCAGTCATCAAAATTAGAAGGAAAACAGTTCCATTCCCGATGGCAAACCAGCGATTGTTTTTGACAAATTGATTACTACCTTTTACGGAATAGTGTCGCTCTAGGGTATAGTCGATGTTACCAAAACCAGCATAGTAAGCTTGGACTAAGAAAATTAGAATAGAAGAAATCCATCCCAAAACGGGGATGAGTCCAAATATAAAAAGGATGGATACAAAGAAGAGTTCGCGAGTGATATTCCGAAGTGCGACTCTTAATCCACGGATTATATCTTTAATTGCCTTACTAGTCTGAAATCCTTTGTTTGGTGTGTGAATACCAGTGAGTCTTTCTTCCACTTTTTGCGAAAGGGGACTCATGAAAGGGGATACAACTACCAGGATAATATGTTTGTAAATAATGAGTCCAAAAATAGCCATCAAAGCCAATCCAATCCATCCTGCAACTGAAGCTATAATGCCAGCTCCCCATTCCCAGGGATACCAGCTTTGTAACCACATACCAAGATTGTCAGATAAGCCCCAGGCTGCGGCAGCCATAGAGCCTCCTAATAATAAGCTGATTAGGCCAGGAACCAAAAGATATTTCCACAAACGCATCTCACTGATTAAGCTAAATGCTTTGAAATATGCGCTGACACCTTTGATGAAATCTGAAATCATTTTGTAGTATTAAGTTAAGAATTGAGCGTAGAAACGATTTGCTAAATAGTTCCACTAAATATATCCACAAAGTATTATTCTTTAGGCTGGAAAGGGGCTTTTATTCTACTTTTGCAGGTTTTTTATCGACGGGGAGAGGGCTATTCCTATCTAGAGATGGATTGAGATGTACAAAGTAAAAGAAATCCCGAATTTTGCAAAAGCAGAATTCGGGATGACTCTTATTTAATAAAAAAGAAAATTAAAATATTTAGAAGATAAAGCCCAATTTATATTCTCGTTAGTGGGTCTTCATTTTAATTTTAATTTTATTTAGCAACAGGTTTCTTCTTTCGTTTTGTCTTAAAGAATTCCACCAGTTCTTTTTTCTTCATAAAATTAAGATCTACAAAGCTTCTAACTACAAACTTCTTGATATCTTGATAATCACGTCCGCGCTTGTCGATGTAACGCTTGAGTAATCGCTTGATATATTTCATGCAAAGCTCTTTCAATCCTTGATTGAAGTACTGGTTGGAGAAAATATCCATATACACTGGGAATATTTTTGAAAGTTCAAAGTATTCGGTGTATTCGTCTTCTCTCAAGTTATTGAGTACATGTCCGATGTAGTAGAGAATGGTCTTTCTTGTACATTCATTGACTGGTGACATACCAGCATGATTACTATAAGAAACCTTTACTGCTTCCACGCTATCGTTGTGGATATATCCTTTACTGTGGATCGTGTCCATTAGCGTGTAATGAACAGAAAGGTCGTCCTCGATTGACTTATCGATGAAAGTTGAAATCTTAGTATCTGCTGCGGCTTCCATGCTTAATGAGCCAGCATGTGTTTCTAGAATAAACTCCAACCAACGATCAACAAACTCTGGGCTTTCCTTTCTTTGACTGTTAATAATGTCTTTAACAATTTTGACATTGGCATCACTAATTTCAAAAAAGCCAGCAAATAGTCCAAGCATGTCAACCTGCTCTTGCGTTCCCTGAAAATCAGGATGCTGCAAGAAGGTCATGATCTTACCATTAAGGCTGACATTGTTACATTTCTTTTCGATACGGTGCTTCATAAAACTACTCAAGCTAGGGTATAAAACCTTTAACTCAGATGTATTGGTAGGAAAGTCTGCCGCTTTAAATTCTTCGCTTTTAAACTGGTTATAGTAACGTAGGTAGCCAACTCTTCTTTCTCTGAGATCACGGTATTTACTTAGCTTCTGACTTTGCAGAAAGTAACGAACTTGTTTGATAACTGCAGCATTGATTAGATTGGTCACCCAAATATCACTACTTAATGAGAAACCAATTTGGATGGTTTGTCCAATACGCATTTTGAGGTATTCAAAGTTATTGGAATTGCAGATTGCCATCAAAACCGATTTGAAATGGTCTTGTGGTAAAGTGTATTTATAATTTTCGTTAACCAAACCTCTAAGGACGGTGTAACCCAAAATTCTTGGGAGGTACATTCCTTCAAAGTCATCAGAAAGGAGAGCCGTTTCAAGTGCAGGGAGTTGAAGTGGATTATCTTGAGCCACTTCTTCATAGATAGCCTGAATCATTGGCTCAAATCGATCGCGCATTTTCTGGTAATCCTCTTCTTCCTCTTCTTCAAGATACTTGATGTGTTCTTCTGACTCGGGAATTGCTTTTGCAATTTCATCTAATTTAGCCTGATAATCAGGATTTAAAGCTTCCATAAGTTCAATTATTTTATTCTCTGGCAAAAGTGTTAGTACGTTAATTTAACCAAAGAGGTTCTAAACTGCCTGACTAAAGTCGTTTAAAATCTATGAGTCAGGACCTCATTTTAAAGGTAAACCTAGTAGAACATTTAAGCCCTACTAGGTTCGTACGTCTGGTAATAAATGCATTGAATGGCTAATGGTTAGTCATGGCAAAATGATAGCAAAAGCCAATGTTTCAAAGCAATGCGAAGTTAATTAATTTATTGAGGAAGTTTAACTTTTTTTGTAAAAAAAGATAGGAATTAGAACCTGTTGAGCCGTTAGAGAGGATGTGAATCAAAATGTTAATTAGAATTTTTCCTTAATTGTAAAGCTAGTATTAGAAGGCCATTCTAATTCAACCTAGCGGCTCGACAGGTTCTAATTTACACTCTAATTCTAATTAGAAAAGCGGTAAAACAGAATTAACTGCTTCACCGCTTTTCAATATTCTAAAGAACAAGATTTGACTATTCTCCTTCTTTTTTAGTTACTTCTTTTCCGCCATCGAGCTCATCTTGCCAAACCTTTAGTTTGTCCCATTCTCCGTCTGCAGCCATTTTAGCTTGTGCAGGCCAAGTTGTAGGATCGTGAGCAGCGAAGTTTCCTTCAGCATTAGCTAAGGTTTCTTTGATTGAATCAGCAGACGCAGCAGCTAAAGCAGCAAAAGTAGTGATACCACTGCCATTTAGAATTTCTGCAATCTTAGGTCCGATTCCTTCTACTTTCTTAAGGTCATCTGCCGCAGCAGGAGCTTCAGGAGCAGGTGCCGCAGCAACTGGCTCTGGAGTAGCTTCAACTACAGGTTCTGGAGCCGGAGCTTCAGCAGCAGGAGCTTCAACTACAGGTTCTGGTGTTGCTTCAGCAGCCGGAGCTGAACTGAAAGATTCAACAGTAGTTTGTTCTACATTATCTGCAAAACTTCCTGTTTCAGCAGCAGGAGCATCAAGAGAAACACTAGAAGTTGAATCTGCTTTAGGCGTATGCTTAACAGCTTTCACTTTTCCGTTAATCTCAGCTAACCAATTGATTTTCTTGAGTTCTTCAGCTTCTCTTCTTACATTTACCTTCGCTTCTTTCTCGTCGATCCACTTCTGATACATTACATCAGCTTGTTCAACAGTTAGGGCACCTTTCTTCACACCTCTCATGAGGTGTTTACGGTAAAGTACGCCTTTAAAACGAAGGATTGCACGGGCTGTATCGGTAGGTTGAGCACCTTTACTTAGCCAATCAAAAGCTTTTTCTCTATCGATTTCGATAGTAGCTGGAGATGTCATTGGGTTGTAAGACCCAATTCTTTCGATGAATTTACCATCTCTTGGAGCACGAACATCAGCAATTACGATGTGATAGTACGGTGCTTTTCTGCGACCTTGTCGCTGTAGTCTAATTTTTACTGGCATTTAAGCTAAAATTTATTTGGTTTAACCATACTCACTTAATCCTAACATAGGACGGTGAGATTTTAACGCGCGCAAAGATATGAATTTATTGATTAAGATGGAAACGAATTCCAATTAAAATGGCAATTTAACAGGCAGTTTAAGGCTCAGTGGTAATTGAAGGTTCATTTATTATCAAATAATGAGGTCTATATTATCCCAAAATGGATGTTGAAATTACTATTTTCGCTAAAATTGCGACTATAACTACCACTGAAATTGCAATTGAAAGCCTATATTTGCAGGACACTACGCTGAAATACCCGCCTTATAGCAACAAACAAGCTATCACACAAAATTTCCTATAAACCGTTTATTTCTAACAAATATGAGCAAAAAGCTGACTCTTCTCGTCATGTGTCTCTACACATGTGTACTTCAGGCACAAACTTCCATTTCTGGAATTATTAATCAATATACAGCTGTGACTGAGGTCGATTATTGCGAAAGCATACTTACAGTAAGCAGTAGTGCTGATTTTCAAATTGGTCAACAAGTACTCTTGATTCAAATGCAAGGTGCTACTATTAATGAGTCGAATAGCAGTTCATTTGGCAATATTACTAGTTTGAATAGCACAGGCTTGTATGAACGATCAAGCATTGTCAACATCATTGGTAATCAGATTTACCTGCAATATCTTCTGCTTAATAATTACGACACCTTTGGAAGTTTGCAATTGGTGACGGTGCCGGTGTATGCTGACGCAATAGTGACGGATACCTTAGAACCGCAGACCTGGAATGGAACGACGGGTGGTGTGCTGGCTTTCGAAGTAGAAGGAATCTTGACTATTAATGCACCAATAAATGCAAGCGGAAAAGGTTTTCGAGGTGGTATTGCAGAGACGATTACCCCGAACGATTGCAATTGGTTGTTTGCAGAGAATGATTTTTTCTATGATTTGAATACTTGGCGTGGTGCCGCAAAAGGCGAAGGAGTAGCTACATTTATTACTGATAAAGAAGCTGGAAAAGGTGCGCAAGCAAATGGTGGAGGTGGTGCCAATGATCACAACTCTGGTGGTGGTGGCGGTGCTAATATTTCTGCGGGAGGAGTAGGGGGTGAAAATGATGAGCCCAGCACTTTTGGATGTGATGGATTTCACCCGGGCGTGGGTGGGAAAGCGATTACTGAAAATGATAACCGCATATTCATGGGAGGCGGCGGCGGCGCAGGTCATATGAATAATGGCGTTGGAACCAATGGTGGAAATGGAGGAGGTATCATTATTATTAAAACGAATTCTTTAACTACTGGGGGGCAAGTAGGAATAAGTGTAGGAGGGGAGAACGTACCGATTACGTCGGGTGCTGATGGCGGGGGCGGCGGCGGAGCTGGTGGGACTATGCTTTTGTATGTTGAACAGCAGGTGCAAAGCCCATATGGATTATCTTGGGAAGGAGGCGACGGAGGTTCTGTTGATAACGGAAATCAGGATCGTTGCATGGGCCCAGGAGGAGGCGGTAGTGGAGGAGTTCTCTTGACAAATATAGAGCCTATGGGGAACAATCCTATTGTAGTATTTGATGGAGGTCAACCAGGAGTTACTATGAACTCAACAGAAGGATGCAACAACTCAACAATGGGGGCTGTCACCGGAGATTATGGTATTCTTCAAGATTGGGAAGGGACAATAATCGGTGGAAGTGAAGAAGTATTAGCAACCAATATTATACAGCAGCCTTTTGTTTATTTATTTTGCGAAGGCAATTCTCCTACAGTAACTATAGAAGCAGAAGGCAACGGTTTGGAATACCGATGGCAGATCAATGAAGGTGGAGGATTTTCGGATATGGATGAAGGTGTTCAATATTCTGGTACAACGAGTAGTGTGCTTACCTTGAACGATTTGAATACAACTCAAGATGGTTTTATTATTCGTTGCATTGTCTCTTCAAATTGTTTTGCCAATGTTATTTCGGATGAGCTTAGCTTGGAAGTTTTGGGTCCACCCATCGCTAATTTTGATTTTACGGTAAATGACACAGAAGTAACGTTCAATAATACTTCTCAAAACATGACGACACAACTTTGGTTTTTGGGAGATGGTACAATAGTAAATAATTTCGACCTTGTTTATGATTATTTAATGGGTGGAACCTACGAGGTTACTTTGATTGCTATGAACGATTGTTTTTCTGACACAGTGACCCAGGAGATCGTGCTTGGGACTTTACCTTCCGCCAATTTTTCAGTTTATGACATGTCAGGTTGTGCTCCTTATACGGTCTTCTACACTGATAATTCATCTGGCAATGTTCAAACTTGGGCATGGTCATTCCCGGGAGGCAATCCTGGAATGAGTAGTGAGCAGAACCCGACGGTTGTTTATGATACACCGGGTTTATATCCTGCTTCCCTTGCTGTTACAAATGCGGTCGGTAGTAACTCAATTACTTACGCAGATTTCATAAATGTACTTGCTGTTCCTCTTGCTGATTTTTCTTTTGATGTGAATGACTTTACTGTTGACTTTAGCAATTTGTCAACCAATTCACACATCTATTCCTGGGAGTTTGGGGATGGTAATGTAAGTTCTGATGAAAACCCAATACATAGCTACACGCAAAATGGAGTTTACACAGTTACATTGATCGCTGCTAATGACTATTGTGATGATGTTGTAGTGATTGAGATTGAGGTGATGCTTAGTGGACTTAAGGATACTGTTCTAGAAACGGTTTCCATTTATCCAGTGCCTTTTGAGGAAAAATTAGTGATCGATTTTAAGCAAATGATGAATGGGGTAGAGGTGCTATTGTATGATTTAAAAGGTGTCTTGCTTTTGCATCAAAATTTTAGTGGGGCTAGTTCCTTTGATTTGAACGTAGATATGCTTCCGAAAGGATTTTATGAGTTGCGATTGCTAAGCGAAGATGGGATCTTGGTTCGAAAAATTGTGAAATAACTGCAAAACCGTAACCGCTATTTTATTAAGAGGTTACCTACTCTTTTAACTCCTCTGGGAAATATTTTTTCATCAAGCGCTTGAATGCTTTCGTATCTTGGATATGATCAAAACCACGATCAGATTGATATTTTTCGTAAGGAATTATTTTTAAAATCAATACTTTTTTTAACCAATTAAATGCTTCTTTTTTGTTTTCTTGAAGGCTGTTTAAACGGGCCATATTATAAAGAGCGGATTCGTTTTGATCATGTAAAGACAAGGCTTTTCTAAACATTCTTTCTGCTTCTTCAAAACGCTTTTGGTTCATATACTTCGACCCAAGGTTGTTATAGTTTTGAATAGAAGTTGCATTAAGTTGAATCGCTTTTTTCAAATATTGTTCTGCTTCATCAAAACGCTTTAGGCTCCTATACATCGCTCCTAAATTGTTGTAGGTATATGCATTGGTCGAATCTACTTGAATCGCTTTTTTGAAAGTTTGCTCTGCTTCTACAAACCGATTTTGATTCATATACACCCAACCAAGACCGTTATAGGAAATAATTTCAGTCAAGTCAATCTGAATGGCTTTTTTGAAACTTTGTTCCGCTTCATCAAAGCGATTTTGGTCACAATACATCCACCCCAGATCGATGTAAGGAAATACATTGGTCGATTCAATTTGAATCGCTTTTTTATAATGTTGTTCTGCTTCTTTAGGTCGCCCCAAATGCAAAACAGTAGTACCCAGTTGGCCGTAAATCCTGGAATTGGTATGGAGCAAATGATTAACATTGGAATTCCTTGAATTAAGTTGAATGGCTTTCAGATATTTCACTTCCGCTTCCTTATTATTTCCGGTCGTACTGTAGAAGTTGGCCCAGTGTAATTGATGGATTATGCTGGATCGGATAGCAACAGTATCTATCTGATCAGCCAGTTCCAGAAAATACCTGGCTTTTTTGGGTTCGGTGCCCCTAGACAACCAGCCTAAATAGGAATATGGTAAGAACCAATTAGGGACGAGTTCAGTAGCAAATTGGGCGCAGTACTCCGC
This sequence comes from uncultured Saprospiraceae bacterium, assembly GCA_937921775.1. Lineage (GTDB taxonomy): Bacteria > Bacteroidota > Bacteroidia > Chitinophagales > Saprospiraceae > CALGLS01. Next base: position 15,128 of record CAKZUK010000208.1, read on the forward strand.
TGAATCGGGTTCTTGCATTTGTGAGTGGTACACAGCCATCATTCTGAAATACACGTGGGGTGCATCCGCTTGCCATTGCAGTGCTTCTCTATATTTTGATAGTATTATTTCTCCGAGCGGTTTATTTGGAGAAAAAGACCAAATGTGCATCATAGAGGCCTCGAAAAACAGACCTCTTGCCTTCAAAGCAGGATACATATAATGGTCCTCCCCGAGCAGTTCCGCAGCCCTTTTTAAATAACTGGGGTAAGATTGATATTTTTCAATTTGCTGCTGTTTAGACAAAGTCAGTTCTGGTTGTGAATCGTAACTTAACCAACGATTCATCACCTGCTGTGCATCATCCTGCAACTCCGCAGCATAATTGCGCCGCATGGAGGCATGCAACCTTTCCAACTGGGGTTCTTTACTCAGTTTTTCATAATAAAAATCAGCACATTTATCTTCTGGAAATAAAAACTGTTTGTCTTTTAAAGCTGCTTTGAACGCGAAATATAATTCAACAATATTAGAGTCAGCTTGGGCCAAAACATCGTCCTCAATCCCTCGTGATGCGGTGGAATTAAACAATTGCACTTGCCCTTTTTTGCCTTCTTTTAGTTTCGCTAAAATTTCCGGATTTACAAAAGTTATTTTTTCCATTTTATTTCCGATAATCATTGGATTTTGATTTACCGGGCTCGCTTCCTCCGTCACTCGATCTTCGAGATAGCGACCTATTTCTTTGAGGTTGACCTTCAAGTCTTCATTACTATCGGCCATACCATATAGACCTTCGAGCAGGTGATAACTGAATACTCCCCGGCCTCCTCCCCATTGCTCCCCTTCAACACTATATTCATCCGGTTGACAAGAAAGAATTTTGATTTCATTGCCGAATTGTTTGGCAAGGTTTGCTCCTGTAATTTGAGCTCCACCAATGTTATTGCCCGATAATTTACCAGAGCGACAGGCATCGGTAATGATGGTCACTTTAGCTTTGGTATCTATGGACAGGCTTGAGATCACATCTTGAAACATCCTCAGATCAATCACTCCTCCAGACATGTACACTTTCGGTGGTGCATCCCAACAAAGCAAAAAGCCAGGCTGGCGACTTATTTTTCTTTCAACATCGCCATGGCCACTAAAATAAACAATGACCTGATCGCCTTCTTTGCATTCATCTATTAGCCAGTAAAATGCTGCACCAACTTTACCGGAAGTTGCCTCTTCATCGACCAAAACTTTCAGATGATCTTCATCCAAAGCGCCACCTGCTTGGGATTTCAAGAAATCAGCAAAGGCTAATGCATCCTTATCGGCAAAGCGCAGGTCGGGAATGGCTTCATTTTGATAGTCGGAGATACCGATGACGAGGGCATAGGTGGAGGTGCTGTCCCGCTTGGTGGTTTGGGAAAAAAGGTTTGCCAAGGGAAAACAGCAAAGCAATATGGAAAGTATCATTTTCATAAAATGGTTTTTTGCCTTAAGGGGATTATCGGAAGGGGTCAGTTACTTTACTATTGGCTTTTAGCTGTTGGCCTCTCTTAATCGCGAGGTTAAGCGCGTTAGAGGGAAGCCAACAGTCAACAGCTAAAGGCCAATAGCTCAATAGCTACGGATTACCTTATAATTTGAATAAAACGCCAAAGAAGAATTGATAATCCGCAGACCCACCTGGACTGTGTACCCCGAGTTCTTTGCCACCCACAGTTTGCTTTATCTCTCTGGAAAAGATAATTGGAGCGTATCCATAAAATGAAATTTTTGAGGTCCTAAAAATGACTCCTGGTTCAAAGGATAAATAACTACCGGGTCTCCTGCCCCCTTTACTTCCACCGATCAGATCATGGACAGGTACGCCTTCAAATCTAAGGCCAGCAGAGAGCGTCAAAGAAGATAAGGGCTCATAATAGAGACCCCCGCGTAAGGCAAAAGCATCGGCCACAGACATCAGGTCTATTCCGGCCTGAAGTTGCTCTTCCGTATAGGTGAAGGCTCCCCAGGATTCTCCATTATTCTCGCGTGGGTTAGCCATATAAAATAGGTTGGAATACAGGCCAATTTTTGGCGCTATGTAATAGTAGGCATTCAATTCTCCAATCAGTCCGAGTCCGCCATCACCCGGTTGAATTCCAGGATTTACTGCTGCCAGTACAAGGCTTCCATTTCGATGAAAGTAATCCTTCTGGGCAAAATCTCCAGTTGGAAATTTTAGCCCGAAGCCTAATTGAAAATTACCTTTGGAAGATTTGGCTGGATTAAGCATCCATTTTGATAGAACTAACCTAATATCACCAAGTCCGTATGCCCTAGTTTTAAATCTTTCGGTATCGGGTCCGCTATGTTCGCCCGATGCTTCCCGCACATTAGCAGAAATGGGTACGGCTAGGGCCATAGACCAACCTTTATTCATCAGGAAGTTGATAACTATCTCTGTCGTAAAATTTTTGTTGATTGCTTGGTTTCGGCGCGGAGTCTCCAGGTCTGTCTTCCCTCTGAAATTCCTGAAAGATTTGAAATACCTATTGTTGATACCCACATTCAAGGAAGAAGTTGTGCTCCCCAAATCGGATTGTAAAAATTGAGTTTGGCTGAGTTCAGAAATGTTTTTGATCCCTGCACAACCTTGTGCCTCATGCTTTGAAGGTATCAAGAGAATACAAGTAATAAATAATAGTAATTTTTTCATTGGTGTAGATTGAGGTGGTAGAATAATTTTTATTGATTTGTTTGATGTTGTTTAAAATTATTTCCTATGTCTGCGGATTTAGTCTGAATCAATTTCGTTTAAGAACATAATAGCTAATCAGAGCTTGATGTTAAGTCGGGTAATGATACCCACCTCCAAAGACACAGCGTAAAACTATTTCAGGTTTAACTTTTTGTCTTTCGTTATATTCGCAAAGTGTTTCTATAGTGTTGAAATATTAAAAAAAAACAGACTTATGTTATTGTTGCATTATAGATATTTAGTATGTGTAAGTTATTTATAGTAAATGGATTAAGTGTTGTGTTTGAGGTGATTAAAAGTGGTCTTTTAAAACTAAGCAGGTAATCTATTTCTGCACGCCCTAGGTATTAACTACGCACTAAAATGCTTCTGTCTCTCTCTTGAAGGGGGCTTTCTAATGAAGTATTAAGTACTAGGCCAAATCCCGATATGCTTTCTTTTAGATAAAAACCGTACAACCTGAATCTCAGGCTGTACGGTATCGATCAGGTACTCATGAAATACCTTTACTACTCAAATTTTCATCATTTTATTTTTACAAATCGGGTGACAGTATTGCTGCCATCAGGTGTTTTCGCTTGTACAAAATAGACGCCGTTATTGAGTTGTGCTTCCAGACGAACGTTGTTCCAACCTTCCTCTAAATTCAATTGTTGGTTGATAAAAACGATTCCGGAAGAATTCAATACGCGGATATTATGTTGCTGTGCTACCTCTGAATAGATGAGTAGGCGAATTTCGTTTTGTGTAATCGGATTCGGGATGACCAATACCTGCGATAGCTCTTTTGCCTTTTCCAAATCAAAAGAACCTTCTTCGATATTTTCCGCGCTGTTGCCATTAGCAGAACAAGGGTCTGATACTTCACATTCATCCCAATATTCATTAACTCCTGAAACCGCTGCAACTAGGTCACCTCCATTAGAACAGGCAGGATCTCCAAGACAAGCATTAGCTTCATCTAACAGTTCTCCAATAGTTGTTGCACTTACCGAAGTAGAAATATTAATACAGTCCAGACTTTGATTAAGTACATCCGCTAATAAGAGCCCATTGTAAGTTACATTCAACCAAACATTGAGCTGTAGTGCGACTACATTTGTTGCCAGATTGTTTAGTGGATCATTATTATCCGCCACACAATTTGTCAAACCATTATCACCAGCTCCTAATGGACCCGGCATTCCGCCACCAGGTAATAAGTCGTCTATACAATCCCATTCGTTAATTTCAATTGTCAAACTATTTCCGGAAAGGCCAAGCTCTAATGGTCCAAAACTAGTGAATAAGGTTTCTAAAATATCTAAGTCAGTCGTTCCAAATACGGAACCAGGCGCTCCCCCTGAGTTACCCCAGGCTCCTTGAGTAAAGGTGCAAAGATCTTGGCAAGTACCAGAATAAGTTACAGAACAAGTAGCGGTATTACCACAATCATCTGTTGCCTCAAAAGTATAGGTACGACTAAATAGACCATCAACACAATCAGGGTGACCAGTGTCAGCGATAAGTGTAACATCAACATCCATATCGCAATTATCTGTTGTTGTAAGCTCTACATCATCAGAGCATGGGATGTCTCCGATACAGCTGAGGTCGGTTACGTCATCTGGGCAAGTGATCATAGGATCGGTAGTGTCATCTACGGTAATAACTTGAGTACAAGTAGCCGTATTGCCACAATCGTCTGTAGCCGTATAAGTAACAGTAACAGTTCCGCCACATTCTCCGCCAACTAAAGGACCATTGGAACAAGTGAGATAGACCTCTCCACAATTGTCGGTTGCCACTGCATCATCAGGGTCACATGCAGGTACATCCTCGATACACTGTACAGCGTAATCGGCCGGGCAAGTGATCATAGGATTGGTAGTATCATCAACCGTAATAACTTGAGTACAAGTAGCGGTGTTACCACAGTCGTCTGTAGCCGTATAAGTAACTGTAACAGTTCCGCCACATTCTCCGCCTACTAAAGGACCATTAGAACAAGTGACGTTGGGCATACCACAATTATCCGTTGCCACTGCGTCATCAGGATCACATGCTGGTACATCCTCGATACATTGTACAGCGTAATCGGCTGGACAGTTGATTACAGGATCGGTGGTATCATCAACAGTAATCACCTGATCACAAGTATCCGTATTCCCATCATTATCAGTAACCGTCCATGTTCTGGTAATTGTTTCCGGACAAGTCATTCCATCTGAGCTATCAGTAAAAGTATAGTTCGTTACTCCACAACCAAAAGAATGTGTTGGGTATCCAGTATTATCTGGACCGGTAGGCTCATCACATTCAATCGCAGCGTTAGCAGGGCAAGAGATTACTGGAGGTGAACATTTAAATTCACATTCTTTACTTTTAAAATTAATTGTACCATTACCGGTATCTGAATAGATCAATGCGATGTAATAAAGATTAAACTCTTCAGTTGATGAAGGGTTAGTTACTATAGTCCATTGATTTGCATCTGTACAATAAATAGGTGTTAAGTCTCCATTTGTTGGGTAACAAGTATTTGGATTATCAAATTGAGCATACGGATCATTTATAGGATCATATGTCCAGCCATCTAACCAAAACACAGCCCAAGCATCTAATGGCCCACCAACACCTTGGATTTTAAATTGATTATGAAAATCGTTTGTCATAAAACGAATCCATTGGACATTATCACCTGTTGAATAACAGTCTGAATCCAAAGCATCCAGCAATATATCTGTATCACTTCCAGCGGGTGGTATTGCATGCAATGAAGGATTGACACCACAACCGTCCGTATCCGCAGATGGTGTACATGCAATAAAGCCATTGTCTACGGCATTACTGTTAGAACAATATAATTTTGAATCGCAAGCATCCGGCCCGAAAGGCAGCGCTAAGTCACCACCACAAGGGAGGTTCTCGCAGTTGGTTTGTCCAAATGATAAGATAGCTGTCATGCAAAAGCAGCAGACCAGCAGGCTTGTTTTTAAGCTTAGGTTTAATTTAGTCATTATTAAATTTTTGAGGTTTGAAAAAAGAATGTGTCGCAAATAACTGCGCGCATTGTTTTTTTTGAAAGGGACTTGCTTTCTTTCAAATAGTTGAAAGGGTGAAGGTGTCATTTTGGTTTGTTTAAGGTGAATAAATAAATATGAGTAGCGATCGTGACGCTACCTGTTTTTGTTTGATTTAGGGCGCTAAATCACGGCTATTTAAATAAATTACTTTATTTAAATATGAGAATATCGCGTTCTTTTATATTGTTTATTAGCAGAGAAGGGATAAGTTGATTAATCGCTAATCATTAATTATCCGACATGTTGATGATTAATTGATATTAATGAGCGGAGTATTGAATTTTTTTATGTAATTCAATTGTTGTAAAATAAAACCCTTAGTGGCATATAGTGATCTAACTCTTTAATCGCAGATGGAAAAAAGCAGTGGTTTATTCGTATAGCAAATCAGTTAAAGATTTAACTTTAAGTATAGGAATACAAATATTTTTTTATTTTTAAGGTTTAAACCCTAAGAGCTAAGGATTTTTGATGTCATTTGGTTTCAGTTTTAGGGGTTAATAAAATTTAAAATTTCAATAAAGGTATATTGAGTAGCGGATAATTTAAATTAGAATGACTTGTTGAAAGGGATTTTTTTGTTGCATAAGCAATATACGAAATAAAAATGATTTGACAAAATTATTACATGGAAAATATATAAAATTTAGGGTAGTGAAGTTGGGTTTTATCGGGTGGCTAGGCGATATATTGTGACGGAGCTGTAAGCTAACTATGTTAGGAAAAGTAAATCATCGCAATGCCCACTAAGGCTTGTGATGATTTACTAATTAGAGTATGTTTAGGGACTGTCAAAACAATGACAGCTTTCAGGTGTGTATTTGGTTTTTTGCGGAAGCAATTGCTTAATATTGACAGTGATTATAAATCAGATCAAAGGCGATGAATTTTTAGAATTTGAGATGACCTCTATAAGGAAAAATACCGGTTTCAACATTATCCTTAAAATCAATACGTCCAGTCACACCTTCGAAAACACCGGTACCACTTCCTGGTGTAATTGGGTGTTGACAACGTCCAAAAACCTCTATTGCTAAGGTTTCACAATCTTCGAATTTCCCTGAAAAGAAATAGGCCGTCGAAAAAGTACCTTCTCCAATTAAAGTACCATCATCATCGTAATAAGCACCTACAAATTCTTCAGTTCCTGATTCTAAGTAAACACCGCTTGGTAGGCAGTCATAGCTCTCTACTGTTACGAAAAGACATCCAACTAGATTGCCCTCATAAAGGTCTAAGACATACCAAGCATCACCAAGATCAGCGCAGGTTTCGGCATCAAGAGGGTATCTACTGAGGCCCGATATCTGGGTCGCTCCGTTTCTTAATTGCGCCTGATCGGAGTTCGGAGTTAAGTCGGAGGATGAACTTAGGTCGCTTTGATATTGAGGAAGGTTGTCATCTTTGCTACAAGCCACTAATAGTAGCATTAAGCTAAGACCGAGTAATAAGCTAAAATTTTTCATGTAAATAGTTTTAAAAGGTTAAAAGAAAATAATTTGATAAAAAAATCCCTTATCAAAAAGGAATAGCACAAATCTATAGTATCTATAATTTTTTGCCTTTCGTTATTTCAGCAAATCGTTTCTATAATGTTGAAAAATTAAAAAAATAAGATTATGTTATTGTTGCATATTTTAAAATTAGTATTTATAAATATTATGAATTCAGTTAGTTACGTGTTGCACTTGGACTTTTTCCAAAAATTTCTTTAAAGGATTGAGAACCTACTTGGTAAGTGATTTTAGATAAACGAATGAATTGTTGGAGGCTGAATTGGTGTTAAATCTGCAGCTCCATTAAATAATCGGCGCTTCAAAATCAAGAACCAAATATAGGCGGCATGCCACTAGGTACTTCCTCCGGTACGCTAAGTAAATGGATGGGTAAAGCCGTGCCTGGATCGGTCAATGCATTCATGAATTCAACAATAGAAAATATCTCTTCATCTGACAAGCCTAGCGGTTCTACAAGAACCGGGTCTAAATCCATGTCGGCGATATCCGGATGTCGAGGCTGGGCACCATCATTGTAAAAACGGATTACTTCTTCCAAGGTCTCAAAGACACCATCATGCATGTAGGGAGCAGTAAGTGCTACATTTCGGAGGGTTAATGTTCGAAAGGCAAAACGATCAATGGGATCTTCGGTATGTTCCTCCCTACCGGTATCTTCACCTGGAATGATCTCTTTTCCGTTCCCTTCTTGTGGTACGCCGTTAACGATAAAACGGAAATCACTGAACATTGGCCCGTTGTGACAACTGCCGCACTTAGCCTTTGTAAAGAAGAGTTCAAGCCCTTTTTTTTGCACCTGCGTAAGGGCATCCTGATTACCTTTAACATAGTGGTCGTAAGGTGAATTTCGTGTGACGAGTTCTCTCTCAAAAGCGGCAATTGCTCTGCCATAAGTATCTCCGTTAATGATCGTTTCATTTGGAAATTGTATTGCTTCTTGAATGAATGCTTCTCGAAATCGAGATACATATTCTGGGATGGCCTGTAATCGAGCAACTACACTGTCTAAAGCGGCTTCGGCAGTATAAGCATCGCCAGCCATTTCTACACGGGAAGTGATTGTTTTTTTTGCTTGTTCTTCCAAGCCATTCACCCGTCCGTCCAGAAACTGAAAGCCCATATGAGAGGGCTGGCCACTTTCATCCGCATTGAAGGCCGTATTAAAAATAGTTGGTGAATTTCTTGGCTCCAGTTGTATGGGCTCTCCGCTAATATTGGACACAGAAAGTATCCGGTCAGGACCCAATCCTATACCGCTAGTGCCTGCTCCAAATTGACGAAGATCCGCAAATGCAAAATTCGGATGATGACAGGTAGCGCAGGCTATATTTTTTTCACCACCCAATATTGGATCATAGAATAAAAGCCTTCCCAGCGCGATCCGTTCCTGAATAGGCGGATTGTTTGGAGGGTAGGGTATTGCACCCAGCGTTTTCAAGTTATAATTGTTGACCAGACTATCCATCGCGGGTTGAATGATGGTTATGGAAGTACTGTCTTTTGAGCAGCTAAAAAACAAGGAGATTACGCAAAGTGATAAGTGCAAAAGTAGGGGTAAGTTTAGTTTTTTCATTTGGTAAAAAATTTCAGTTGGCCTTTTGAAATTAAAATCCCGGAATAAATATTATTTGAGTGTGTGACAAATTCCCTGCTTTTGGTTGTTAGCAGTTAGCTTCCTTCGACCGCGGTCTTAAACGCCGTCTGAGGGAAGCCAATAGCTAACTGCCAACAGCTAGTAGTCCAAAAAAGGGATTCCGGGGATTTGTCGCGCACTCATATTATTTCATTGATCAAATAATACCTGCTCCGGGGGCTGTGGGTGTTAAAATATCATAATTAATTTACTGGATCATGGATTGCAACTTGTACATTAGCGCAATAGCCAACTATATCAGAATCTGGATATAGAGCAGGACCTGATGGAAAGCCAATATCTGGAAGAAGACAACCTCCGTTTATAGTTTGTATTTGTTCGGGCATCATTTCCGGCTGAACAGGTCCATGACTACGTAATGCGAGATGTATTTCAGCTGTTAAAGGGTTATTAAAAGTCTCACTAACGCTTTGATGGGAAGAAAAATTACCTTTCCCATTTCCATTTGCAACGTGACCAGCGGCATAAGTAACAGTTGGTGGTCCTGGAGTCTCTCCAAAGACTACCCACCACATAGTATATGCATTTCCGGGTATTAGCCCATTTGTTTTAAAGTTTACGGTTATGCCGTTTGCGCTACGATTCAATTTTGAAGAAGTTCCTAGGATATCAACAAATGGTCCCATTGGTGGCCCGTCTGGATTCTCTTGAATTACAACAGTAGTAGCCGGAGTTCTAATATCAGCTCCCGTTAATATTGAATTGTCTATCGTTGCATTATCAACAGTTGAATTGTCGGCTAGCAATGTATCTCCTTTATTACAAGAGGTCATCACAAAACAGACAAGTAGAAAGAATAATAATTTTTTCGTTAACATAATTTGGTTTTTTAAAAGGTTAGAAAAAGATTAATAAGATTCCCTATTTAAAAGGAATAGTACAAATCTATAGCGGTAGTAGCATTTAGGCTTTCGCTATATCAGCAAAGTCTTTCTATAATGTTGAAAATGAAAAAAAGATTGACAAAAGCTATTGTTGCATGCTTAAGAGATGTATTTCGTAAAGTGTTGACAATGTATTATTTACGTGTTGCACTTGGGCTTTTTCCAAAAGTTTCTTTAAAGGATTGAGAAAAATAAACCGGTGTTTTGAAACCAACTTGATAGGCAATTTCAGAGATACTTAGCTGGGTAGAATGGAGTAATTCCTTTGCTTTTTGAAGTCGAACATGTCGAATGTAAATGGCTGTTGACATTCCGGTAAGGGCTTTTATTTTTCGATGACATTGTGAGCGACTAAGATGTAAATTTCGCGCCAGTTCAGAAATAGAAAAACCTTCATTTTCTAAGTTAGAGAGTATGAGTCTTTCGACTTCCTCTATAAAGGTATCTTCCTTATCTAATGTTTTTATCTGGGTTTGATTAGTCACTAAAACGCTGCTGTATTTTTCTTGTAAGGTTTTTCTGATTTTCAAGAGTTTATTTAATCGAATGATTAACTCTGCTTTTTCAAAGGGTTTGATTAAGTATGCATCTGCTCCATGACTAAGTCCAGTGAGTTTGTCCTCTGAAGTTGCTTTTGCAGTCAACAAAATAATGGGAATATGACTGGTTCGTAAGTCCTCTTTTAGTATTTTACATACTTCAAAGCCATCCATCTCGGGCATCATTACATCGCTAATGATAATGTCTGGTAAGGTTTCGAATGCTTTTTGTATTCCTATTTTTCCATTTCGGGCTATTAAGGTTTGGTATTGATCTTGAAGACAGAATTGAAGATAGTAGGTGACATCTATATTGTCTTCGATGATTAATAGAATTGGATGTTCACTATTTGGTATAGTTGCTTCTTTAGGCTGCATGTTATTTGGACGAGATTGTGTTTTGAACTCATAATGATCGTTTGATGAAACCAAAGGCGTTTTATTGTGAATGGGAAAATATAAGAAAAAGCTAGTTCCTTTATCTGGTTTACTTTCTACGCTAATCGAGGCATCCATGATCGCCATCAATTCTTTTACCAATGCCAGTCCAATCCCTGTTCCTTGGTTTTTATGAATTGGATTAGCTTGATGGAAACGGTCAAATATGTAGGGAAGTTGTTGTTTAGATATTCCGATTCCATTGTCTTTAATGAGTATTTGTAAATGGGGCAGCTTGTCTTTGTTTATTTTTTTGGCAAGCACCAGCACTTTACCGTATTTTGGTGTAAATTTAACGGCATTGGAAATAAGATTAATTATTACCCGTTCTACTTTTTTGGAATCAAAGTCCATTAAAATACCTTGTTCTTCCGCATAAAATTGCAAGCCTATTTCTTGCTGATTCGCAAAGGACTCATGGGCTTCAATCAAGTATCGGACAAATAGGACGATGTTGTCTTGTTTTAAATCGAGGGTCGCCTTTCCAGCTTTTAAAGAGGATAAGTTTAACATGTCGTTGACCAGTTGCAACATTTTTTTTCCATTGCGCTGAATTAAATCAATCGAATTCTCGGATTCTGTAAATTTTTTGTTTTTTAAATGTACTCTTAAAAGCTCTGTCATGCCTTGAATAACAGTCAATGGTGTTCTGAATTCGTGCGTAATATTGGTGTATAAGCTGTTTTTTAGGTCATTAATTTCTTTGAGTTGTTTGCTTTCTGCCAGAGCCATTTTTTGGGAAAGCTTAAAGCGATAAATCCAATTGACGATAAAACCAAAGAGTACAGCGTAAATAAGGTATGCCCATCCTGTTTGCCACCAAGGGGCTAGGATGTCTAATTAATAACACAGTCCGTTTCCGAGTGTACCCACCCATATTTTTCCGGTTGTGTCTTCAAATATTTTTTCAATAAATTGACCTGAAACAGAAGTGGAGTCGGATGCGCTAAACTTAAATACTTCAAATGATCGACCGTCAAATTTGTTTAATCCGTCTTGGGTTCCAACCCAAACGAAGCCAGCCCGATCTTGCAATAGACTATTGATAGAGGCCTGAGAAAGTCCGTCTTCTAAAGTGTAATGTTTTATTCTTATTGGTTCTTCTTGCGCACTAAGGATATGGGCTAAGGAACTGAGAATCAAGACGAGCACAATACACCGGTTCTTTGTTTTAGGATAAAGTTGTAAGTTTTTATTTGTTTTCATTGGGTAGCTATTTGTCTTCATAGGATGTAGTTCACCCCTTATGCAAAAGTTGAAAAAGACAAGGAAGAATAGGCTATGTTATTTTCGAGTATCACTAGGACTCTCCTCAAATGTCTCCTTAAAAATCTGAGAAAAATAAACTGGTGATTTAAAGCCCGTTTGGTAGGCAACTTCAGAAATGCTTAATTCAGAAAACTGGAGTATCTCTTTTGCTTTTTGAAGTCGGATCTGTCGAATATAAATCGATGTTGACATGTTTGTTATCGTTTTAATCTTTCGATGTACCTGGGAGCGACTTAGATGTAGCGCTCGTGCGAGTTCGTTTACCGAAAAGTCTTCGTCTTCAATGTTTTTGAGAATGATTTTTTCAACTTTAGCAATAAAAGAATCTTCTTTGGATAAAGGTGCGGATTCTGGTAAATTGTTGATGTGCAGTTTGCTGTATTTGAATTGCAAGGTCTTTCTTACTTTCATGAGTTGGTCGAGTCGTGCCATTAATTCTTCTTTTTCAAAAGGTTTGATGAGGTAGGCATCAGCCCCGCGATTTAGTCCATCAATTTTATCTTCGGAGGTGGCTTTGGCAGTGAGTAAGATGATGGGGATGTGGCTGGTTCGTTCATCTTCTTTTAGCGTGGTACAAAGCTCAAATCCATCGGACTGAGGCATCATGACATCACTTATAATTACATCCGGTAAAATTTCAAATGCTTTTTCGATACCTGCCTTCCCGTCATAGGAAATTATAATTTGATATTGATCTTTGAGACAACATTGTAGGTAGTAAGCGACGTCCGTGTTGTCTTCTATAATGAGTAGAATGGGTAAGCCATTTTCACTCAAAATAGGTTCATGTAATTTTTCTTCGCTTGGGATTGGTCGGACCAATGCATCGTAATCCTCCACATCTGAAGCAAATGGGGCCTTATTATGAATTGGAAAATTGAGGAAAAATGTCGTCCCTTTGTTTAATTCACTTTTGACCTCAATCTGACCTTGCATTATGTTGACCAGCTCTTTTACCAAGGCCAAACCAATACCTGTTCCTTGTTGTTCATGAATGGGGTTGGCTCTATGGAAGCGATCAAAGATATGAGGGACTTGTTCTTTTGAGATACCAATACCATTGTCTTTGACGCGTATTTGCAGATATTCCTTTCGCTCATGTTTTATCTTTTTGGCTACGACCAAAACCTTTCCATATTCAGGGGTGAATTTGATGGAATTGGAAAGTAGGTTGGTGAGAATACGTTCCAACTTTTCACTGTCAAAATCCATCACCAAATCGTTTTCTTCTGAATAAAACTGGAGACCAATGTTTTGCAATTTGGCAAAAGACTCATGCGACTCAGTCAGATAGCGCAAAAATGAAATGACATCCGCTTGGTTCAAGTTGGGCTCAATTTTATTCACCTGCATTTTAGAAAGATCCAGCATTTGATTGACTAATGCCAAAAGATTTTTGCTGTTCTTTTTAATGAGGTTTAATTTCTTTTCAGATTCATTGCCGGGCTTATTTTTCAACTCATTGGCCATGCCTTCGATGACAGTTAAGGGAGTGCGGAACTCATGAGTTATATTGGAATAAAAACGGGTTTTGAAGGTATCTAACTCTTGCAGTTGAAGGGCTTGTTCCCTTTCCAGTCTTTGGTTTAAGCGAAAGCGATAGCCATAAAAAAGTAAACCAGAGAGCAGCGAAAGATAGGAGCAGTATGCTAACCAACTGCGGTACCAGGGCCTTGCAACATGAATACGAAGAATGTAAGGTGTTTCGTTCCAAATCCCTTCATTATTTTCTGCTTTCAATTTAAAGTTATAGCTGCCACCAGGTATGTTGGTGTATGCGATATATCTACGCTTTTTGGGGTCCACCCAATCAGGATCGATGCCTTCCAGTTGATACAGAAATTGGGTGTTTCCAAAGAAGGTGGGATTGAGTCCAGAAATTTCTAAAGAGAAAAAATTCTCATTGGGTTTTAAATGAATGTCGGTCGATTGAAAAGGTGAAGATACCAATTTTCGTTTTTCGTCAAAAACCTTAAACGATAATACATAAGGTTGCACCAACTCTTCATTGATACAAAGACTATCCGGGTTAAAAATACTGATGCCCTTTCTGTCGCCTAAAACAATATTTCCATTTGCTAAGGAAGCCATTGACCACAGTTGACTAGTCGAAAAATAGTTTGAATTAAAATATTCTATGGAACTCCGATCCGGACTTATTTTTGATAATCCACCGCCCCTAATACTCCAAACATTATCATCGTGATCTAAAAGCAGTCTAAACGCTCCATTCGATTGTAAACCATTACTTTTATCAAGGTAGCTTACGATCCCTTTTTCAGGATGGTTTGCGTCTGTGATACCGATTCCTTTATCCTGAGAGCCGATCAGTATATTTCCCGCAGCATCAATGCCCAAGCTATAAGTTTCATAGTATGTTTTTTTATCTGGAATGAAAAACGGGAAAGCATACATAGAGTCTCTATCAACATCATATACCGCATAAGCATTGGTGCAAATCCAGATATTGCCATTTCGATCCTCTTTCAGATCTTTTACCCAACCCACACCAAGTGAATCAGCATGGTGAAATTCATTTTTAAATTGACGGATGATTTTAGTTTTAGGATCAATTTTGAAGACTCCTTGAAAATCTCCTGCAAGCCAGATGTTCCCCTTGCTATCTTCGGTCATCCTTCGATTTACCGTGCCTTTTATATCGACTTGCAAGTCCCAGCGGACCAGCTTCTTCTCTTGTTCGGATACCATATAAATTCCATAGCCTGATAAAAGAACCAATATCTCTCCTTCTTTTGTTTTTAAAACATCCCAGATACCGACATCCTCCCATTTGTTAAAATAGGATTTCGGAGGAGGGAATACTTCCCATTCTTCCGTTTTAAGATCCAATCGGTAGAGCCCCTCGGAGTATTGAGCGGCAATCCATAGTTTTCCCGTAGTTTCATCTTCTAAAATTCGGCGTACTATGAAACCTTTTGTGTTTTCTTGTTTTTTGATTGCTCGGGAATACACTTTATTCTGTTGCCGCAAAGGATCAAACAGATAAAGGCTGTTGGATATCCAAAATAACGCTCTGTTTTTTTGATCTAATTGATAGACACCATGGTATACTTTTTTTGCGTAATCATTTTGTTTAATCAGAGTGGTTTTGTCCTTTTGCAAGTCATATTCCATTAAGCCCGCATTTGTGGTTACCCATAAATGGCTTGAGGACTTAGCAGCCAAACCACGAATATCAGAGATATAAGAAGCTGGAGTATACAAAAAGGTATCTATCTCAATTTTAGTAAATTGCTCCTCTTTAGGATCAAAGCGATATAAGCCATTAGACCAGGTACCAATATAAACCTGATTATCGGAATGATGCAAAAGACATCTGACGGTATTGCCCCCGATTAGTCGTTCACTAAATGGATATCTAATGAATTGATGCGTTTTGACATTAAATTTTAGTAGGCCTTCTCTGGTGCCGAACCACATTAAAGAATCATTAAATGCATTAAACGAATAACTGACAATTTTATGGGTGTCTGTTACATCCAAAGTAGTTTCCTTAGTAAGTGCTTGGTAGCGAATTGGGATAATAGAATCTTGTACTGGCAAATATTTTACAAGTCCCTGGTTCGCTATTGAAAGCCAATAATCTCCGAATCTATCTTTACAAATCCAATGGATGTTTTTTCCTCCTAATCCGACTGAGCCATCTGAGTCAAGTTGAATATTTTTAATTTGCTCTGTTGTTAAATCAAGTACACTTAGGCCACTTTTATCGACATGCCTGGTAGTGATCCATAATTCATTTTGCTGTTTATCTAAAAATAAATCGTGAATATCATTAGAAAATAAGGAAAGGCTATCCTTAGGGTCGTGCCTAAAATATTTATGCTGATGACCGTCATATCTGTTTAAACCACCAGAACCAGCGATCCATAAAAATCCATTATTATCAACGAGAGCATCTCTGACTTCACCGACTTGGGCATCTTTTAAAATGATTGGATTTTCAAAATGTTGCTGTGCTTGAGCAATTGACAAAAGTGAAGAAATCAGGAATAGAATAGAAGTGACTTGTCGATATATTTGACGACTTGATTTGAATATAAAGGGTAGAAAGAAGCACTGCAATATAGCATCTGCAAGGAATAGAAAGCTTAGACTGTCGTCTTTTTTTTTTTGAGGTTTCAATTGGGGTAAGGTTAAAATAAAGTGATTCCAACGGAGGGCTTTAGACCTGCTGGAATTGTATTTTTAAAAGACCCCTCTTTTAAAAGATATACTAATATAGGGAATATTTTGGAATAGTGTTAGGAAAAATATAATAAGTGCAGTTTTCTGAAACGAAAAGTAGAGACATGGGAGGCTAGGTGAGTTAGGCAGTATTGAGCTTGCATAGCTGGGTCAATCTAGGTATTTGAGATTGTCCATAAGAGAAAGCTCCAAAACCTCTTTGTCATTCAAATCGATGAGAAAGAAATTTTTGTTCATTTATCCATTTTGAAGACTTGGACTTAACCGTTCTCATTAAGCTTGAAATTGATATTTTGGTTTAATGGAGAATGCCAAGTGTACATGATCTTTGACTCCACCTATTTTGATTGGCATCTGTCCTTCTGATTTGATGATACCTGCGATATAGCTGTGTAATTCTTCTTTGAAAGATTTGTCTATTATAGCATTTCTGTATTTTACAGCAAAGACGGTTTGGATGTAGATT
Organism: uncultured Saprospiraceae bacterium; assembly: GCA_937921775.1. GTDB lineage: Bacteria > Bacteroidota > Bacteroidia > Chitinophagales > Saprospiraceae > CALGLS01. Next base: position 31,885 of record CAKZUK010000208.1, read on the forward strand.
TTTGAATAGGTATTCGACATAGTAGTTTG
>CAKZUK010000209.1 GCA_937921775.1 uncultured Saprospiraceae bacterium
CATCAAAAATTAGGGAGTTTAAAGTTCTTAGACCCTGCATGTGGATGTGGTAATTTTCTCATTATTACATATCGGGAATTAAGAGCTTTAGAAATTCAAATACTTAGAGAGTTATATAATACGGGGCAAGGTTTCTTAAATGTAGGAGATATTATCTTAGTAGATGTAGATCAATTTTATGGTATTGAATACGATGAATTTCCCGCACGAATTGCTGAGGTGGCTATGTGGTTGATGGATCATCAAATGAATATGCGAGTATCGGAGGAGTTTGGGCAATATTTTGTTAGATTGCCTTTAAGGAAGGCGGCTACTATTGTGAATGGTAATGCTTTGCGTGTTGATTGGGAGGAAGTTGTTTCTAAGAATGAGTTGAGTTACATTTTAGGGAATCCGCCTTTTATTGGGCATCAGTGGAGGTTAGATTCACAAATGGAAGATATGGAATTGATTTGGAAAGATTCCAAAAGGGCTAAAAGGTTGGACTATGTAACTTGTTGGTTTAAGCTATCGTCAGAATATATAAATGGGACTACTATTAAAGTTGGTTTTGTTTCAACTAATTCGATAGCTCAAGGAGAACAACCTTCTATTCTTTGGAATCCTTTATTTAATAATGGGACGAGTATCCATTTTGCGTATAGAACTTTTAAATGGCAAAATGAAGCAAAAGGTAATGCTAATGTTCACGTTGTTATAGTTGGTTTCGGAAACTTTAATACGAGTGAAAAATATATTTATGAGCATGAATTTAATGGGAGTGAGGAAATTACAATTTATAAAGCAAGTAATATAAATGGGTATCTATTCAATGGAGGGAATACGTTTATTGAATCAAGAGGTAAGCCATTACATGCATTTCCAAAAATGTTTAAAGGAAGTCAACCAACTGAGGGAGGACATCTTATATTAAGTGTCGAAGAGAAGGAAGAACTAATAAAACAATTTCCTCAAAGTGAAAAATTTGTAAAACCTTTTATGGGGGCTAGAGAGTTTCTACAAGGTAAAAAAAGATTTTGCTTGTGGTTGAAAAAAGCGAACCCCAAAGAACTAAACTCTAACCCGATTATTATTGAAAGGCTTTCAAAGGTTAAGGAATTTAGACAAAACAGTGCTACGCAATCGGTTAGAGATTATAGTAAGTATCCGACATTGTTTACTCAAGACAGGCAACCATCATCTGAGTATTTAGTGATACCTAAAGTATCTTCAGAAAGAAGAGAGTATGTTCCAATAGGATTCTTAGATGAAAATACAATTTGCTCTGATTTACTAAATCTTATACCAAATGCTAACTCATATTTATATGGAACCTTGCAGTCTATAATGCATAATATTTGGCTGAGATATTTTTGTGGAAGGTTAAAAAGTGATTTTAGATATTCTTCAGGTGTCTATAACAATTTTCCTTTTCCTAAAGAACCCAGCGATAAGAACAAACGTAAAGTAGAGAAGGCAGCACAAAAGATATTAGATGTACGGATGAACTTTCCTAATAGCAGTTTAGCTGACTTATACGATCCGCTCACCATGCCTCCTGAGTTAGTAAAAGCCCACCAGCAACTAGATAAAGCGGTAGACTTATGTTACCGCCCTCAACCATTTACTAATGAGCGGAATCGGATTGAATTTTTATTTGAGTTATATGAGGAGTATTCTAGGCCTTTATTAAAGAAGTAGTATTAGAATTATATAATTTTATGAAATTATTTTCTTCTTTTTTTGTTGTTACTATTATACGGCAGGCATTTTATTAATAGAAGCGGTATATTGAGAAGAAATTTCATAAAGAAAAAAGATCATGGCTAAACGTAAATTAGTTTCAAAGAAGGCAGCTCCTAAGAGGAAGGCTACTGTAAAGAAAGCGACGGCTAAGAGTACGAAGAGGCCTGCGAGTCAGAAGCTAGTTGTAAGAAAGGCAACAGCAGGTAAATTTATTGTCTTGTCTTCAAAGCAACTTAAGAAAGAAAGAATTAATAGTTATAAATACCTCCTTTGATGTTTGACTCTTTTTATGACTACAAATATATAACTAAGAAAAAGAGGAAGATTGGAGATGATTTTAACGAATTACATGTATACTCTTTTAAAGGGAAAAATAATAGAAGATATATCGTAAATGTTGAGTTATATAATTTCGATGTGTTTGTAATTAAATTTTATTTAAAGAGTCATAGTGACTCTGCGAAAAAGTTTAACACTGAAACAGGATTTAATGAAGTTCAACCAATTGTAAGAACATGTATTGAGATTATGCGCGATATTTATCAGGGAAATGAAAAAGCTTCTTTTGGATTTATAGGTAGCAATTCTGATGATGAATCTGTAGATAATACGAAAAGGTTTAGAGTGTATTCTCTTGTAATGAAGAGTTATTTTTCAACAGAAAAATTTATTCACGCAGAAAGTAAAATTGATAGTGCGTACCTCCTTGTAAACAAGTTAAACGGTGGAAGAGGAATGCTCAATGAAGTTGAGAGAATGTTTAAAGAAATATACTCATTTAGATAAAATTTTGTTACTCCATAAAAATAAACCCTTGTAAGTTTACTGACTTATAAGGGTTTGTGTGTTTTTAGAAGTATCTCGGGGGAATTGAACTATATAAAAAAGTAGAATTGTGTTTTCTAATATTTATGAATTAGAGTGATTTCCTGTTACCTATTTGTTACTCCAAAAAAGACAAAAGCCTCATAATCAAACGATTACGAGGCTTTAAATGTACCCGAGGCGGGACTTGAACCCGCACGCCCCGAAGAGCACAGGATTTTAAGTCCGGCGTGTCTACCAATTCCACCACTCGGGCATCCTGATTTGAAATGTATAAAACATTTCTTTTTGAAGAAAAAAAAGCCTCCACTTCTGAAGGCTCTTAGAGCAGAAGACGGGATTCGAACCCGCGACCCCGACCTTGGCAAGGTCGTGCTCTACCAGCTGAGCTACTTCTGCGTAATTGCGAGTGCAAATATACAAGAATCCATTCCAGAAAGTCAAACTATTTTACAAAAATTTTAAAAAAAATTTCAAGCTCAAAATGCTTCAAAAAAACAACAATTGTTCTTTTGATTTTTTCAACTAAACGTACTCAAAATCAGGGATTTATATACATAAGAGTTTCTACTAAATATTTGGATTAGCTTTCTCACCCTTCTCAGATAAATAGATTTCATTCATTAATTTCAAGATTGCTTTGAGGCTGTTCCTATTTTTATCGACCATTTCTACCTTTATGCTTGCCTTTTTTAGATCAGCTCTCATCTTTACGTTTGTAAATGTTTGCTGATCTTTTTTCAATGCAGTGAATAAACGCTTGTACTTTTCGAGGTCTATATATGTACCCAGAGAATTGGAACTAATGTTTTTGTAAATAGACGCATCAACCTGATCTGCCGAACGGTACCCGCCTCCTTTTATAGTTTGGATTATAGATTCATTTGCCGTAATAAAAAATATATCATTTTTGACCAATAAATAGGACGCTGCATTCGTCTTATTTATGAAAAGCTTAGCTTCTTTGTCTTTAATCAAATACAAATTCTCTTCTTGCTTTTCTATTATGTCAAATTGCTTAGCAAGGTCAATAAACTTGCCAAAGATATCCTGATCGTTAATATTGGATGTAATCAAAGTTTCAGAGGTTTCATTTCCATTGGAATTGCCGTAAAGTCCAAGCACGATATCACCTCCAAATGCTTCGGAAATGTCTTTTGCTGTGAAACCAAATTCTTTCAATGCCTTATTTGCCATAGCATAGCCGCCGACTTTTTCACTGATTACCTGATAGATTCCTTTTGAATCTAAGGCCGCAGTAACTAGTACTCCTAAATCATCAGCTGGAATATATTTGGAAACATTTTGATCAATGCCATTTTTAAAGAATAGCTTCAAATCATTGGTCAATTCCTTTTGCAGAAAATGTATTGAATTAGCAATGATATTCCCTTCATTAAAATTCAAATAAGAATGAATGTAATTAGCTTGTAAAGCTTCGTTTGAAATACCAATGAATGAAGCCGCCACTTTTAGATCCTCATTCTTTGCAAGAAAATCTGAGCTAATCCACGTAGCAATATCATATTCTTCAGACAAACACTTTTTTAGGTCAGCATTATTAGCAATCGATTGCTCTGGGTTGATGTTAAAAAAACGAGGCAATTCTTGACTTGCGTCAAAGCTACGGCCTCCGCTTCCAAGTATAACAAAAGTTTCATCCCATGCTATTAGATGATCACGTTTTACAACAAAATTATACTGATTACCTTTTTGAAATTCCCCTATGTCTGTTTGTTTCAACATTGTTTCAAATAAAGGTAGATCAGCAATAGATAGAACAAATCCATAGAATTTTTCTTTTGGAAAGTTTGGATCTACATCAACAATGAAATAAAAATTCTTTTTCAGGTCAATTCCTGAATCGATAGGTTTGTCAATAATAGAAGCGAGAATAGGATCTCTTGCTGTTAGTCCTTTAATCTCATCTTTGTAAAATTGAAGGGATTGGATATAGTCAAGCGTCACTTTTTGCGAAAGCTGCTTTATATTAAAAGCGGTGACGGAGCTTATATCTCCAGGGACATGCTGAAGACTGTCATCAATTGTTTTGGATGGACCACAGGCACTAAGAAATAGCAAGAGGTTCATTAAACAAAAGCAAATTCCGTTAATAAATTTCATAGTCGTAGGTATTAGCGTTCAGCATGTTCAAGCTGAACATGAAACTATTGTAGTTATTACTACTTAATAATACCTTACGGAAAGTTAGATGAAAAGATATAGTGTGCGCTTCGAAATACTGCCCAAATTTTTATGTTCAACAAATGTGATTAATATCCGAGTGCACCTAACACTAGAGAGAATAGGTGATTAGAGAAAACTGACATTGAACCTGCAATTGCTACATAAACTGTTATTACATTGTTATCCCGCTCGTTTCGCCTTCTCCCAAATAACCGATTGGCTACCATTCATAATTCGGAAAAATCCGCGATAAACAGCGTAATTCATAATGCAGAAATAGTAGGGCACAAAGAAAGCTTTGAACTTAATAGCCTTCTGTTCTAGAATGTAACCAATCAAAGCTGATGCATAAAACATTAATTGAGCTCCCAAAATAAATTGAAAGAAAGGAGAACCGGAAGCAGCGAGAATAATATTTGTAATTAAAAGAATTGGTAAAGCTAATGGAGCAAGTGTCCACCTCAATACACGGTGCGAAACATATTGGAATGTTAGCATTCCGTATTTGAAAATATTGAGTAGGGGAGATAAGCGAATAATGGCTTGGATACCACCCGCAGCAATTCTGATTTTTCTTTTCAATTCTTCTTTTACAGATGCAGAAGAACTTTCAACAGCAAATGCTTCAGGTTCATAAACCACTTTGTAGCCCTTTTGAGCAATACGAAGAGTCATGATGAAATCCTCGATGAGTGTGTCTTGAGGTACTGCTTCAAAAAGCTCTGTTCTCAGACTAAAAAGTTCACCAGCAGCACCAACTACAGAATTCAATTCAGAATCCCATCGCTTAAGGGCAGATTCGTATTTCCAGTAAATACCTTCCCCCGCAGCGTTAGCTGCATCCTTGGTCGTCATTCGAATACGTTTCTCACCTGCAACAGCTCCCACCTTAGGGTCTTGGTAGTGACGCACGATCGTTCGTATCGCTTGATCGTTAACAGCAGTATTTGCATCGGTAAAGATAACCAGTGGAGTGTCCACAAAAGCCATGATACGCTCTACAGCAGCAATTTTTCCACGGCGAGCATCTTCATGGTAGACACGATTGTTGACTTCAGCAGGGTAGTTGTAATTTCGGATCACATCGGCTGTTCCGTCATTGGAGCCGTCAGTCACCCATAAATACTTAATTTTATTTTTAGGATAATCAAAGGCAAGGCAATTTTGAATTTTATCATCCATCCAGTCTTTTTCGTTGTATGCTGCCACGACAAAGGTGACTTCTGGGAGCAGATCATCTGCAGGTAATACCGGTAGAGTAGGCTTACCACCAATCATTCGTTTGACTTTGATCATTAGAAATAAGATCAATCCATAGCCCACGTATGCGTAGAACACAATGAATAAACAGAAAAAGAATAGGACCTTGAGTAGCAAAAGCATGACAATCGATTTTTACAGCTTCATGGAATAATAGCGGAAATTAAGTTTTTTTTGAAATCTTTTTCAATATATACCTTTGTCTTAAGCCTGTCTTATTGTTGGAAGAGGAGGTAAATGTGAAAAGATTGCTCTTAAATCTACTAATAATTATTATAAAAGTAGTTGATAATAGTCAGCTTAACTGACGATTAATAAACTACCAATTTCATTAATGCAAAAGCTGTGCTAGTATTTTGTTGGGGTTTGTAATTATATATGTCATGCTGATTTGATTTTTTTGCAGTAAAAACGAGCGTTTTTTGCCGTTTAAGAACATAACATTTATTTTTATTTGAAATCTACCTATTTAGAGGGATGCGATGCTAGGTATTTTCACTGATATTTGTAGTCTCTCTACTACGACAATTACGTATTTAAGCCCCTATAGAATTTATTTTCCCCATGATGTGTTACTCCACGATAAAGTTAACGTATAAAGGAGGTGAAGAATGAAGTATTAGTTAATAGAATCAGGGAGATATATGGGCTGAGATATTTGTTATTCGTTAATACTTTAAATACTTAAATTGGGGTACTGCATTTGAGAAATTTTGTTTCTAACTTTGTTTTGTAACAAATCTCCTCCCCATGTACTTTAAATCTCCTAATTCAGTACAAAGCTCACTAATATAAGCAAAGAACGAGTCCTTTTTTTCTTGGATTGATAAAATTTATATAACTTTGGCCATTAATTAGCCTAAATTCATAAAATACTGAGATACTGTAAGTTATTAAAAAATAGAGAAGTCCTGTGAACATATTTTAAAGCGAACATGTGACCCAAACAAGAGCATGTTTTCAAATCTCCCAACAACCACTCCCAGGTTTATCTAGTTACTAAACATTCTTAACCCTTTTGACTTCTCCCTTGTGAGCCACTTCTATACCATATTGGGTAGTATTGGTTCTTACCAGAAACTCCTATATCTAGCTGCATTTTGCATGCTTTTGACAGGCCTGGATCGGTAGAGTAGTCCTGTTTAGCAATTAAACTATTTATTGAATAACTATAAAAGAATTATACAAAAACCGGGAAGATATTATGAAATCAAACAAAGAGATATTAGTCATTGAAGACCATGAGAGTATTAGAATGCTTTTAGCCAAATTTCTTTCTAAAGATTATAGTGTAACCACTAAGAAAGATGGACTTGAAGGATTGGCTCATCTAAGTCAAGGAAATATCCCCGATTTGATCATGTTAGATATGAGTTTGCCAAACATTAGTGGACTTGATTTTCTATCAAATATTAGAAGTAGTGGTTTTTTTAGCCACTTACCGATACTCGTAGTGTCTGGAGAAGAAAGTACTAAAGTAATTGATAAATGTCACTCACTCGGAGTGTCCGCATATATAACCAAGCCTTTTAACCCAATTGATCTGAAAACTAAAATCAATGCAATTCTATCTGATGAGGGTCAGAAAAGAGTGCAATTAGCTAAATAGACCTTAGTAGACAAACTTGCAACAATGAATCGAATCTTTACAACAACAACAACAACAACTCCCAAAAATGTACTAATTGTCGGTTTTGACAATTACTCATACATCTTGCTTAACGAGCAGACGGACCTAACTTACTATAAGTTTCGGGAGTTCGACTCTTCGTTTAAAGCATTCAGATGGCTCGAAGAAACTAAGAACAACCCTCCAACAGCCATTATCTGTAACTATGAGTACTTAAGAGACGACGATTTTCGCTTACTTGACACTATCCGTCAGCATGAAGAACTAAGATATATTCCTTTCATAGCGATCGCTAATGATCGATTTGATATGGATATTTCTAAGGCGCTCAAGATGGGAATTGATGATTGTTACACGGAGCCTGTCCGTTGGAATGATCTTCAAAAGAGAATTGAGTTTCTTACTCGTTTCAAGAAGGACCTTCTTACTAACTCAGGAGAAGAAATGCCTTCTTACTATACTAGAAAAACACCTCTAGGGAAGCGTTTGTTTGATATTGCTTTGGCTTCTGCAGTTTTACTGATTTTTAGCCCGGTTTTATTAATCATTGCTCTTTGTATCAAACTAGAAGGTGGCGGACCAGTTATCTACCGTTCCAAGCGAATTGGACAAGGATACCAAGTGTTTGATTTCTTAAAGTTCCGCTCAATGTGTCAGGATGCTGATGAGAAATTAAAGAAAATGGCCCACCTGAATCAGTATAGTGAGGATGGAAATGCTTCATTCATAAAAATTAAAAATGATCCTCGGATCACTCGCATAGGACGAATTATCAGAAAGACTAGTCTTGACGAAATTCCACAGTTATTCAACGTATTGAAAGGTGAAATGTCTATCGTTGGTAATCGACCACTTCCACTTTATGAAGCAGAATTGGTAACCAAAGATGCTTGGGCTGGTCGCTTTTTAGCTCCTGCTGGGATCACTGGCTTATGGCAAGTTGCTCCAGGTGGAAAAGAAAATCTTTCTGAAGAAGAGCGCATTGGCTTAGATATTGAATATGCTAAGAAACTATCCTTTTGGATGGATCTTAAAATCATGAGCCGTACTTTACCTGCAATGATTCAGAAAGGAGAATAAATAAACACTGTTTTCCGACTCATGCACTGAGTACCAAGCTTTTACACTGTTTACACAAATGCCTGAAAACTGTCCCAAAGTCTCAATCGTTACGGTCAATTATAACCAATTGGCCGTAACGTGTGAGATGCTTGATTCACTTCGTAATATCTCCTTCAAGGATTTAGAAGTTATTGTTGTTGACAATGCTTCAAAAGAAAATCCTCAATCTCACTTACAAAAACATTATCCGGAAGTAAAATTTATCCGTTCAGAGGTGAATCTTGGATTCTCTGGTGGTAACAATCTCGGTATTGCGGAAAGCAATGGCGATTTTCTTTATTTTATAAATAATGACACCGAACTCATTAATGGAGCAATCGAACGACTTCTGGCCTTGTTTGACAAAGTGCCTGACCTTGGAATGGTTTCTCCACTCATATGTTACCATCCTTCTAGTCATGAGCATAAGGTCGATTTGATACAATATGCCGGAACGACACCCGTCAATCCTTACACAGCTCGAAATAAAACGATTGGTGAAATGGAATTAGACCATGGCCAATTTAATAAGCCGGCTTATCAAAGCCCATATGCTCACGGAGCTGCTATGATGATGCCTCGCAGGGTTTTGGATAAGGTAGGATGGATGCCTGAAGAATTTTTCCTTTACTATGAAGAACTGGATTGGTGTGAACAAATCCGTAGAGCTGGCTTTAAGGTTTATGTTGAACCTAGAGCTCGTATTTACCACAAAGAATCAGTTTCTGTAGGCAAAATGAGTACTTTGAAAACTTTCTATCTCAATAGAAATCGCATCTTTTTCATGCGAAGAAATAAAACTAAGTCAGAGGTATTTATCTTTGCACTGTTTTTGCTTTTCTTCACTATACCCAAAAATGTTTTGATGTTTTTGCTCAAAGGCCAATTCGATCATCTAAAGGCATTTTTAAAGGCAGTTTCCTGGAACGTTTTCCGTAAGGATCGTACTGAAAATCGCACCCTTTTGAAGAAATCGACGTATGTAACATCAAATGTAGAATGAATTAAGAGGAAGTCGCAAGACCGAAGACGGAAGTCGGACGTTTTCGTCTAAGGCGGGTACGATAGCGGGAAATTTCGGACTTCGGTCTTCCTACTTCGGACGCTCTATTTCCAACTAAGAAAATTTTTAACAATCACCGATTTATGACAATCCTTGTTACCATATACATTATTGTAAGTGCGTTTCTCGCCTTCTTTCTTGTATTGCCTTTTCTTACAGTTTTCGGATCTTTATTTTCTAGCGAAAAAAGTATCAAAGACGAAAAAGCAATTGGAGACGCCTACAAAGCTTACGATTACGGCTGCATTATTACTGCCTACAAAAATGCAGATATTGCTAAGCCTCTAGTTCAATCTTTGCTCAATCAGCCTTACAACAACTTTCATGTTTACTTAGTCGCAGATGAATGCGATGTCTCAGCTTGGAATTTGGAAGATAAGCAGTTTACATTGCTGAATCCTAATCCACCACTTCGATTAAAAGCAAAATCAATTATTCATGCCATGGACAGTTATGTGCGTCCACATGAATACACGATTATTTTTGATGCTGACAATCTAGCACATCCTAAATTCCTAGAAGAAATTAACAAGTATGTAAACAACGGTCATAGATCCGTTCAAGGTCAACGTACAGCTAAGAATCTGGACACGGTATATGCTTGCGCAGATGCTACGGGTGAGTTTTACAAGAATTATATTGATCGTTATGCTCCTTATATGATTGGTTCTTCAGCTGTGATTTCCGGATCGGGAATGGCTGTTGAAACGGAGCTGTATAGAGCCTATTTAAATAGCCCTGAAATTGAACAAGGAAAAGAACTGTGGAAGAAGATGTTGCAGGAGGATAAAATCCTACAGAATTTCCTTTTGCAAAAGAATGAAAAAATATCTTACGCCTGGAATGCCATTGTTTATGATGAAAAAGTAGTGTCAGGTGATCAGGTTGAAACACAGCGTACCCGTTGGTTGTTTTCTTATTTTCAAAACTTACCCAACTCATCTGGGCATTTGCTGAAAGGCTTATTTACCTTTAACTTCAATCGTTTCTTCTTTGGTTTGGTGACCATGTCGCCTCCCATGTTTATTACCCTATTGGGAGCCATGTTTCTAACGGTAATTGGTTTTTTCCTTTCTCCAATAACTGCATTTTGTTTAGCAGGAGCGATTGCTATCTTTGCGGGTAATATTTTGTTGACCCTATATCTTTCAAAAGCGCCGAAGCAAATTTGGTCAGCATTATGGAGTATGCCGATGTTTGTTGGTAAGCAAGTAACTGCTTTGTTTAGAATGGGTAACCCAAATAAGAATTTTAAAGCATCTGAGCATACGCGTACCGTGTCGATTGAAGATGTGTTGAAGAATGAGGGGAAGAATTAAAATGAAATTAACTATTCAGTGGCGCCAGATTTGGACCTGTTGGGCTGTCAGTTAAGGACGGAAGTCCGAAGACGTAAGACGGAAATTTTCCGTAATCTTGTACACGCGATATAGGGAAATTTAGGTTTAAGCAATAGATTATTTTTTGAATAAAAAAAGCCTAATTATTTATTAAACTAACCATGAAACCTAAGGTGCTACTCCTTTCCATTCTACTAAATATTGTGTTTTTGATAGGACTCTTTGCCATCGTAAATCGATTCGGAGGGGTACATACTGTTTGGCATAAAATCAAACATCGTGGTCTTTCTGCACATTATGAACATCGTAAAGATTTATTCATGAAATTGGAACTTCAAAAAGGTGATATCGTATTTTTAGGTAACAGTATTACTGAACAATGTGAGTGGGCTGAGTTGTTTGGATTACCAAATATCAATAACCGTGGGATTTCAGGAGATGGGGTAGAAGGTGTATTGGCCAGGATGGATCGAATTATTACTGCGGAGCCTTCCAAAGTGTATTTAATGATAGGTGTGAACGATTTGTTCTTTCACGATGTAGATTGGGTTATACCTCATTATAAAGCCATATTAAAAGAATTTAAGGATAAGTTGCCAGAGATGCCAGTTCGAGTGCAAAGCGTCTTGCCAATCAATAGTACAGTCAAATTTGTAGGTGTAAGCAATAGTTCAATTATACAACTCAATAAAGGGATTGAGGCATTAGCCTTGGAATTTGGCTATGATTATATAGATTTGCACAGTCGTTTTACAGATAATAAAGGGCAATTGAAAGCAGAATTGACAGAGGATGGCTTGCATCTCAATGGGCAAGCTTACCTTTTGTGGAAAGAAATTTTAAAAACCGATTTGACTCAATAGAATAAAGATTGTTTTTGAGCATCACCAAACTGCTTTGATATAGACTTAGGTATTGATTTTGCATTAAAGCCATGGAGCTAAGAGCTAACTTAGTGCTAATCTCTAGAACAAAAAAATATTCGAGTCAACAAGAAGAAAATATGATTTTTAACAGCCTTCCATTTTTTATATTTATTGCAGTATTTCTGCCTTTGTATTTTGCATTGAAAGGCAAGGCAAGACTGTTGCTTTGTTTGGCAGGGAGTTATTTCTTCTATGGATGGTGGGATTATCGCTTTCTAAGCCTAATCGTTATCTCAACTCTAATCGATTATCTAGTAGGTTTAAAACTGGATAATACAGATGACTTTGATCAACGCAAGAAACTGCTACTTACTTCCATGGTTATTAACCTAGGATTCCTAGCTTTCTTCAAATACTTCAATTTCTTTATTGAATCTTTCACCTCTATGGCTGAGTCTATGGGGGTAACACCTTCGTGGAATACACTGCATATTATACTTCCGGTTGGAATCTCCTTTTACACTTTCCAGTCCATGAGTTATACTATCGATGTATACTTTCGAAAGATTGATGTTGAAAAGGACTTCTTGCGTTTCGCAACTTTTATATCCTTCTTTCCACAGTTGGTGGCAGGACCGATTGTAAGAGCGATCGACTTTTTACCACAGTTTAAAAAGGATCGTCAGTTTGAATGGGATCGTTTGATTGCTGGCTCGGGCCAAATGCTTTGGGGCTTTTTCAAGAAGGTAGCTATTGCAGACTCCTTGGCGCCCTTTGTAGATCAATGTTTTGCTGCGCCAGGAGGTTTCTCATCATTACATTTAACGATAGGTGTGATCTTTTATTCGTTCCAAATCTATTGCGATTTTTCTGGTTACTCGGATATTGCTATAGGTCTCGCACGTGTGATGGGATTTGATTTTCCAGACAACTTTAAGACACCATATTTCTCTAAGAACTTTAGTGAATTCTGGACCCGCTGGCATATTTCTTTGTCGAGCTGGCTCAGAGATTATTTATATATTCCTTTAGGTGGGAATAGAGGTGGTGGCTTCGGTTCCATCTTTTTCACCTGTTTGTTTTTGCTGTTGTCCATCGTGATGACCGGTTGGTGGTGGTTACTTATCCTTTATGCTGTTGTCGCTTTTGCGATGAACAATTGGATGAAAAAAGATAATAAAAACAAAACCACGGTTTTCAATTATATGAACCTTTCCATAACCATGCTTTTGGGTGGCCTGTGGCACGGAGCCAGTTGGGCATTTGTAGTTTGGGGCTTTTTACATGGATTGTATTTAGTGGTACAGCGCTTAGCAGGTCCCTATTGGAACAGCTTATTGGATCGTTTGAAAATACCAAATATGCTGCAGAATGGAATCGCGATTTTTATCGTTTATGTTTGCACTTGTTTTGCATGGATTTATTTCCGTGCTCCAGATTTCGATATAGCGAATCAAGTAATTGCTGGGATCGGATCATTAGAAGGCTTTAGTTTTGGAACAGTAGTCAACAAGTTTATAGTAATGAAAGGCTTTATCCTCATTTTTATGTTGGTAGGTGTTGAGATCCTAGATTTCAAATTCAAGTTTTATAAAGTTGCTATTCAATCTCCAGCATTTAGAATTGTATCTTTTGCTTGTTTGCTTTGGTTGATTTCATTCTTTGGTTCATTTGGGGCTAATTCATTTATTTACTTCCAGTTTTAATAAGTAACGGAAAAATTCAAATAATTCCGTCAAAAAACTTAAATCACAATACTTTGAAAAAGATATATTGGATTCTGGCTTTAGTTGCATTGGCTTTTATTGGAGATAGATTGGGTGGCTTGATTTTGAAAAAAGCTGCCGAAGCTTCTCAATTTCGCTATTCAAGATTATATAATGGATCTGCTAGTGCAGAAATTTTATTGGTAGGTAACTCCAGAGGATTGATTTTTTATCAACCATACATAGAAGAGATTACAGGAAAGAATACCTTCAATACCAGTTATAATGGAATGCCGATTGATCTGTCTCGCGTTTTTGTAGATGATTATTTACAGAAATATCCTAAGGTTGAAAAAATGATTTTGGATATCACGATGTGTGACCGTATAAATGATCAACTCATTGCAGGTTTCAATTTTTATACACCTTATTCCAAACGGCTTTCTAAATTAATAGAAGAGAAACAAGAAACGATGTACTACGGCGCACAGTTCTCTCATCTATTTCGCTACAATGGTGAAATCTTTTTACGCTCACTAAAGTATACTGTTGGAGGAGATGATGAAGATTGGTTGACAGATCGTGTTATGAATGATTATATTACTCAAAATGTAGTCAAGGAAGCACCATACTCTTTAAATTATAAAAATAGAAACGATAAGGCCGACACAGATTCACTCTATATTTTAGATCAACTAGCGCTCCTAGTAGCTAATGCAAAGAGCAAAGAAATTGAAGTACATTTGGTTATCAATCCATATTATCCACCATTCGCAGATAAGATCATTAACTTGGATTCCATGAAAATGGACGTTGAAAAACTAACAGGCTTGAAAGTTAAAGATTACTCAAAGGCGGTCACCGATCCAAAAGCTTATAGCGATTACCAGCATTTGAATAAGTATGGAAGTCGACTTTATCTTGACTTATTAAAGAAAGATGGGATACTTTAATTTTTGTAACTACTACGGGATTTTAGTCATGCCAAAAAAAAATCGATTAGGAATGAACAGATCGCTCAAAAATGTAGGCGTCTGGATATTTTGTAACATTGCTCTCAGTAATGATTTAAAATAAACAGTTTATTCTAAATTAATTGGGTTGATACAATAATAGTAATTAAAAACACAACTGTTTTTATAAGACAATTAGGATAATATGTATGGATAAAATAAATATTAAAAACATACATACTATAGTTTTGATAAATTGATATAAATTGATAATCTTGTAACGTTGTTCTCTGGTCATCCTATACAGGAAATAGGATGGAAAATGTTTTGCATAAAGAATTAAAAGCCAATTCCATTACCTCGAATAATGCCTTGTCAAAGAACCACGTAGTTGTAAAATGAGTTAATAAGCCCCCCCTTACGATTAACACATTAAATTTTATTTCCCCCAATCTTTACTAACACTTAATTAAAAACAAGCATTGCTATGGTTCAGTTAATCAATTAATTGAACTCATCCGCTTGAACCCAACCAATTGAGAAAAAATTAAATTTATTGGATAGCCATGATCATTCTAATTGATAAATTCCATCGACCATGACTGACCGATAAAAACATACAGGTATAGACCCTTCTTTTAGCGTTTGTATTGTTAATGTTTTGAAATGGAAAATAATAATTTGCTTATCCTTCTATAAGATAATAAAATAATAAATATGATTTTAAAGTTTATCTCAAGCAAAAAGGTATGGGTGGTTCTGACTTTTGTTATCATTACCCTAACAGGTTTTAATACTTTTATGAGTCCTCCTCCGGGATTAGAAAACCCTGAAGCCATCGGAGCATTTATCAATGGTAACTTACCCGAAATACAGCCTGCGGGAGATATTGTAACCACTCCTATTTATGATAATATTGAATGGGAGTCTCCCATCGTCGCAACTCCTTTTCCACAATCTAACAATATACTGATCGTGGAAATGGATGGCCGTTTCTTTACTTTAAGTAATGATGAAAGTACAGTGAACCGGACAACCGTGCTTGATATCCAAGAAAGAACTTGGTATTACGATTGGAACGGGGCAGGTACAAAACACGGTGGTATTCAAAATGCAGTGTTTCATCCTCAATTTGGTCTAGGGCAAGGAAAAGATTATATCTATGTCTATTATTTGTTTCATCCAAATGATGCTTCCAATTCTGCTTCGGCTAGTGCAGGATCTTACGATCGACTAAGTAGGTTTACTTGGCAAGGTGGTTCATTTGACCCCAATAGTGAGCTGATAATGATTAACCAGTATGATACTGCCCGAGGTCACGACGGTAGTGGATTGACTTTTGGTAATGATGGTTTTCTTTATGTATCTGTAGGTGATGAAGGATCTCAAAATGCAGCAGCTACCAGTCATACTCAAAAAATTGACGATCGATTTAGAAGCGGTGTTTGGAGAATTGATGTGGACCAACAAGGTGGAAATATTAGTCACCCCATTAATAGACAACCAAGTAATGCTAATGTACCTGCTGGTCAAACGGCATCTTATACACAAGGATATTATATTCCAAATGACAATCCTTGGGTTAATCCTGATGGAAGTACTTTGGAAGAATTTTATGCAATAGGATTACGCCAGCCATTCAGAATGACCTTAGACCCTCCAACCGGTAATTTCTGGATTGGTGATGTAGGTAGTCAACAGCGAGAAGAAGTAGACTTAATGGATGTTCCAGGTCTAAATTTTGAGTGGAATTATAAAGAAGGAACAGCAGAAGGATTCCGACCTTTGCCTAACCCATATATAGGTACTGCTCGTCCACCAATACATGAAATCATAAAAACTGGAAGCATGGCCATTATTGGGGGCTATGTATACCGAGGAAATAATATTCCTAATCTATATGGAAAGTATATTTTTGGAAACAATGGAACAGGCGAGATATTCTCTTTAAGTCATACCGTAGGGAATTCCAATGACGGAGTAGAACTGATTGCTATGATTGCAGACCAAGGAAGTCTTTTTAATGGAATTTCCTCTTTTGGTCAAAACCATGATAATGAATTGCTCGTTTTAAAACTTGGTAAAGGAGTATTAGGAGATGGTAAAATTTACAGGCTTACTGAAAATACGACTACTATTGTTCAAGAATTTCCTGACCAATTATCAGACATTGGTATCTTCTCTGATTTGAATAATCTTACTCCTGTGCAAGGTATTATTCCATACGATGTCAATAATCCATTATGGTCAGCAGGTACAGTTAAAAAACGTTGGGTGGCAATACCTAACGATGGAAACGTAGATAGTGCAGATGAACAAATAGATTATAGTGAAAATGGTAATTGGACCTTTCCAATCGGAACGGTATTTATTAAACATTTTGAACAACCTGATGGGAAAAAGTTGGAGACCAGAGTATGGATACATGGTACGGATGATAAATGGTTCGGTTCAACTTATAAGTGGAATGCCGCTGGAACCGATGCAGATTTACTCTTGGCTGGAGTAGAAGAAGAGATTACAATTGAAGGAGAAACTTTTACTTACTTGTATCCTTCTGTCACGCAATGTCAGACTTGTCATACGCCTAATTCAGGGGATGTGTTAGGATTTAGAACGCATCAACTTAATCGCGATATTTTTTACCCAACAACAGGTTTGGTTGGTAACCAACTAGAAACATTGACACAATTAGGATTCATTCCAACGGTCAATACCAATACGGTCATTACTTCTTATGCAAATGGGAATAACTCAGAATCTTTAGAATCAAGAGCGCGATCTTATTTTGATTCTAACTGTTCTCATTGTCATCAACCAGGTGGGAATAGAGCAATTTTTGATGCAAGATATAACACACCATTAGCGCAACAAGCGCTTATAAATGGAGAATTGATTGAAGACCTGGGAATCGCTGACGGAAAAGTTATTGTACCACAGCATATTGATTTATCAATACTTTATCAAAGAATAAATTCCACAGAAGGTTGTTGTGCCATGCCTCCTTTGGCCAAAGGAAGAATTGATAAGGAAGGAGTTCAATTAGTTGCCAATTGGATCAATTCCCTTGAGGCAGATTGTGCTGGTTCCTCGGCTACGATTTTAGGAAATACATTAAGCGATGGCAATTTTATTGATGGCCATAAACCAGCTTTAAATATTAATAAATCAGATATTTATACAAATAACACCAGTTCTGCTGAAGAAATATGTCTTATCGATTTTTCATTTTATGCAAGAAGAATAGGTAATCCAGTGACTCCTTTTATCGTAAAAGTAAATGGCAATAATGATTTTACAACTTTAGCTATTGGGGAAACGCGAACATCTACTGAATACATTATTGGAAACAATTCTTTCCCTTTTTCCAGTCATTCTGATGATGTCATTATTCTACTACCAGGAGAAACAATTGCGACAGGATTTTTGGATGCCTATCCAGATGGTTCAGATGGAAACTTTCAAAGTGTTATTCCTGCTCAAAGCGCAGCTGGAGAAGATAATGTTTGGCAAACGTATTCAACTAATAGCCTTCGACCAAGTGTTACTTTGGGAGAGGCTCCTGGTCAAGCTGCTAGTGTCGCAGTAAATTTATCAAGAACCTATAAGTTTAATATTGGCATTGATGTGAGCGAAGTTCCTATGCCTTCTAATACGATTGACTGTGGTAATCCTCAGAACCTTGCTATTGGAAAAACGGCCACTCAATCATCGACTTATGCAAATAGTGACACCTATAGCGCAAGCAATGCAATAGATGGAGATACAAACGGTGTTCATTCTTCTGGTTCTATGACGCATACACTATTTGACCAAAATGCTTGGTGGGAAATTGACCTTGGAAAAGTCTATGATTTGTCAACCATCAAGT
>CAKZUK010000210.1 GCA_937921775.1 uncultured Saprospiraceae bacterium
ACTTGCAAAAAAATCCGTTCGAATCCGCTCAATCCGCGTTCCCATCCCCGTCCAAAGACATCTACGAAAGAAGAAAAATAAAAACAATAAATGACCATAGCAATAATAGGAGGAGGAGCAGCAGGATTTTTCGCAGCAATATCAGCAAAAGAAAATCATCCCAACGCTCAAATCACCATCTTAGAAAAATCAAGAAAACTACTCTCCAAAGTAAAAGTGTCCGGAGGAGGTAGGTGCAACGTCACCAACGGCTGCACCGCCATAAAACAACTATCCACTGCCTACCCTCGCGGTGAGAAAAAATTAAAAAAAGCATTCCGAACATTCAGTACCAAAGACACCATGGAATGGTTTGAATCACGAGGAGTCCCTTTAATGATTCAGGAAGACAACTGCGTGTTTCCAGTTTCGCAGGATTCACAAAGTATCATTGATTGTTTTTTGAATGGTGCTAGAAGATTAGGAATTAAAATTGAAACAGGTATTGGTGTCAAAGCCATTGAACAAGTTGGGGGACAACTGAAGTTAGAATTTATAAAAGAAGAATTTGAAGCTAGAACTTTTGATAAAGTAATCGTCGCTACCGGCGGATCACCCAAAAGAAGTGGCCTGGACTGGCTCGAAAAATTGGGGCACAAAATAGAAGAGCCCGTCCCTTCCCTATTTACATTCAACATGCCCGACGAACCAATCAAGGAACTCATGGGCATCGTAGTTGAAAAAGCAATCACGAGTATACAAGGTACTAAACTACGTGGCGATGGTCCTTTACTGATCACACACTGGGGAATGAGCGGACCTGCCATTCTAAAACTTTCTGCCTTCGGCGCGCGCATACTTAGCGAAAAAGGATACGACTTTAAAGTACAAGTGAATTGGGTCAACCAAATTAACAATGACCTAGTGATGAATGGACTCAAAAATATCGTCGCGGACCATGGCAATAAAATACTTTCCAACTACCGACCTTATCTTCTACCAGAAAGGCTCTGGCATTTTCTTGTTGAAAAATGCGACTTGCCACTCAACAAAAAATGGAATGAACTCGGAAAAAAAGGTTTAAACAAAGTTACCAACATACTTACCAACGATAATTATTCTGTAAAAGGCAAAACGACTTTTAAAGAGGAATTTGTAACCTGTGGTGGTGTGAGTTTGGAAAGTATTGATTTCAACACGATGCAAAGTCGGGTTTGTAAAAACCTTTATTTTGCTGGCGAGGTCATGGATGTGGATGCGATTACGGGGGGCTATAATTTTCAATCAGCGTGGACGACTGGCTTTATTGCCGGGAAGTTAGCTTGATTGAATAGCTCATAAAGTATTTCACTTCTATTCCCACATAAGGAATTCCCTTAGTGCTATACTTTCAGATATCATCTCAAAATTCTCAACTTAACAAGTTGATCATCTCAAATTTATAAAGCATGAAAAACAAAAAATCCAAAGCGTCCTTAGCCATCCTAATCTACTTCGCTCTGCTATTTTATTTTTTCTACAGAATGTTGCCCATGATGATTGCGATGGTTGGAGGTGGTCTACCATTCATGATTCTTATTATCATAATCTTACTGGTTTTACTTTTTGGTATTCCTATATTTATTTGGAAGAAGCTGAGTCGATAGATTTAGTTTCTTCTTGTGCGAAGGAAATAGTTGTGGAGAGGCAAAGCAATAGCATTGCAGTTAGAGAAATTTTCATAGCGATATTTTTTTGGAAGTTTGTAAATTGTTGCTGTTACAAAATACTCCTTCAAAACGGAGGTAAACAATTCAGTATTATACAAATCCCATTTTTTAATTGTCGCTTTAACGTTAAAGTTTTGAATGAAAAATCTAATAATGAAATTACATTTTTTATCTTGAGGGGGATTTCTCGAAAATATTTTTACATAAAATCAATGTCGCAACTATGAAAAACAATGTCATCGTATTTCTCCTCACCATATTCTCTACTCAAATAGCTATAGCTCAAAATTTAAATGACTATACAGCTCCAACTGAAACACACACTCAAATAGAAGAAACAAATATTTCAATCATTCTTCCAGAAAGATATGATTTAATTCCTAGCCCTTATTTTTCTGGATTCCAAATCCCAGAAGACAATAGAACATCTATCATAACTACAAGTTTGGAGGGGCCTTATAGTGCCGTAAGTCAATCTTTTAGTGACAAGCAGATGATGAGTAGTCAAGGAATGACGATTGATCAGAAAAAAACAGTCAAAATAAATGGAAAGGATGCCTTGTTAATAGACTTAACAAAAACAGAAAAAGGTATCATGCTATCTAAAACTTTATTAATTTTTGGTGATGAGAAATCTACTACTCTTATCGTAAGCACAGCACTTCAAGAGAACAATGAATTAGCTAATGATCTCAAAAAAAGTATTGAGTCAATAGTAGTTAGTAAATAATTTTCATAAAACACCACCTTGCAACTACTACTAATCTCCGACACACACGGCCTACATCACAAACTACAGCTCTCGCCCACCGACATGCTCATCCATGCTGGTGATATCTCAAGCCGTGGATCAAAAGCTGAAATTCTTGATTTTCTCGATTGGTTCGAAAAACAAGATGCTCAACATAAAATATTTATCGCTGGCAATCACGATTACTTTTTTGACAATGCAAGCACAGAAGA
Organism: uncultured Saprospiraceae bacterium; assembly: GCA_937921775.1. Taxonomy (GTDB): domain Bacteria; phylum Bacteroidota; class Bacteroidia; order Chitinophagales; family Saprospiraceae; genus CALGLS01. The sequence continues at coordinate 2,652 of CAKZUK010000210.1, forward strand.
GATCAATAGTATCATTCCAAAAAACATCACCTATCTCTGCGATTCTGGAACAACAATAGAAGGCATCAACATTTGGGGCTCACCTGTCCAGCCTTGGTTTCACGACTGGGCCTTTAATCGAAAAAGAGGAGTTGAAATTAACCAGCACTGGCAACTCATCCCAAACAATACCGACATCCTTATTACACATGGCCCTGCATATGGAATCCTGGATAGAACCATTCATAATGAACTGGTTGGCTGTGAAGATTTACTCGAAAGAGTGAAAATAATTCAACCCAAACTTTTCGTATTTGGACATATACACGAGGGATATGGAATGCAGCAAAATCACGGTGTTGACTTTGTGAATGCTAGTGTGTTGGATGTGCAGTATCGGCAGGTTAATGATCCGGTGGTGTATAGCTTCTAAAAAAAACTGTCCTGTAAAGCGAACTTTACAGGACAGTTTTTAGCTTAATTAGTTCTCATAAACTATCTCGAGGTCTCCATCATTAGTCGCTCCCGATAAACAATTCCATTGCTAGATCGCAATACCAGCAGATAAACTCCTGAACTAAGCCCAGTCAAATCAAGCACCTCGTGAGCAAAACCATTCACATCTACTTTTTGCGAAAGCAATTGCTCTCCCAACAAGTTATAAACATCTAAAGTCAAATTATCGTTTTGAGCAAAGTCGCCTTCGATATAAAACAAACCATTCCCAGGATTTGGATACACGACAAACGACTCAGCAGCAAGCCCATCGTCAGTAGAACTAGGCTCATTAAATTCAAACCAGTTCATGTTGAAGGCCGACTCCGTAATAAGTATACGAAGTGTTTTCATACCAGTAGAAGAAAACGATACATTTACATTTGATGCAGTCCAAGTTTGCCAACCACCAGTTGAAGGAAATTGTTTGGTATGTAAATCAGTCGCATTACCATCATCATCAATCAATTGCAGCGTGACCGTACCACCTGTAGTTTCTGATGCTGTTCGGTAAGTAACTTCGTACATCCCCGCTTCAGTTACATTGACTAAATAATCAAGGTAATCACCAACATCCAAGAAACCAATATTCTGCCCTCCACCTACATCCGTAGTTTGTTCCAACTCTACTCCTACAGCCGAAGCATAAGCCTCTGCTTCAATTCTACCCGGTATTTCATGTAACTCAAAAACATTATTTTGCACTGGCTCTGTAATAAACTCAATCAAAGTAGTACCATCCGTTGCAACAATATCTGATCCCTCATAAGAAATGGTAATGACATCGCTTGAAGTAAACACTGTATTTACAGCAAACTGAATAATTCGAGTATTATCTATATCCAAAGTTGTAGATGTAATATTAACTGTTGATCCATTTTTGAAAATAGTAAAGTCAGCAGGATTTGTTGGAAGTGGTCCGGCCAGTGGTTTATTGACATTGAGTTGTACCGTACTTTCGTCCAGTGTTTTTGCAGAAATAAATTGGGTCGCTAAATCAATCGTCGCTCCAGTTTCAATAAATTCAAAGCTTCCCATATTGAAGACTTGATTGTCTACATGGAAAGTAATTTTCTGATCAGCTTCATCCAAAATTATATCGGGCACCACAATGGTTTCCCAACTTTGCCACCCCCCCGTATTCGGTACATCAATAACACCTGTCACTTCTGACCCCTCTACACTAAAATGAAATTGACCATCAGAAGATTCTGTCGCCACTCGAATATGCGCCTCATACACCGCAGAGTTTTCTACCTCTACACTGTACTGCATCCACTCGTTAGTATTCAACCAACCAATGTTGTATCCATTTGAATTGACGTTATCCTGTGTCACTTCGATATCTACACCATCGTTGCGATAAGCCCAACCATTATTCCAAGCCGTAAAGTTACCCGTGCTCACATGGTAGGTCGCTAGGTCTGTATCAAAATAAGCAGAACCGACTACACCCATGTCAAAATCAGTACTGTAAACAACTCCAGGAATTGTTTGTGTATTATATGGAATAGCCTCATCCGATTGTACTTGTCGAAACATGGCATCGATTACATCCTTTTGGTAAACACAGTTTTCTATTTTTATCCTTTCAGTCAAATCCATTAGTGCAGCCATTGCAAAAGCAGCATCAGGCTGAGTTCCTCCATTATTCCAATAATCCAACAAAGTTTGATATTCATCTGACTTGACGATCGACAGAGGTCCTGCAATAGCCTCTACTTTCTTCATTGGCCACCAAGCCCAACCAATACCACGGTCTTCAATCAATTTAATTGCATCTCGAAACCAGGTATTCGAATTCTCACCACTTTCTCCTAAGTACAAAGGTACGTTGTGATTATTTTGAATATCCAAAACCCATTGAATAGAATTTTGATCATTTGTTGACCAATATTTGTGAGGGCTATAAACTAGGTTGTCATCCCAAGGAGGAGTAAGTCCCGTAAAGTCGTTGGCAAACCAATTACCTTCTATAAAAATAATGTGATCTGGATCGACTGCCCGAACTGCATCAGTTATTTCTACATAGAGATTTCTCAAAGTATTACCAGAAAGGTTCCAATTGGTTTCATTCAGATAATCATAACCAGCCACCCATTGTTCATCCGCATAACGTTCTGCGATTCGTGCCCAAAGTGCCACTGTCTTTTCTCTATTGTCTTCACTTTCCCATAAGGAAGGCTTGCTTGGATCGTAGTCCGAAATAGCTTGATCATAACCTTGTCCACCTGGCGCACCATGCAAATCGAGAATGACATACATCTCGTTTTGCTTACACCAGTCGATAAGCGAATCCGTTAATTCAAAACCTTTATCCAGCCAAGTCTGCTCACCTGCTATAGGTTCTTCCTCAATTGGAAGCGTAAACAAGTTATAATGCATGGGAAGACGTACCGAGTTGAACCCCCATGCTTTCAATGCATCAATATCAGCCTTGCGACAATGATTGGCTAACCAAGCATCATAGAAGGTCTGTGTATTAACAGGGCCGATTAGTTCTTCAATTTTTTCTTTGATCGCCCATTGAGGGCCAGCGAAACCAGCCGTTTGCAACATATAACCTTCTTGGAGCATCCAGCCACCAAGTCCCATACCTCTTAGTAGTATGGTATCACCGCTTTCGTTTACGATAGCGGTACCATTTGTCTGTAAGAGGTTTTGTGCCCTTACGGAAAATGAGTTGATGAATAAAAAACAGAGTAATAAGAAAGTAGATCGTTTACACATAATGTTTATTTATATTTTCTGGCAATTGAAAATCAAGTGGTTAAAAGCATTTCAAACAATAATTAAAGATAGGTTTAGATTCAATAATAAAAGTGAGGCCATTAGCCAAACCATATCGTTTTAGTAGGCTATAGTAGTATTGTAGTAGTGTTTTAAACGTGTTTTAGAGGTGATTCAGTTGAAAAAATAGTCGGACGTAAAAGGCATGGGGAAAAGAGGTGTCGTATTCCAAAATACTTTGATGTCATTTTTGGAACAGTTTTGTCTTTATAAAAGAAGCTGTGTAGGGCATTCTTTGATTTATTCCCCCACCTTAATCAAAAGGAAACCCTCCTAACAAAATCGTTTTTTAAACTGAATATATGAAAATAGTCATTGTAATTCCCTGCTATAACGAAGAAAACAATATTAGGTCGATTCTAATTGAAATTACTAAAACACTAGCAGATTTAGCTATAGACGACTATAAAATCATAATAGTAGACGACTGTAGTGACGATGATTCCTTTATGGTGATTTATGAATATATTGAAAGCAATGCTTGTCAGGAAAAAATAGAATTACACCGCAATGAGGAGAATATTGGTACTGCTCAAAGCATTATCAAACTTCTACATATTGCAGTCCTAGAACGACCCGATTTCGTTATCAAAATGGATATGGACAAGGACTTTTCACATAAAGAAGTCTTACATACTTTTTTCGATCATTTAGCTCAAAACAAAGACACTGCCCGAAATAAGGTTGTAGCTGGAATCCGCATTTTAGATAATGAAAAGCAAATGACTATTTACGAGCGTATCCGTAAATACCAGATGAAGGAATTCCTAAAATCACAGATGGCGATCAAAGGTTATGATCCCGTTTCAGCTGGAACACAACTATACCCCTACTCTATTTTATACTTACTCTTAAAGATCGATCTAGTAAACAACTACAACCTACGCTGGGGAGTAGACGTATTACTTCCATTACTTTCCAGAAAAATGGGCAATACCCTTATTAATATTCCCATCACCAATTCCAATTACAATGTTGATAGACGAAAGGATGCGAAGGTGAAGAATCAATATGATGCATTTTTTAAAGTCTTTGAACTTATTGAGGAGTTTGAATATTAAACGCTGTCTCATTCATTCGCCCCTAAAAGATCATTGAACTTGTCTGATGCCAAACAGGCTCCAGCGCGCCGGCGCCTCGAAATCGGTGAGCTAGTTAGAATCTACGATTACCTAATTTTTTAAACGCGGAGACACGGAGTTGCCCGCGATCGTAGCAATACCCAAGAGAGCTCGCTGATACTTTTATTTTAGCTGACGCTAAAACAAAATGAAATCTCAGTGTTATTATTAATGAATTAATTACAATTTATCCGCTCCCCCAAAAGATCATTGAGCCCCAAACGAAGTTTTCGAAATCGGTGATATAAGGCTAGAACCTACTAGTATAATTCTCTGTCGTTAGGAAGTCTATTCCTTTCATATTCTCCAAAATCCCACCTCTTTTCATTAACTTTAGATGAACATTTACAAAATCTAAAGTCATGACACCACAAATCAACTTCACGTCAAAAACTGTAGTACTCATTCTATTCTTATTCGCACTACCTCTTTTCATTTCAGCGCAAAGCCTTGCTCCAGATACTGAACAACCATTATACAAGCATCTTTTCGAAATCAATAAACAATGGCAACATTACCAAGATGCTACCACTGAGCTACAACAAGCTTATTCTTTCAACAGTGACCAACAACGTATTCAAAAGCACTTGCAAGTCACTACAAACATTTTACGCTCAGTAAATACGCAACATCTAAACGATGCTCAGCTTTTAAAAAGAAGGCATCTTTTAAATGCTCTTGAGCAGTATTGGAAGACTGGCGAATTTCCAATAAATAATAAACACGCTTCTCGCCAAGCTTATTTTTTAGATTCAAAACAAACCAGTTGTGCGGTTGCTCATTTGATGTTACAAGATGGGCAGACTGCACTAGTTCAAAAAATAAATGCGGAAAACAATTATGCTTACATTGATGAATTGATAAAACTTTATCCAAGTATTTCTTCATGGGCTCTTAACAATGGTTTTACTATACAAGAACTGGCTTTGATTCAACCTGGTTATTTCCCTGATCCACAAACTTGGTATTCTGTTGGAAATGATGCAGGTATTGAAGGTCGCATCAACGTAATGAAAACCAGTCATGACGGGAGTTTACTTTTCATGGCAGGTCAATTTACTGCAATTGATAATATAGCTGCTAATAATATCATTGCCTGGGATGGTGAAGATTGGAGTCTATTAGCAGATGGTGTTTATGGCGAAGTGCTTGCAATGGATACTGATGAAAATGACAACTTATACATTGTAGGAGATTTTGGTTTAAGCCCAAATACTCCACTTGTCAACATTGCTATGTGGGATGGAACGGAATGGACTGCTTTACAATCGGGGCAGATGAATGGTTCGGTTAATTCCATTCTGGTTGCAAATGACGACTTAATTGTAGGCGGTGATTTTCAAATAATTGATGGACAATCAATTAATTATCTTGCAAAAAAATCACTCACTCAACAAAGTTCTTGGAATAATCAAACCACTGTCATTCTAGCAGGTTCAACTTATACGGTCGAAAATGCATTCGCTGTAAACGAAGCAGTAAGTCATCTAATATTAATGGAAAATGGAGTTTTAATTGGTGGCGAGTTTACACAAACAGCTCCAAATGTCACCAATACATTAATTCAACAATTGGACACCAGATATCTCGCACATTGGGATAACAATAATTGGGCAACGGCCTATCATGGGCCTTACCTCGATGTACAAGCTTTAGGATATGCCAATGAAAACATATTTGTAGGCAGCTCCGAACCAAGTGATTCCACAATGAATACTTACTTAAATAATCAATGGTTTTCTGAAGGCATGGAAAGATCTGACACTACAGCACAAAGTAAAATATTTAATGGTTTTGTAGAACTCAATTCACGTTACTATGCTTATGGGAATCTTCTTCCTCCCCCATTTAGTATGGTTGCTTTTCGGAATGTTATGAATGTCTCTATCTGGGGAGGTCTTCCTGGGAGTAGTTTTGGAACTCGTTTTGATGGAGAGGTTCGAGCTAGTGAAGTTTTTCAAAATCATATTTACTTTGCAGGTAATTTTACTTGGGCTGGCGATGAAAGCAATCCTTTTGATGGACTTGTGCAATCTCCTTTTGCAGACAGTCCTAATTCCACTGATGAAGCGTCATTTACCAACGTTAATATCTATTGCAATAACAAACAACTTCATATAAATTATGATGACCTTTCTAATCAAACTCAATTGCTGGTATACAATCTCCAAGGACAGGCAATCGAAAGCTACACCCTAAGCACTGGTGCGGCAGACTTACAAAAAGATCTCTCGCGTTTTTCTGAAGGTGTTTACTTTTATCAATTGGTAGACGGTGATTCACGGTATTCTGGGAAGTTGGCTGTTTTTTAGCATAGATGTTTTAATAAGATTAAATAGGTAGTTGAGGGTACGAGCTAAGCAAAAGTAATAGAAGCTAAAGATCATTGAGTTTGTCTGAGCCAAACAGGCCCCAGCGCTACAAATGCTTCGGGATCGGTGAGCTGATTGAGACAAAAGAATAGGCTCTACTTTTGCAACTCTCGGGCCTGTTCGGCGGTCAGACGGGCTCAATGATCCCTCAATGTTAATTCCCATACTCACCGATCCCGAAGCGTTTTGCAAACGCAGGGACTCAATGATCCCTCGATTGCGTTTAATTAGTCTTCCTCCTAGATATTTTCAATTATTTTTTTCGCCATTTCAACTTCTTAAAAGTTTAACTATCAGTTACTTATGTGAATTAATATTTAAAATTAAAACAAATATAAAAATTTCAGTTATGGAATTAACCTTCAAAATGACGCTTATTAATAGACGATCGTTAGAACATGTTTTAATTATTAGAAAATATAGAACCTAGTACCGTAGACGGCTCATGAAGGGGAGCCGGAGGTATGTCTGGATTCAAGTTTTTTTGCTCCGATTTTTCGGAGGCGGCGGTGGATGGGTGGGTCCCACCCTTCCAAAAGCCCCAGCTAATTTCCAAATCCTAAAATCTAATTTTCTAAACTCAAAACCATGATCTAGTGAAAATCCAAAACTACCCTTACCATCGAGCAAGTTCTCATCCATACCCTAATTCAAATTCAAAACTATCAGCCCACAAAACTCCATTCATTATCAAGTTCCTAACGATTTCAGAGTAACATAAGTCTCAAGCAAATTCTGTCTCAAAAACTCCATAACTCACATTTACAAGCAGTCCTCACCAACAATAATCCTTATATTTACTTTGAAGTTGTTTAGAACATTTCTGCTGTGGTAGTTGTTAAAAATCTATCTTCGCAAACAAGTGTTTCTAAGAAAAAGCAAGTTCTAAAAAAAGTAAATCTATGCAAAGCTCATCCATCAAAATTCTACTCCTTTTTATTTGTATCAGCATTTTTGGCTGTAGTCAAACACAAAATGAGATCAATAATAATCAGGATAATCGTATCCAACAAAAACACGAACCTAGCGACGAATTTTTCATGCAACGTGCCGGACCCGACGGAAAGTTTGCTGTAGGTACCTATATCAAAGCACTGAAAAAAGTAAAAGCGCAAACTTCTACTAAACTACTCAGTGGTTTTAGTGATAATTGGACTACACAGGGACCAGGCAATATAGGCGCACGAGTAAACACCATTGCCGTCAATCCGGATAATGAAAATATTATCTACGCAGGCTTTTCCGAAGGTGGTGTTTTCAAAACTATAGATGGAGGAACAAGCTGGACGCCAATATTTGATGATCAAGTTCGACTTTCTATTGGAGACATTATTCTCGATCCAAGCAATCCTGATATCGTCTACGTAGGTACTGGAGATGTAAACATTTCTGGTTATCCTTTTATTGGTGATGGCCTTTACAGAAGTACCGATGCCGGTGCTACTTGGACAAACCTTGGACTGGCAGAACAACGCATCATCTCTAAAGTCGCAGTCAATCCATCCAATCCTAACATTATTTTTGCAGCAACAATGGGAGTACCTTTTGAAAAAGGGAATGATCGTGGACTTTATCGTTCTACTGACAATGGTAACAATTGGGAACAAATACTTTTCCTTAGTGACTCTACCGGTGTTATCGACCTATTGATCAACCCTGATAATCCACAAATAATATACGCTGCTGGTTGGGACCGAATTAGAAATAATATTACTTCTATCACTAGAGGCTTTGGTGCAAAAATCTATAAGTCAGTTGATGGTGGCGACAACTGGATATTACTTGAAGGTGGACTTCCTAATACCGAACCTCATTCCAGAATTGGCCTCACTATGTTCCAAGGTAATCCGGATGTCGTTTACGCACAATACGTTGGTATAAACTATCAACTGGAAAACATATTTAAAACCAGTGACGGTGGAGATAACTGGAGTCCAATTCCGATCGACTACAGTACAGGCTTAAATGAAAACGCCATGGGGGGATTTGGTTGGTACTTTGGCAAATTGGAAGTAAATCCTAATGACGAAAATGATCTTTACCTTTTAGGTATCGACTTGTGGAGAACCCAAACAGGCGGTAACTCTTGGTCAATGGCCTCTCCTCCTTGGTGGTATTACGAAGTACATGCCGACAAACATGCCCTTGTATTTCTTCAAGATGGTGGTGTATTGTTAGGCACAGATGGTGGTATTTACCGATCGGATGCTAATAATGTTTCATGGGAAGACATTGAAAACATTCCTACCACTCAATTTTATCGAGTGGCTTACAATCCGCATTTACCAGACCTATATTATGGTGGTGCACAAGACAATGGATCAACTGGTGGAAACGCAACTGAGATCAATAACTGGCCACGCATCTATGGTGGTGATGGCTTTCAGATGGCTTTTGATCCGAACGATCCCGACCGATTTTTTGTGGAAACACAAAGAGGAAATATCAACGTAACACTAAATAATGGCAACAACTTCGAAATCGGTGACAACGGCCTCAACCCTAGTGACCGACGAAACTGGGACATGCCTTATTTTATCAGTTCACACGATTCTTATGTTTTGTATACTGGAACAGAGCGCGTATATAAAGGCGAAGGAAACATCCCATTGTGGACGGCAATCAGTGAAGACCTTACCGACGGAGAAGATGAGGACCACCGCTATCATAATATCACAGCAGTCGATGAATCTACGATTGAAGCAGGTTTGCTTTACGCCGGAACAGGAGACGGAAATCTATGGAGAGGTGATAATGATGGTGCTGCCTGGACTCCAATTTCTAATGGCCTACCAGATCAATATGTTACTGATGTGGTCGCTTCTCCTACTGATGTCAATACGGTCTATGTGACTTACTCGGGGTATCGCGACAATGATTTTTTACCAAGAATTCACCGCTCAACAAATCAAGGTCAAACTTGGGAGGACATCTCCAATAACCTTCCAGATCTCGCCATCAACGAGTTGTTGATTCTTTCTGAAACATCTGATTCTGTTTTGTTCGTAGCAACAGACGGAGGTGTTTACGGAAGTGTAACAGCAGGTACAGAGTGGGAACGACTAGGAGCCAACATGCCTATCATCACGGTTTATGATTTGGTGCACAACGTTGCGAATAATGAGTTGGTGGCTGGTACTTTTGCTCGTTCGATTATGAGCTATCCGCTTGATTCTATTGTGGCAGCATTAGATGATCCAATGACGAGTACCTTTGCAGCTACTGACTTAGAAGAAAAAGGGATAAAGCTTAGTCCAAGTTTGGCCAGTGATTTTGTTCAGGTGGAAATTGAGAATATGGAACCAGGGCGTAGTATTGAATTTGTAATATTAAGTGTAGATGGGAAGTTAATGTATAAGTCTCCAAAGTCTTCGGGTGAGCGAATAACAGAGCGTTTGGATGTTTCAAATTATCCAGCAGGTCAGTATTTTGTAAAAGCTAAAAATCGGCATAAGGTGATTAGTGCTGCTTTTGTGAAGCAGTAGAGAAGCGAAGAAATGTAAAACCTAAAACCGCAAAAGTCAAAATGTAAAAGTTTCCAGCGAATGTAGACACCATATGCTTTCACGGTTTTCGGATACTTTTACATTTTAAATTTATCATTTTGCGGTTTTACATTAAAAAAATAAATGCCCCAATTCATCTCCCTAATCCTAATATCCTCCTTCTACATCTTCGCAGGTGTGATGCATTTTCGCAATCCAAAATTCTTTTTAAAAATCACACCACCTTGGGTTCCTGCTCCCGAACGGGTTAATTTATTGGTAGGTGCGATTGAGATCATTTTAGGAGTGGCACTTTGGATTCCTGTTTTGCAATCTTATGCAGCAATTGGAATCATTGCTATATTAATTGCTGTCTTTCCAGCGAATATTTATCATTTCCAGAAGGCTAGAGAAAAGAAGAAACAGCTGCTTGCTACGATCATTCGCTTGCCGGTGCAGGGGCTTTTGATTTGGTGGGCTTATGGTTTTGTTTAGAGCTGTGGTTTCAACTTTACTAGAAGCTTTACCTTGATAACGAAGAGGCGACAGCTAAGTTCTGAGAGTTCTTTGAGGATCTTTAGCAGATACAACAAGAGCAAAACAGAACAATCTTTGATCCTTTCAATGTTGCATTAATAAATTTACTTGCTCAAGTCAACTCTTTTCCAAAAGCTTAGTGCCTCGCTTTATTCTCTAAACAACACAAAATATAGACCTCAGTTCAGCAATCACTAGCCATTACGGCGACGAAGTACCCATCCTATTTATCTGCTTAAAGGAAACCAAAACACCTCCCTAAAATAAACAAACCGGAATCCAGCTTTCGCCAAATTCCGGTTCATTTCCTTAGAAATTACTTTTGATATTATCCACCAAAATCATCAAACGCAATATTCTCCTCAGGTACTCCTAAATCATCCAGTGTCTTAATTACAGACGCGTTCATCATTGGAGGTCCACAGAAATAGTATTCGATTTCTTCTGGCTCTTCATGATCTTTTAGATACTTTTCGTAAGCAACGTTCATGATATATCCTTTGAAACCATCACCTTCGTCATCAATACTTTCTTTCTCTTTCCAGTTATCTTCAGGTAGTGGATTATCTAGCGCTACGTGAAATTTAAAGTTTGGAAATTCTTTTTCAATTGCTCTAAACTCATCGATGTAGAATAACTCACGCTTCGTACGTCCACCATACCAGAATGAAACCTTACGGTCTCTACACTTCTCTGTGTGGAACAAGTGGAATAGGTGAGAACGTAATGGAGCCATACCTGCACCACCACCAATGTACACCATTTCTTTCTTCGTTTCTTTGATAAAGAATTCTCCGTAAGGTCCTGAGATCATCACCTTATCACCTGGCTTACAACCAAAAACGAAAGATGAACAAACACCTGGATTAACAGCCATCCATGAATTCGCATTTCTATCCCATGGCGGAGTAGCGATACGAATGTTCAACTGAACGATGTTTCCTTCTGCAGGGTGATTCGCCATGGAGTATGCACGGAACACTTCTTCGTCGTTCTTCATTTCTAATGGCCACAAGTTGAATTTATCCCATTCAGAACGGTATTTATCATCTCCTTCTGGATCATTTGGCAATGGACGAATATCCATGTCCTTATACTTTACGTGAATCTTTGGTACATCAATTTGTACATATCCACCTGATTCGAAATCAAGTGTTTCGCCATCTGGCAACTTCACTATAAATTCTTTAATAAAGGTAGCAACGTTGTAGTTTGAAACCACTTCACATTCCCACTTCTTGATACCGAAGATTTCTTCTGGAATACGAACTTCCATATCTCCGCGTACTTTCACCTGACAAGCCAAACGTTTATTTTCAGCAGCTTCTTTACGCGTCAAGTGATTCATTTCAGTAGGTAAAACATCACCTCCCCCAGAATCAACATGGCACTCGCACATCGCACAAGTACCACCACCACCACAAGCCGATGGTAGGAAAATACTCTTTCCAGAAAGTGCGGTCAGAAGTGTATCTCCTGGCTTCACCAACATTGGATTTTCAGTATCTCCGTTTACAATAATTTTCACATCACCTTGAGGCACCAATTTCTTTCTCGCCATAATCAAC
>CAKZUK010000211.1 GCA_937921775.1 uncultured Saprospiraceae bacterium
CATTTTGACAAAGCGATTGCTATGGATAATTCGCTTGCACAGATAAATAAAGATGTTTTGACAGAGAAAGAAATGGATGGACCTAAAGCAGATATAAGTCGCCCGACTATTGAATACACGGATGGCGTTAAACTTAACCAACTGGTTACCAAAAATGAAATGGGCGCTTTAGATGATCTTTTTACTGAAAAGGTAGATATCGACAAAAAGACTTATTTTAGAAAACTGGAATATCCTCAATCTAAAATACTCATTAATGACATGCCTTTTAATGAGACCTTTACGTTCTTTCATATTACCAATCCAGGTTATAGTGGTATGACTAAACGTTCGATTGCTGTTGGAGCAAGTAATGAAGATGTAATTAAAGCCTATGGCCCGCCTCAAAGCACATTGGAGTTGACAAATGCGCATTATATGCACTACAATAGACAACGACTGGTATTTGTGATTAATAATGGAAAGGTGATTAAATGGTGCTATTATCGAGATGAGAATTCTTTATAGCCCAAATAAAAATTAGCTTAACCAACTTTTGACAGGCTACATGTCCCAACTCATGTAGCCTGTCAATTATTATTGGTAAACAACTCTAAGAGTATTACAACGCTTATACACAAGTGTGAGCGAGCAATTAAAACGCTGGAAGAATGAACTCTGATATCGAACGAAAGCGAACTAGCTATTTTATCTACATTATCCTAACCATATTTGTCGGTCTATTTTCAAGGACTAGTTATATCCCTGACTTGATTCTCCCCTATCTTGGTGATACACTCTATACGCTGATGTTCTTTTTTATCTTTGGTTTTTTATTCCCAAAAATGTCTAGCTTTAAAGTGGCTTTGATTAGTATTTTGACTTGCTATGCTATTGAGTTGAGCCAGCTATGCCAGGCACCTTGGTTTAATGAAATTCGGTCCTATCGCTTGGGTGGATTAATCTTTGGTTATGGATTTTTGTGGACTGATATTGTTAGTTATACGATTGGTGGGATTTTAGGTGTTTTGATTGAGAGATACTTAGAAGCTAGAAAGTAAGCTGGTTTAAATTTACGCTATTGAGTGTTCAATTACTTAGTAAATATGGTTTTTTGACAAATACCGTGGTAGAACCCAATGATAAAATAAAATCAAGGTTTCCTTTGGTCACTTTTGCTTTCATTTTAACATTGGCCACGGGATTTGTCAAAGAACGGTAAATATTAAAGCAAGTCAATTAATTTAAAGTCGGAATTGATTTAAAATTGAATACAAATAAAATCTACAATATGAATACAGCAATTAAAGATCTACAAAGTCAACTAAAAGAAGCAAAGGCCTATTATCTACAATGTCCTAGTGATGAATTACTTTACCGTAGAGCAGAGGGGAAATGGTCGAAAAAAGAAATACTTGGACATTTGATCGATTCTGCTATCCACAATTTACAACGATTTACAGAGATACAAGTCATGGAGAAACCATATATTTTGCGAAAGTATCTGCAAAACGAATTGGTTGTTGCCAATAACTATCAAGAAGCTGAACTTCAGGACTTGTTGAATGTTTGGCTCAGTCTCAACAAACGGATTGAGCATCTAATGCAGATGCAAACAGAAGAGACACTTGCTTATGAGATTGTGATTGTGGATGAAGCAAAATTTGATCTACGATTTTTAATGAGCGACTATGTGGAACATATGGCGCATCACTTAAAAGCAGTTCTTTAAAATGAAATTGTTCAAAATGAAAAAAATATTACTGCTCTTATTCCTTGTCCTTAATCTTTCTGATTCCTTTGCACAAAAAACTGTTTTCGGATGGATTGTAGATGAATATGGAAGTCCTCTAGCTAATGTCACAATAAAACAAAGTGGTTCTAAAAATTATAATTTATCATCCACCGATGGCTCTTTCCACGTCTTTCTAGAAGAACATTTGGGGCAAAATTTAATCTTTGGAAAATCAGCTTATAACAGCATCGAAATTGAACTCAAAGAAAATTCGGAAATTCCTTTGCGAGTGACCATGCCAAAAAGTATCAATAGCTATCGCCTCAACAGAAGTCCATCTCAATCCTTCATCAAAGCAAATAAACAATGGCATCTTGGCTTTTATTTCGACCTCATGTTTCCAGATTTCAAAGCTTTTGAAAACGAGTTGGGAAAAGAAAATATTGATTACCTAAATCGACAAGATTTCGCATTTGGAATAGAGCTTGGCTTTACAAAAAAACGTTTTTATCATGGCTACCATTTAGGACTTTCTTTTGGCACAAACACAGATAATGATTCGATTACCAAAGAAGTAAATAAGTCTGTTTTTGGTACTCAAATCGGATATAAAATCATTGATTCAAAAAGACTAAGCTTTATGCCAAATCTTGGAATCAAGTGGTATAAGTATCGCCTTTTCAATTATGATGAAAACAGTAAAATTCCATTAAACCAGCATCTAGATCAACGTCGTGATCTAGACCTTCGGTTCAACCATATCGTCGGATATTTAGGTGGCAATCTTGCATTTAAACTCAAACCAAGAAACAAGGATGCCTATAACAATGCATATTGGAGCATCGGAATCTATGGTGGCTTCCTTTTTAAAATACATCCTCATCCCATCATATACAACAAACGTAGCCGACTTACAAGTAATGAAAAGGTTAGCATTAAAAACTATAATTTCGGTATACACTTCACTGGAAATATTTAACCTAAATAACAACTGTATATAATTGAAATACAGTTACTTACAAACCAAATGCTTCAGCACTAATTTCAATCAAAGCCTTATTTATTGCAAAAAACACATAATCTTATTACCAATAGGTTTAAAATATTCCGTATCTTTTCACTCCCACAAATATTTACACAAAACATTAATTATGAAACGATACTTTACACCTAAGTTAATCTTAGCCCTATTTATCACAGTTCCCTCTTTTTTATTGGCTCAACTCCCCGGTACTTGCACCGACAAAAATCGAATTGCCATAGCTGGCGACAGTTGGGCACAATACATGGCCGACGACAATACGCACAATAAAACATTGAGCATGTATGGCCATGGAGACAAGGCTGCCATTAGTGAAACTTTTGAAATTTCGGTTGGCTGTTCGGGAAGTCCTGGAGCAAACGATTACGCAGTTTCAGGTAGTGAAGCAAGAGAATGGGCAAACGAAACCGACTACAATTATTTGCAGAACCTGATTGATGCTTGCAATGCAAATCCTGACATTGATTATGTCCTTTTAAGCATTGGCGGAAATGATATTTTGGCAGCTCAATCTGGCGGTGGTTGGTACAAAAACATGGACCTAGACGTGCCCGGTTCTGAGCAAGCATTATTTGATGCAATTACTGATGACATGCTGTACATCATGGATGAAGTTTGGAATCGAGCTCGACCTGACATTAATTTTGTCATCAGCTCTTACGATTTTCCAAACTTCAATGTAGCTAGTGGTTTTCTTTGCGATCAATACGCTTGTCCAAAGCGAGAAGACCTAAGTCGAGATGATAATACCAATGGAGTAATTGATGCTGACGAGTTGATTACCGACGCTGAAATAAACGCCATGATGAATTTGGTAGAGGGCATTCGCAAAGATATTGCTGATGCAGACGCCAAGATTTTTTATGACAATGGTATGGGATTGATGCATTACTACTATGGCTTTGATGATGATACTTATCCTGCATTTCCACCGGCCTCTACTCCACACCCTGAAGGAGTCAGCCCCTGGGCAGCGGGCGGAGATATAGATATTCCTTCTGATCGTGAGAACTTTAGAAGTATCTATCTTTGCAATTTCATCGGTCCTTTCTCTGCTGACCCAATTCACCTTGACGAAGAAGGTTATGCCTTTAAAATCAAAAATCAATTCGATAATATTTTCTTTGAAAAATTTAGAGGTATTCCTGATGAAACGTTTTGGTCAGTAGGTGCTGAAGATGGCTACACGGATGTTTTGGAAGAAACAGCAAGCAGCAGTGGAATTCGAATTGGAGACAATGACACTGGTTTCTTTGGCCTAGACAATGAGTACCGTGGTATTCTTTCTTTCAATACTGCCGCATTACCTGACAATGCTGAAGTCACTGGTGCAAGTTTATACATCATTCGCTCTAGCGAAAATGACAATCCATTTCTACATAACGACCGTGAACCAGTACTTGACATAAAGAACGGCTACTTTGGTGATGATCCTGCTTTGGTCTGGACCGATGGAACTGCCACCGCTGATGCAGGAGATATTGGTTGTTTCCACGGCCTTGTTGAAGAAAATAAATACGCTGTTCGAGTTGACATAGATGAGGCTGCGCTAGTTCACTTCAACCTGACTGGAACTACTCAGATGAGAATGTATTTCGACTATGCAGATTGGTCACCAGAGTATGTCAACTTTTTTGATGGTGACGGTGTAGAAGCCTTGTTGCCACCAGATGATGAGGCACGCCAGAATCCTACTATTTATCAAAATCGTGTAGTAAGAAGAACTTTTGAAGCCGATGGCAGCATTCGTGAACTTGAGCTGGAACGAGGCGCTCCTGTGGTCAAGCGACCTGGTTATGTATATCAAGAAAAACTTAGCAGTGCTTATGAAGAAGAAGATGGAGATGTCATCGCATCCTTTGTAGTTGTTGAAGCTATTGAGCATCCGGGATTGGCGAAGCATATGTCTGACACCTATGGTGCTCCTGCAAATGGTTATGCTCCATTTTTAGATATTACGTTCACGGTGCCACTTCCTGTTGAACTAGCTGAATTTACTGCAAGACCAATTGACAAAACAGCTTTGCTCAATTGGACGACTTACGCAGAAAGCAACATGAATGGTTATGAAATTGAGCATTCTATCGATGCAAAAAATTGGACTACTATTGGTTTTGAAAAATCAACTACTGAGCAGAATGATGCGAATCTCTATAGCTTTGTGCACGAACAACCTTCAATTGGTACCAACTACTATCGTCTTCAAATGCTAGACATGAATGGTACTAAAGAAATGTCTGAAATTCGTCAGCTTGACTTTGGAAAAGAAAATGTGCTTACTTCTATTTATCCAAATCCATTCAAGGATCATTTGACTTTTGAAATGGATTTTGAATCAAATGGTTCTGCAACAATTCAACTTAGCGATGTACTTGGACGTGTTGTTTTAGAACAGACGATTGCTACTGCTGCTGGGCTTCGTGAATATCGTATTGATGGCTTAGACAAGTTGAGTATTGGAACTTATATGGTTCGAGTGTTTGATGGATATGAGCTGGTATCTGCTAAGATTGTTAAGGAATAGCGGCGGACTCACCAATTAGAATTGGAATGGCCCACTTTCGCGAAGCTCCGCAAAAGTGGGCCATTCTAATTCACATTCACATTCTAATTCCTATTCTAACTCCTTCAGTATCCTTGCAAATCAAATTCCTCACTTTCCACTAAATCTACATAGGTTCCCATCTTTTTTTGAATCACTTTGAAGTGGTGAATTTCTTCTCTTGTTACGAAGGAGATGGCCTTTCCGGGTGATGTTGCTCTACCCGTTCTTCCAATCCGATGGATATAATCTTTTGGTGATCTTGGTAATTCGTAGTTGATGACGTGCGGAAGGAATTCGATGTCGATACCGCGAGACAATAGATCGGTAGCCACTAAAACTTGCAAGTCATTCTTTTTAAATCGATTTAGAGCAGTCTTTCTTGCTGATTGACTTTTCTTACCGTGAATTGATTCTGCATCAATTCCATTTTTCCGTAATTTCTTAGCGACATTATCCGCTTTAAAGATTGAGGAAGTGAAGACCAGTACCTGTTGTAGATTATCCTTTTTGATTAGATAACGAAGTAATGGACCTTTCCTTTCTTCCGTGACGAAAAAACCATTTTGTTGAATAAGCTCAGCTGACTTCGTTTCAGATTCTATCTTGACGACTTTAGGATCTTTTAGCAAAACAGCCGTTATCTCATTAAGGTCATCACTTAGCGTGGCGGAGAAAAGAAGGTTTTGACGCTGTTTGGGTAAGTGTTCAAATATACGATTCATTTCCTCCTTGAATCCTAGGTTCAGCATCTTATCTGCCTCATCTAAGATGAGTAGCTCTACTTCTGAAATTTGTAAGGCTTTGTGATCCATCAAGTCAAGCAATCGTCCTGGGGTAGCCACCAAAATGTGAACGCCTTGCATTCCAATCATTTGTGGGTTTATAGAGACACCTCCGTGAACAGTTAAGATTTTGATTCGACCGGGGAGTTCATTTTCAATTTCTTGAAATACCTCTCCTACCTGCATCGCAAGTTCACGTGTGGGTACAAGGATAAGTTGTTTGATCTTCCGATCAATTGCTCCGTTAAATTGCAATGCCCTTGCTAATGCTGGTAATGCGTAAGCTGCCGTTTTACCGGAACCAGTTTGTGCAATACCGAGTATATCATTTCCTTTTAAGGCAAGCGGGATGGCTTCCCTTTGTATAGGAAAAGGTGTTTCATAGTTTAACTTAGCTAAAGCTTTATTAAAAATAGCTGGTAAACCGAGTTCGTTGAAAGGCATAAATGGCGTAATTGACTGATGAGCTGCAAAGGTATTTAAAAATTAGACATTTTCATCTGATATAAGTCATAGCCTTTAGCCCAGAAATCCTTTTCTACTTTTTCCAATTCGAAACCACACTTTTCGTAAAATCCGAAAGCCAATTGAGATGTTCTTACCTCTATTGTATGAAATTTACCTTGTCCTTTAATGTGGTCAATTCGATGTAAAGTAAGTGCTTTACCAATGCCTTTCCCCTGCGCATTCGGATGAATCAAGTCCCAAGAGATTCTAGCAGTGTTTTCTTTTGGAAAATAATTGATTCCTCCTGCTCCCAGTATTTGTCCCTCCTCTTCTACTACAAAATAATCTTCGCGATGCTGCTCCAGATATTCTGCGAAGTCATCGAGTTCAGCTGGAGCAAAGTATTCTGGAATATGTTGTTTTAGCATTTGGAGAAGGCTGGCCTTATCTGCTGGTTTATAGGCTCTGATCATTCGTTTTATATTTTGGTAGATGTTTATTTTAATGTCTTCTCCAAATGTACAATTAGTTGGGGAGATTGGTTCCCAGGGTTTAGTTTGCTTTTTTATTCTTTTTGGCAGAACTAAATAGGTCGACCGAAAATTTATTTTGGCATTCGGAAAAGACAAGTGAATTGCTGGTCGACCTGTAAAGTCCCGAAACCTAGTCCAATACTAAGTTAAGGAATGCGGCCTAAATCATTCAAGACCAAAAGCAATTTAATAAAAAACAAGCAAAATACATCAATCCAAAAAAAGCATAAAACAAAGCTTTATCGAATAAAAACAACAGCCTGTAGGATAAATATCCGTTTCCATTTAAGTCTTACTATATTGTAGGTATCACCAATAAACAAATAATCATGGGATTTAGTAACTCAGCACTAATAGCACTTAGAACTAACCAAAGCTTAAGAAGATCAAATCGAAGACTTTTCCTAGATAAGGAAAACGAATATTCTGCTGACTCCAACGATGATGCAGTAAATGAAATTTTTCGAGAAGCATTAGAAAAAGAAAATGAAATGTACATGCACAACAAACGCAAGTCATATAGACTCGATAGTCTTGTCAAAAGGATTTCGATAATCTTTATTTTAGCGATCCTTCTTTTTGGTGCTTATCAGTTGTCTGTTTTGTTTGCCAGCTAAATCGATGCTTTGTAAACATTTCATTTTCGATTAACATGTCATTAACAATGCATTTCATGCAAGTTCACTAAATTGTATCCACAATCAATTTAAAGCAACATGAAAGTAAAATTATATTTCTGCCTCTTCGTAGGAATTGGCTTGGCTTATTGTTTTTTTCCAAAAAACAAAACCAAGGATTCTAGAAACACCGTCCTTCTCAATCGAGTTGTCAAACAAGTCCAAGAAAGACACTTTGTCGAAATTCCTATCGATGATAACTTTTCAGAGCTAATGTTCAAACAGTTTATCAAAAAACTGGATCCGGACAAAATATTTTTCACGCAAGTCGATATTCAAAACCTTCACGAACATCAACATTCCATTGATGAGGAAATAACCAATGGAACATTTAAATTCTTCAATCAAGCTACCAAGCTACTTAATGAAAACATTATTAAGGTAGAAGCTTATTGCCAAAATGAAATTGATCATGACATCGACATTTATAGCAATGAAGTATTTAATTTAAAAAATAAAAAATCTGAATACGCCAAGGATGATATGGAACTTCAGAATTATTGGCGTAAAAAAATCAAACACAAACTAATTCATCAGCTTTCCCTTATTGAAAAAGGTGCCACGAAAATTTCTATTGAAAATCAAAAGAAAAAAGCACTTTCAAAAGTTGAAAAATATTACCAGAATAAATTCAAAAAATATAAAAGCATTGATGAACAAAAGCATTTTCAACAATATCTACAAGCCTTTTTAAACTTACACGATGCTCAGTCAGCTTATATGACTCCACAAGAAAAAGAGGAATGGGATCTACGAATTGGTCGATCACTAACTGGTATTGGTGTCAACTTAAACATTATCAATGAATATCCGCAAATCACCAAAATAACGACAGGTGGACCAGCATGGAAAACAGGGAAGGTAAACGTTGGAGATGTTATTCTAAAGATCAGTCATACAGATGGTACTTTTGTTGACACTTGGGGAATGCAAATCAAAGAATTTTTATCCTATCTAAAAGGAGCAAAGGGAAGTCCTGTAAACTTACAACTGCAAAAGACGAATGGTGAGATTGAACTAGTAGAGATCATTCGAGATGAGTTAAAAATGGAATTGGCAATGTCTTTTATTCTAAACAGTGCAGACGATGATCGACGAATTGGTTACCTCATGTTGCCTCGATTTTACTCTGGCGGAGAGGATGCGGCATACGATGTATCACAAGAATTGGAACTCCTAAAAGCAAATAAGGTTGATGGAATTATTTTTGATGTTCGTAACAATCGTGGTGGATACAGCAATATCGCAATCGACATTATGGGCTACTTTTTAGAAGAAGGTGTTGTGATGCAAACACAGGCCAGAAATCAAAAACGTAGGTTGCTGAAGGACGATGATGCTTATGTAAGTTTCAAAGGTGACCTCGTTGTTTTAGTAGATTCGTATTCTGCTTCTGCTTCCGAACTTTTTGCAGGCACCATGCAAGACTACAATCGAGGCGTCATTGTGGGCAGTAAAGCAACTTTTGGAAAAGGTAGTATGCAACATTTTTTCGACCTTGACGCAGAGGCAGATGGTGAATTCTTAGAACTCGGAAGTTTAAAATTGACGACCTCCCGATTCTACACAGGTTGTGGCAACACCCCTCAAACTACGGGGATCATTCCTGACATACAGATACCTGATGATGAAACTTACATCACTTCTGGTGAAAGAAGATACGATAATTCTATCCCAACCGAGTTATCAGAAAAAACAATCTGTACACAAACGGTCAATAACGTTGAGAACATGGAAGCACTTAAAGAAAATAGTGCTAAACGAATTGCAAAAAATAAACGATTTCAAATAGCAGAAAAGAAAGCATTGGCAATCAAAGAAGAGCAAGAGTCTACAACTATTCCCTTAAACTATGATGCTTTTAAACGCTACCAAGCTAATCGATTTAAACCTGAAGAATTTGACCATAAAATTTTCACTAAAATCCCTGACTTTCAAGTGAGCGTCGCTCCTCAGGAAATAGTAGGACGCGATTCCGTCGCTGTCAGTCGAGATACACGTTGGATCAATAAATTGGAACGTGATCCTTATGTCCAAGAATGCTATTGGATCATGTTGGATTGTTTGGATTCGTAGTGATAGTATAGCGGTATCAATCAATATCAAGTGCCGTAACAGTATCAGCGGCAGTCAATTACTATTGCCGCTGATACTTTAGTTATTACTTCCCTTTCGGGATTTCTAAACCTAGTTTTTCTATCAATTGATTTATCTCATCAATTCCCTTGTAAGGGCTTTTCATTTCATGTCGTAATCCATTTTTCATGTGGAACATTCTCCCAAGGTAAAATGACATGGCTCCATCATCAATCTCTTCATCCAAAAAAGCTTGATATAAAAGTCCAAAATTTCACTCACGATCTTCATAGGTATTGGCATGATGTACCACCGCCCAGAGCACACCTGCAGCCGTCTCCCCTAGTTCACTTTTTTTGGGATGACCATATTTCTTGACATAGCTTTCGATCTTCCACAGATTAAGTGCATCCATATCGTTCATGGATTGCATATAATCCTTGTATGCTTTGGAATCTTTCCTTTGCTTTCTCATTATTTCAGAACTTTGTCCTTGACGCATTTTTTGATCATCAATCATTAATGCTTCTAGCCAAGCCCTTTTTAAGTCATTGCTACTAAGTGCATTCAATTCTTTTTCTAATAACTCAGTTTGAGAAATTGGAACTCCACAGGATATTGCTAATAGCATCACCTTCTTGTTGTCAGATAAGGCATCATGGGTGACTGGTGTTATTTGGGATACGGATGGCGGCGTCCGAGCTGGTAGAAACTAAATCCTAAGACTAGCTGTAGACTGATCTTGGTTTCCATCTATTTTAAATTCGTTTACAGCTAGTCTTTTTTTAGCGTACCATTCTTCTCTTTTTAGCGTTATAAACTTATGTTATAGTCAAAATATAAAATAACGCTCCATGAAATATTTTCTTCTCTTTTCTTTTTTCCTACTCACTTTCCTTAATCCAACTATTTATGCTCAGCAGGAGCAACAGCTTATTCCTTACCGAAAGGCTAAGATGTGGGGCTATAGCAATATGGCAGGAGACATAGTGATTCCTATTGTTTATTCAAGTGCGGGCCCATTTATCAACGGAATTGCGAAAGTTTCAAAAGGTCATAAATATGGCGTGATTAACAAAAAGAATGACATCTTGATTCCGTTCAAATATGAAAATCATATGGAACAAGAATGTGCAACGCTGAGTAAAAAGGAAATTGAGTACCTCAAGAAAGAGTCGGTTGGAATAGAGTATGTAAATCATTTTTTTAGCAAAGTTTATATTGCGGCATATGGTAAAGAACAAATCGTTCGATTACTTGATTCAAAAGGGCAATTCATTTCTGATGAAGTTTACGATGCTCATAGTCTCATTTCAGATAGACAATTTAAAAGAAAAAAAGCTAAGTATCCCGATTTACATATTGCTTCTAAGGGCAAAAAATTAGGCTTGCTGAATACGAAAGGAAAGGAGCTTTCTGCATTTGATTATGATAAACTTTTCTTTACTAAAAATTCCATTTTCATTGCTAAAAAAGATACCCTCTTTGGGCTGATAGATACTTTGGGAAATGAAATTACTTCGTTTGAATATTCCGATATTGCCATTTACTTTGATTTGCCCTTGGATTGTTTTTTGGTCACTCGACAGGACGGATTACAAGCTGTGATTGATAAAGAAGGTAAGGTGGTTTTTCCTTTTAAGTACAATAACTTTAGTCGATTTTATAAAAATTATGCTTGTACAAATATTGGAGGTAAATATGTGCTCGTGGATTCCGTGGGGAATATTATTCCCGGCATTGAAAGTGAGTCTCCAATTGCTATGTATAAAGATTACTTGATGCTTGTCAAAAAAGGAAAGTATGGACTTATCAATTGGCAAGGCGAGGACTTGGTTCCTTTTATTTATAACAAAATAACTCCTCTTAATGATGAATTATTAAAAGTAAAAAAAGATAGTAAATATGGTTTGATAAATGCAAGTCATCAAATTGTTATACCAATCATTTATACCAATATCGATGTTTTGGAAGAAGCCCAACTTATCCAAGCAAAATTAAGTCAGAAAGTGGGATTAATGACTTTTAGTGGTGAAATTTTATTTCCAATCGAATACGACGAAATTAATTATTCTGACAATAAAATAAGTCTTGTAAAAGGAAACCAATGCGCTTATTACTTCCCTAAACCTGCCAATACAACTGCTTTCAAATACCAATACCTATCAAGTTCAGTACACCCCTCAAAATTCTATCTTGTCACGACCAATATAAATCCATCCAACAATAAAGAATATCAAGCCACTGATTTAAGACATGGCGTTCTTGATTCTGTTGGGACTGAAATAATTCCTACCATTTATGACAATCTAAACATTTCTAATATTCATAAAGGAGTTATAATTGCACATTCAACTGAGCAAAGAAAGTTTGGTTTGCTGAATGCAAAAAATGACAGCATACTCCCCTTTCAATTTAAGCATTTGATTTTTTCTGAAGAAGATATAATCCTTGCTCATGAGCATGCTAGTAAAAGAAGGTCAAGTTATTATGACTACTCTGGCAATCAACTTTTCGGAACCTATTTTGATCAGGCGCGACAATTTTCTGAAGGCTTGGCAGCAGTAATGCAAGATGGAAAATGGGGTTTTATCAACTCAAAAGGAAATTATATTGTACCTTCAAAATACTATCTTGTTCGTCCTTTCAAAGATGGTCTTGCAATGGTCTTTATCGACAAAGAACAATGGGGGTATATTGATAAAAATGGAAAAGAATACTTCGAAAACTAAAAAATATGAGTGAAGAAATACTTGATGACTTAGATGAGTTGGAAGGCTTTGAAAAGCCGATCGTTTTTGCTAAAAAAGCAATCATGTTTACTAGGCTTAGTGCTTTGATTTATATTTTAGGAATCGTCTTACCTCCTATGCTAACTGATGATTGGGCAAAAATGTCAAACAGCAAATTTATACTTATTGCTTTATTCTTTTCGGGTACAGGCTTGCTGGCGATCCTTGCAGTGGTTAATGCTGTCAAAAGTATCATCTTTAAGGAAGCCGCTTTGGTCAAAAAAGTTATTGCTTTAGTGATTGGGATTTTCATTACTTACATGAGTATTATCTCGATTTTCAATTATTATTTATTGCTTCAATTTTCTTAGCTTTAGGGACCGTCTCTCGTCAAGTTCATACTGCTTTTTCAATTAGAATGTGAATCCCCAAGTATCCAAGGATAAGCTTTCACAAATCCTTTGCGCCAAGTCATATGCCAATGCCCTTCGTCAAGCTCTACATCCATTTTTATATTGGCAGCTGGCATTCCTGCTTTTAGCAAAATGTCGTACATCTTTTGAACGCTCTCTACCGTTGGTTGCTCAATAGAACCTGCATTGATGAAGATGCGTTTGGAAGAAAGATCTGCGACCTGTTTGTGCAAATCATAGACCTTATCATTCACCCAAAAAGAAGGAGAAAACACTATAGCTGATCCATATGTTTCCGAAAAGCTAGTCAACATATAATAAGACATTAATCCGCTGAGTGAACAACCTCCGATCGTGGTTGACTCAGGTTCTGGTTTAGTGCGGTAATTTTGATCCACCCATTTTTTTACATCGGTAGCAATCCATTCTGCATGCTCAACTCCTGTCACTACCTTTTCCTTTGGGAGATGTGGTGATTTAAAAGGCTTGTATTCAGTCAACCTATTTTTATCACTATTTCCAATACCAATGACAATTGCCATAGGCCCTCCAATTTTTGAAATGGAATCCAATACTTCATCTACCTGCCACTCATTTCCTTCTAGTAGCTTTTCATCAAATAGAGAATTACCATCCATAAAATAGATGACTGGATATGACAAGGAATCTGTTTCATAATTGGGCGGCAAATAAACACTCAAGGTTCTCTTCTCTCCAAGGTAATCAAGCTCAATGGTGTCTTTCAAAATTTGCACATTGACTGAAGCAGTTGAAACCAAACCTGCCACCCACTCTTGGTGCTTTCTTTCTTTTACGGACTTTTGATAAGCTTGGTAGGCAAAATTTATAAGGCTTACCACCAAAACGATTCCGAGGATTTTGAATATTTTATTTTTGTTTATTTTCATAAGTCAATGGTTTTAGCAACCTAACGGCTTTTATTAATTTAACACTCGAAAAACAAAACCAAACCCTGCTTCCATCAAAAGCTTCTCACCTCTTTCCCAGGGAAGATAATGTCCACTGAGATCTATCATAAGTCCCATTCTCTTATTTAAAGGGATAGTCCCTCCAGTTCCAAAAAGAAAAGCCCTTGCGGTACCACCACCACCATCTACATCATACTCAAGTCTTCGACTATAACCTGTTGAAAATTCCACTCCAAAAGGAAGTTGATAAAGCAATTCTCCTTTTGTAATTCTAGATCTTGTCGCATAATTACTTTCAGGTGCAATCCATCTTCCATACTGTAATCTTCCACCCCAACCTATCTTAGAAATATATTTGACTTGCACATTTCTTCCCCAGCCAATCCCAGTGCGCCCGCTATAACTTTTGTTTTTGGTAGGTAGTTGCAAACTACTAGATACACCTACAAACCAACCTTTAAAGTATGACTTGCCATTTTCTGTATTGAAATCAATAGTTTGTTCCGGCCACACCATTGAAAGCTCAATTTGATGGAAAAGGTGTCGGTGATCCGCTTTTTTTTGCTCAAAGATTTCATAAATTCTTTCACGAGTATTATTGCCTTCATGAAAAGGATCAGTCTCTATAATCAATGCATATCCAATTCGATAAGCCTTTCCTCTATCTCCTTTTATTATTCCACCAATGCCTAATATACCTGCAGCAGAAAATTGCTGAACCTTCTTACTGTAAGATCCCTTCCATGTATTTGGTGGATCTCGAGGCTGAGCATTACCTGTTGGAAAACAAGCACAACTCGGATCATAAACATAACTAAAGAAAAAATGCTCAATAATATCCTCCGAATTCTCAACTCTAACAGATCCGTATGAAAAGTTTAACCCTAAGTTACCATAAGCTTTCCATTTTCCAAAATCATACTGTTGCTCCAGCATCAGGGGTACTTGCATTCCCAAAAAAGAGAGTTCCACTACTCTATCGTTTGTGTTTATATAGCTATCGATTGCATCATCATAGGTCTCCTCCGTTGAAAAGTCAGCCTTACTAGTCAAGCTGAAGAGTTGGATGCCAGATCTAAACCAAAGAGAAGTTCCAATTTGTCGGGTAGCTAATGCTCCAATTTGCAGCTTAGCACCTTTCTGATCATACCGACTGATCTTGTAATTGTAAATGCCGGTTAGATCTGAATCTAATAAGCTTGCTTTTCCACCTAGAAGGTCTACATAACTAACTGCAGCTTGTACTTCAAAGCTTGTATTAAAGGAACTTCCTTCCTGAGCTAGAAGGGTACTTTGAAAAAGGATGAGCAGGAGAATGGGGATGAATGGTTTCATTATTAGCTTTACTTTTAAGGAAATGAACATTGGGATTACAAAGCCATGGTAATGTCATGATTTGGCTACCATCTTTTTTAGCTCAGGCTAGACTTCTCATCTATCGTTTTTAACCTCTAAAATGAGAAACCTAGTCTACTGTCTTGACAGTCTATAAACCTTGTACCGAGCGAACCTCTCTACTCGGCATAGACAAGTAGAGGCAAAGTATCATGACAAGACTTTGCCGCTTGAGCTCTATCTATTCCCTTCAACCCTACAAGATCAACGATTAATCATAATTTGAGTGACCTTAGAAGACAGCGGAATTTTCTTGACATCCACCTTGTAGGTATTGTTGACCGCTTCTAGGCGATAAGAAAGTTTATTGGCTCGAGCAAAAGTATGTCCTTCTATTTCAGAGCCATGAACTTCTAAGTTCGGAAAAGCCTTTTGTAAGTCTCCAAAAGTACTTCCAACTTTGATTCCCTCAGCAGTTTCTGCCATTTTGGATTGAATCATTATGTTACCCACTATAAGTTCATCCTTAGGATCTGGAACAAGGTACCCAGCGCGATTGTTATTAAAATCCATGATCCAATGAACCTTAAAACTACCCTCACCACTTCTCATTTGACCCTCAATTGCATATTCATTGTGGCCTGAAATTTTATCCCCTATTTTGATCCCTCTAAACGAATTTTCGGAAATTAATAAAGTCGTTCGTGTATTTTCAATACTAACGATCTTGTCAACTTTTATCATTTTTTCACTACCTATTTTATAAATCGAACCTGTAAAGACGACTCTGTCTCCCACCTTTGTAGTTTGATAATTTTCAATTCCACCAAGGTTGACAATGCTGACCAAGGCTGGTAATAATCCTTCTGTGTCTGTCTGTATTTTTGCAGTGTAGCCATCCTTTCCTGTGTCTATGGATTGAACGATTCCTTTGATGGTTTTACTTTCAGGCATAGCAGCAGATTTCCCATTGTTTGTATCAGAACCACAAGAGAGAAAGGCAATACTGACGAATAGGAATAGAATTAATTTTTGCATTAGAAATAGTTTTTTGTTATTAAAATTTAAGCTCAAAAATATAATTTTAACAACTAAAGCTTGCCTTTTTATCGAAAAAAACAAAATGAAGCTAATTTGCATTAACTCTCCATTCTAGAGTGCAACTAAAAACCAATGGAAACGTATATAAATGCTTAGTAAAAAAACAAATAAGTGATTCTAAAAAAACTTAGGTTTTAGATGTCTGCCACAAACACAACACTAATAAGTCCAGAGGAACTCTTTATAGAGTCAAAAAGGATTGGAGCGACCTCGGTTGAGCAAGGGATTTACCTTGTCAAAGAGGCATTAGTATTGTCACAGAAGCAGTCAAAACATGAATTAGAATTTGATCTTTTACTATGTATTGCTAAATCTTGCCGTTTTCAGGGAAAAGGTTTTGAAAGTTTAGAATACTGTCATAAAGCAAACCGTGTTTTAAATAAATGGTTTCCTACTAACAAAATTAAACGCTCCCACCTTTATAGAGAATTCGGAACCCTACATTCCAACTTTTTTAATGATCATGTTTCTGGTTTGGAATATAGTTTGAAAAGTCTGAGCATGAACAATCCTGAATTGATTGGGGTACTCAATAATAATATTGGAACCACCTACTCTCATTTAGGTCAATTCGAAAAAGCCTTACCCTATCTCATTGAGGCGAAAGCGTATTTCGCGAAAAAAAACGATCAACATACACTTCCTTATCTTGATGCTACTTTTGCAGAATATTATCAGCTACAAGGTAGAATCCCTGAAGCGATTGACTCTTACAAAAATGGCATTCATAATGCTAAAAAAGCTTATGAGACTATCCCAAATCTTCATAGCTTAAGCTACATTCATAGCTATAATATTTTGGGGCTTGCAGGACTATATTTAAAGACATCGGAATATGCTTTATTGACTAAGCAATTGGAGGATGTATATGAAATATCGATTAAATTTTCGCTACCAGGGGTGCAATCAGAAGCCATGATTCTTGAAGGTAAAATGTACCTTGCATTAAATGAAGAAGCGTTTTTCAAAGAACTTTTTGTTCGTGCAATTAATTTCTGTGAAAAGAAAAACATGTTTGACGCATTAGATTTCTGGTACAAAGAAATGATAGAGCTATGTGAATCAAAAGACAAATTAAAAGAAGCTTTATTCATCAGTAAAGCACTTATCAAAAACAAAGAGCAAAAAGCATTAAAAACTGATAGCATTAATATCGTTGCGGTATTAAAAGACAAGGAAATAGAAATAATGGAGCTCGAAAATCAGAAACGTGAAATTGAAGTACAACGAGATCAGCTCGAACAGATTGCCTACGTTGTCGCACATGATCTAAAAACACCACTTCACAATATTTCACATTTCATTAGTTTATTTTTAAGAAAAATAGATCCAAAATTACCTTCCACACAAAAATTTTATTTAGACTTTGCTGTAGACAATTCCAAAAAACTACATGCTATGTTGGATGAATTGTTGATTTACTTTTCGATCAATCGAATTAAATCACTTTCTCTAACTAGCAATCTCAACTTAATGATTCCTAAAATCATTGATGATAACATTGAGCTGATTACGACAAAGGAGGCTAGCCTTTCCTATTCTAAACTTCCTAATGTAAAAATGCATCCAAAACATCTGCGAATAATCCTTAGTCGGATGATTGACAATAGTTTAAAATTTTCAAGGAATGAGATTCCTCCTAAAATAAAAATAGAAGTAAGAGAGTTAAAAAACGAGCACCGAATTCGAATCATTGATAATGGCATTGGACTAGAGTCAGAATACAAGCATCAAATATTCGATCTGTTTAAACAACTTGATAAAAACAATTACTCCGGAGTAGGTATGAGTCTTGCTATTTGCAAAAAAATCATTGCGTTATACGGAGGTACAATTAATGTAGACACAAATATTTCTGAGGGAACTGCCTTTGAGTTTAATATTCCCAAGTAAGTGCTTATCCAATATTTTTTTTCATTTTTCAAAATTGAGCCATTTTCAGATCACTTTCCTATTTATCAACTCTCCTGTTTCCAATATTCAAAAGATCTCTAGCTTCCCAGATTCATCTCAGATACAGAACCATTAACGCCGCAATAAATTACCAACTAAAATCACCTTTTGATTCCTTACCTTTGGGTCTAAATTATTATCATTATAAAAATATTATCCAATAACATGAAAAATATAATACTTGTCCTTAGCTGTTTTTCTTTTCTACTTTTTAATTGTACATCAAACTCAGCAAAGTCCAATGCCCTAGTCGGTAGCTGGAAAGTAAGTACTTATGATCCTCAACTACAAGGGATTCCATCCAATGTCCTTGAAAGTGCAAGGGTAAAAACATTGACCACCTCCTACACTTTTAATGATGACAATACTTTCATTCTTAAGTCAATCGATATTCCAAACGGCAACAAAGGAAATTATATTTACTCTCCTGATGCTAAAATCCTTGAGCTCAATTATGAACTTGAGGGTAAACAGACCAAGGTCATCTACACCGTTGAAGAGCTCCATGTTGCTTCTTCCAAATGGGTTCAAAACATGAATCAAATGGGTAAGATATTCTTGACACTGACCAAGCAATAACATTAAGTAAGAAGAACAAATATACAGAAATGGACTTGCTTAAAGTCTATTAAAATAAAAACCGTGCATTACAAAAATCTGATTTTAGCTTTTTTACTACTCCCTTGCCTCAGTCAAGCTCAATGCCTTGAAGATGTGCACGGCATTATTTGGAAAGGCAAAAAGTCTATTATTAGTTTCAGGGACTTGGCCTCACATGCAGCTCCTATGCTATGGTTTTCTCCTGACGAAATTCTACTTTATAGAGAAGATGGTGTAAAACAACTACCCAACGCATTTCCATTTGAGGAACAAGGTGAAAAACCTGTCGTTTATTATAAGATTCGCCGAGTTTATGGTCAGGATCGACTGACATCAATCATCAACCCTACTTCTGAAAACGCTAACTTAAAACTATTAGATTTAAAATCAGTCAGAGCCATTGATCTCGATTTCTATTACTATTTTGAAAAAGAAACAGGACCAAGCTCTCATGACCATGATATCGAATCTATAACACTTCAAGTGCAAGTCGTGGAACCTATTGACTGCTCTGATTACAACTTTGCCATTAATGTTAAAAAAGTAATTGGACGCGCACATGGCAATCACTGGTACAACAATGCCTTTACCGTCGACGAACAAACCAGCTTCCCCTTGTCCATCTTAATTGAGGAGGGAAAACACGCTTCTTGTACTGATAAAAATGCGGATGGAGTTTACACACCAACTTACGATGTGACCGAGCGCATCAATGACGCTTGGGGTGTTCGTGATATTATTACTTCTGGCCGTCTGGTTACGGGAGGATTTCAAGCATGGATGGCAAAACGAAGAGATCTTTCATCAATTGTATTCCCACCAGTTCCCGAAACAAGCCCTCATTACGAAAGCTTTATTGAACGATACGACGAATATACTTCAGGTTCAGAATACGAGTTGCGTCCCTACCCTATGTACAAAAAATTGAAGGAGGCCAAAATGATTGACAAATCGCTAGATCATTTTATGAGGCCAAAGAAGCCACATGATTGGCCACATTTCCAAAGAGCTATTGGGAGTGGAAACGTAAAACAATGGATAAAAGAAGAAAAGTCATATACTTCCCTAAGTCTCGCCTACCGTTGGGACGATTCACAACGAATTAGTTTTTCATTTCCGCTTTTACTCTTACGAAATTTTGAAGCTCCTAAGACTGGCGGTTGGCTTTATAATAAAGTTTATTTAGGCGATTTTGATTCAGTAATCAAAGACTCTGAGTTTGCTTTTGAGAAATTGATGGGTCATCAGATCACCTATTCCAGCTCTGCGTCTAGATGGATTGACACCTACATTGGATTGGGCTATGAAATTTACGATATTAATCCCGATAAGGAGATTACTAATTACGATGCTTTTTTTGTTTCTGAGGCAGGTATCAAACTTCGAGTAAATATTGAACGAACTCCTCTTAAGTTTTTACGCCACTTGGGAACTGACTTCTGGGGCATTCGAATTGGTTGGAAGAACCTAGGCTTTTCGCCTTTTGTAGATAGTGGCTTCGTAGTAGAAATTGGTGCCGGAGTATTTTAATAAGAGATTGGATTATCCAAAAAAAAGCATCCCTCAACAGCATTGAAACTGCAATTGCCATTCTAACTGCAAATAATCCCTATATTGCCAAAAAAATTACGATAGTGGACAAATCCAACGAAAATTCAATAAGCCTTAATAAATACATTAGTCAAACTGGTATCTGCTCCCGTAGAGATGCTGATGCTATGATTGAGCAAGGCAGAGTAAGCATTAATGGCGAAGCAACCAAAAAAGGAAATCGTGTTTTTGAGGGCGATGTGGTGAAAATTGATGGAAAACCTATACTGGAAAAACCAGAGGCCATTTACATTGCCTTTAATAAACCTTTAGGTGTAGTCTGTACAACAGATTTGAAGGAACCGGATAATATTATAGACTATATTGATCATCCTGAGCGACTTTTCCCCGTTGGTCGACTTGATAAGTTCTCACAGGGGCTCATTTTCCTAACCAATGATGGTGATATCGTCAACAAAATTCTTCGGGCTGGCAACAACCATGAAAAGGAGTATGTGGTCTCTACCAGAGAACCCGTTTCAGATAAGTTTGTCAAACAAATGGCCTCAGGTGTTCCTGTTTTGAACACAATTACAAAGAAATGTCGCGTCACCAAAATGAGTGAGCACACCTTCAAAATCACTCTCACTCAAGGGATAAATCGCCAAATTCGTCGTATGTGCGAACATCTGGGGGTTCACGTCACACACCTCATGCGCACCCGTATTATGAACATTGAAATTGCTAAATTAAAAAGTGGTCATTGGCGTGAGCTTACTGATGAAGAAATCCAGCTTATTAATAAAGCCATTGCCAACTCATCTAAGACGGAGGAAGCTTCTAGAGATAATAGTTAGGTCGAATTTAAATTCCCTAAACAGCTAAGTGGTTTTAGTGTTCGGACTGAATACTAATCAAAATTTCCTTTAGTGACAATGCGATTCTATTGTATAAGCACTACGACAGACCAACTAGACCTTAGCACAAGTTATCTAGCCTTCGATTATATCATATAGGAAATTAGGCTTAAGTAATCTACAGAATTACTTATCTCAAAACACCTTCCAATTAGGCAAAAAGAAAGACTAGACAAGTGCCTAGTCTTAACCCCAAAAAACCAAATGAAAACTATTTAAAATTGGTCCAAAAAGACCAACTCGTTTGTAAGTTGTTATGATCGGTTAAAGATCGGTGATTTTAAATCTACCAAGACCCTTTCGCTCAATCTATTTCCAAATATAGGAAATTTAGACTTAAAAATCCTAATATACTTTCTCTTCTTTTAAAATAAATTAACAATTTTAATATTATCATTAAAAATCATACATAATAATACGCAAACACGCTGTTTCTATTGTAAACTAAACACAATTTTTCCAAACTGTTTGCCTTCGTGCATTTTTGTAAAAGCAGCATTACAATTATCTAATTTATATACAGCGTCTACAACAGGAATGATTTTATGCTTATTTACCAATTCCACCATGTCCTGAAACTCCTGATCATTGCCCATCGTACTTCCGTAAATTTCCAACTCCTTCCAAAACAATAACTGAGGATTTATGACGCAATTTCCTCTTGTTCCTCCATAATTTACAATTCTTGCTCGAGGATTACAAACCCTTAGCAAATCGTTGTAGCCTTTTCCTCCTGCGCTGTCAATTACTAAATCCACCATTCCAAATTCTGAAATAAAGGACTTATACCACTTCTCCGTTTTGTAATTAGCGCCTCCTTTGGCACCCAATCCTATCGCTTTTTGAATCTTTTCATCAGAGCCTGAGGTAACAAAGACCTCCGCTCCTATCGCAACTGCAAATTGAAAAGCTTGCAATGCAACTCCTCCCCCAATTCCGGATATTAAAACCTTCTTTTTTGCCGTTAATCCCCCCTTTGTGAAGAGTGCTCTGTACGCCGTCAAGCCTCCGAGTGGCAAGGCCGCAGCTTCTTCCATACTTAGATGCTCAGGTTTATCAAGCAGCCGATCCGGGTGCACAGCTATCCAATCACTAAAGGTTCCATTCCTAGGCATTCCAAGTATCGTATACTTAGAATGATCTGGGTAATCAGGATTAGCTCCCCAATTGACGTTTGGATTAATAATTACCTCCCGATCACCGACCAAACCTGCTCCACACGAACCAAGCGTGGTGCCAGGCTTTAGTCCCGGATACATACCCTGCGTGATCCAAACATCACGGTGATTCATAGCGGCTGCTTTTATATTGACCAATACTTCGTCAGTACCAAGAGTTGGTTTTGACATTTCACTAATCTCAAGTGGTTTATTCACTTCATTAAATACTATTGCTCTCATTTTTTTTAATACTTTTAGTTACATTCGCAGACTGAGTAATTCGTTATTAAAAATGTTCAAAAATACATCAAACTCATGTCTCAAATAAAATCAAGATTTGACCTCACTGGCAAGGTAGCAATTGTTACAGGATCAAGCAAAGGAATAGGTGCTGCAATTGCACGTGGATTAGCCGAACAAGGCGCTGCAGTAGTGATCAGCAGTCGAAAACAAGATGCTGTGGATGAAGTAGCTGCTGAATTTGTAAAAGATGGCTTGAAAGCGATAGGAATTGCCTGCCATATCGGCGAACCTGAACAGCGAGCGGCATTGATTGAGCAAACCATTAAACACTTTGGAGGCCTTGATATTCTCGTCAATAATGCTGCGATTAATCCTTTCTTTGGACCAATTGAGCATACGGAAGAGGCTGTTTTTGACAAAATAATGGCTGTCAACGTAAAAGCTCCTTGGTTACTCTCAAATCTTGCACTGCCATCTATGACTGAAAGAGGTGGTGGTAGCATCATCAATATTGCCTCAGTAGAGGGTATGCATCCTGGCTATGGATTAGGTATTTATAGTGTGAGTAAGGCCGCCATGATAATGCTCACCAAAAACCAAGCAAAGGAATGGGGCAAATATGGGATTCGATCCAACGCAGTTTGTCCAGGATTGATAAAAACCAAGTTCAGTCAAGCGCTTTGGACTAATGAAAAGTTATTGACGCAGCTTGAAAATAATTTGCCGAGTGGTCGAATGGGAGCTGTAGAAGAAATGGCTGGTGTCGTTATGATGCTCGCCTCTGATGCGGGCTCTTATTGTACTGGATCGGTCTTTACTGCAGATGGTGGCTATTTAATTGCCAATTAGAGTAGAGCTTCTTAAAGCAATGTTTTTCAAACTTGAATAAGGATTTAAAAGACTAAATTCTAAAAAAATCAACAAATAAATAATGCAAGTAAAAGATAAAGTAGTAATCGTAACTGGTGGTGGGAGTGGAATTGGGGCCGCTTCCTCAAAATTATTTGCAGAACACGGCGCCAAAGTCGTGGTCTCCGATATTAATATAGAAAGCGCCGCTGCAACTGTTGAGGCTATAACAGATGCTGGTGGTGAAGCTATTGCTATAAAAACAAATGTGGCCAAACACGAGCAAGTACAAGAAATGATACAGCAAACGGTTGAAAAATTTGGACGTCTCGATGTTATTGTAAATAATGCTGGACTGGGACCCAAACAAATGAAAAAAACGGGTGATTATGAACTCGATGATTGGGATATCGTCATCAAAGTAAATCAAACAGGCGTCTTCTACGGAATGAAATATGCCTTGCAACAAATGATGGAACAAGGTGGAGGTGTAATTGTAAATATTGCCTCGCTGGCAGGGCTGAAAGCTTCGGTCAACAATATTAGCTATGCTGCTAGTAAGTTTGCGGTGGTGGGAATGACAAAAGCTGCTGCGCTTGAATATGCTTCAAAAAATATCCGCATCAACGCAGTCTGCCCTGGATACACCGAATCGGCCCTACTTGATCGTCTCCTCTCTGCTCGCCCTGATATGGAAGCGATGCTCAAAGCACACATTCCAATGCGACGATTTGGGCAGCCGGAAGAGATCGCCGAGGCTGTCGTTTGGCTAGCTTCTGATACGACTAAGTTTATTACTGGTCAGACTATTGTTCTCGATGGTGGAACACAGTTATAATCGAAGACTTGGGGCTTAGATACGTCCTGTTTCTAAGTCCCAAATCAAACTAAATCTCCTCAATCTAATACGCATAGCCATTTCTTTAGCTATTAAACTACCTACTTTATACGACAGTAGGCCCAATTCACCTATTCACCTGCTGCTTTTTAAAAGAAACCGTCAAGAATAGCTTAATTTCAGTATTGAAAAGATAAGCTGCTTCAGCTATGAAAAAAATCATAAGCCTTTGTGCTCTTATTTTTACTCTAAATCAGTATAGCTTTGGGCAAGGAATCACGCTAATAGATGCCAATAAAGTGGTCTGGATGACTGATGTCAAAAAGCGATAGTATTTCCCGAAAGGGTGGGCTAAACAATAATAAAATCAGTGAGATAAATTTCTTCCATTAATAGCTGGCTCTCCTTGATTCATAATGAAATAAGTAATATTCCCTTATCAGTTCAGAATTTATCGCGATTAAAAAAGCTTTGGATTTATGGAAATCCCTTAGCTGATCAATCTTTAAAGCAACTTGATCGAAAAATTATTAAATAACAAACTGATGAGTAATGAGTGTCTAATAAACTTTTGAAGCTTTTGAGACCTCAGCTCATCATATATCTAAAATAAATCAAATTTTAATTTAAAACTAATAAAGTTATCTAAACACCATTATCATGAAAAAAATTATACTACTCTGTTTACTTTTTACGGCCACTTTTGTCCAAGCTCAAATGCTTCCAATAAGTTTTGAAGGCGACGTTACACTTGCTGACTTTGAAGACTTTGATGGAGGAATCGCATCTGTCATCCCGAATCCTCAATCCAATGGTATCAATACCAGTGCAACGGTAGCACAAATTGTACGAAATGGTGGAGCACAATGGTCAGGAAGTAAAATTCTATTAGATGCCAATCTTGACTTCACTACTAATAATGAAATCACGATGAAAGTTTTCACTACGGCTCCT
Organism: uncultured Saprospiraceae bacterium; assembly: GCA_937921775.1. Lineage (GTDB taxonomy): Bacteria > Bacteroidota > Bacteroidia > Chitinophagales > Saprospiraceae > CALGLS01. The sequence goes on from CAKZUK010000211.1 coordinate 25,371, forward strand.
GTTGGAACTGTTGTAAAATTCAAACTGGAAGGAAATGGCGCTACTGAAAGAGACGTAACTACTACCGTTAGTGGCCAATGGGAAACCTTGACTTGGGATTTCACTGGTACTCCAACCGACTTTAATTACCTAGTTTTTATGTTCGACTTTGGAAACGTAGGTGATGGTTCAGAAAACTCTACCTTTCTCTTCGACGATGTTGAACAACTGTTTGGAGGAGAACAAATCGACTGGCCAGCAACCTTTGAAGGCGCAGTAATCAATCATACTGTAACCGATTTTGGTGGTAATGCATCTACTCGAGTGACCAGCCCTACCAATCCAAACAATAAAGTTATTCAAACCATCAAAACAAATACTGCTGCAACTTGGGCGGGAACTACCATTGGTACACCTGCTGGTTTTGCAACCAACCTTCCACTTACATTGACTGATTCTAAAATGACTGTTCGTGTATGGTCTCCTACTGCTGGTACTCCTATCCGTTTGAAAGTAGAAGATCACAGTGATCCAACACATACTTGTGAAACGGAAACCAACACTACCCTAGCCGGAGAATGGGAAACGATGTACTTTGATTTCACCAACCAAGCTCCAGGAACTGAATCTCTAGAAGTTGGACTAAACATGGGATGGACCTATAACATGGCTTCTATCTTCTTCAACTTTGGAACAGAAGGTTCTGTAGCTGGCGAAACAACTTATTATTTTGACGATGTTTATTTCGGCGAAGTTGTTTTGAGTACTGAGGCTATTGCAATTGAAAACTTAAACGTATCTCCTAACCCATCTAGCGACCTCTGGACTATTTCTGTAAAAGATGAATTGATTGTTTCTGTTCAGCTTTTTGACTTGCAGGGTCGTTTGTTGCTTTCGCAAAAAGGAAATGATGCGGTGGTCAATATTGATGGATCTGCACTTTCTAGTGGCCTTTATATTGCTAAGGTTTCTACTGAGCGAGGTACTGGTAGTATTCGATTGATTAAAGAATAAGGTTCTTTGACAAATACCTTTTAAAGCTTTTAGCTGTTGGCTTCCCTCCCGACGCATCCGTCTGGCAAATAAGCCACTGGATCGACAAATTTGAAGGAAGTCAACAGCTAATTGCTAAGAGCAGGCAATTTATCAGCCACTCGTATCTTTTTATATTCTTCCCGTTAAGCTAAAGTATAGCTCCTCCATCAAACGTAAAATATTTAATGAAACACTTCTTAGCATTTCTATTCATAATCTTATATTCAAGCAGTGGCCTTGTTGCTCAAAACTTAGTTGACAATCCAGGTTTTGAAAAACGAGAAGCATTGGATTGCCTTTCTTGCCATATATATAACGAAGAGTTTTCCAAAAAGATGAGCCCTTGGAGAAACCTCAATACACACACTACGATTTGTGACTGCAATTACAAAAAGAAAAGTACCGAAGGAAAATATAAATATTCAGAAGTTTGTCCATTTGAAAAGATAAAACCAAAAGAAGGTTGTGCTATGATTCAGATGGGCTATCAACCGACTTGTACCGACTGGGATCATGCTACAAAAGGATGTGCTTCTTACCTTGCTACAGAACTGACTGAAAAATTGCAGATGGGGAAGCAATATGAAATTTCCTATTGGCTGTATATCGCAGAACCTAAAGATTTGGGTTATGAAAAATACATTGGATTTACCTTGTTTCCTAAAAAAATAAGGAACCCAAAAGGTGCAATGATTCCTCAAAATGTTTTTCAAATTGATACCATCATTTACAATCAATGGTATCAGGTCAGCTGGAAAATTCAACCAACTTGTCCATTACAATATTTGGTACTTGGTGTGTTTAGAGGAGTCGATGGACCTCCTACCCACAATATCAATCGGCCTGCAAATAATTACTATTTTATTGATCAAGTAGAAGTGAAGGAGATCGCGCGAAACGATGCTGACTTACAAAATGATGTAAGTTTTTTCTGTAAGCCTGACTTGGTCCCTGGACTTTCAGTCAGAGAGGAAATAGAAGGATTTAATGCTTATTTTGAATCTGGACAAGATCAACTTTTAGCAATTTATCAAAATGAGCTTGACTCTTTTGCCTTTCGTGCCAAACAGTATCCAAAGTCAACTTTTGTAATTAGTGGGCACACCGATAATGTAGGAAGCGATCATCTTGCTTTATCCAAACGCAGAATTGATCAGGTACTCTCCTACTTGAAAAGCAAACATAAAATTCCTTCACTACGATTCATCTGCCTTCCCAAAGGAGATGGTGATCCCAAAACATCTAATGCGACCGAAGAAGGTAAGCAAGCAAACCGTCGTGTTGAAATTCAACAAGTTGACTATCCGATCGAACGAGTTATTTATAGGCATTTACTCAACTACGTATTCCAAAATGAGCTAAAGCTAGCGAAGAACGCGCTTAATACTTGGTTACATTTTGCACCACATAAAAGCAAGTTATTGATGCTGAATGACCCCCGAATTGATGTACTGAAAAATGAGCCATACTGGACAAACATTATAGGGCGAGTTCGAGATTCTTACCAACAATTCCCCCTTGGCATCAATCTCTCCTACTCCTTAGATTCACTATGGGCGGAGGATCAAAAATTCAGAACCTTGAAATATTACATTGAAAATCTGGGGACTTATCTTGCTCCAATTGATTCCGCAAATACTAAATTAAAAGTCAATTTTAATGGATTAGCAAATGAAGAATCAAGCTTAGACCTCGAACATCTAAAGGCGCTAAGTCAATTATTAGGAAAGAATAATTGGGTAAAACAATCTGAAGTTGGGGAACGCGCCGCTACTGCTAACTTCTTGGTCATTCAGCACAGCATGGATTTGGATTTACTTAAAACTTATTTGCCTTTACTAAAGGAGCGTTGTATGGAAGGTGAAGCTTCGTGGAATTATTTTGCTATGATGTATGATCGCTTGCAAACGATTCAGAATTTGCCTCAACGTTATGGTACACAATATAAAATGATGGGTGATCAACAGGAGTTATTCCCTTTGGAGGATCCGGAGCGGGTGAATGAATGGCGGAATGAGCTTGGCTTGTCCCCTTTATAAAATTTTCCACCTAACATTTAAAAAAGAGCCCCTACCACTTCTCGATAAAGTCGGTCAATCAGTTCCTCTGCCATGTCGTCTGTATCATCAAAATCATCATCCAAACCCGACCTAGCCCTTTTATAACGATCTGGGATAGCACGCTCGTCTCCATCCAATCTATATTCTTCAATAGTTGAAGTAACCGTCTCGCTGAAATTATCGCTTCGCAAAACACAATTACCAGTTTGCGCACGAACATCAAGGCTAAGATCCCAACGCACAAATTTCGTTTGCTCAACAGTGTATACGGTCCCCTCTACTGTTTCATAAATATTGACCTCTGTTTCATTGCCAGCTGTATCGACCTGCGTTTCTGTTCCGACAAGGACCGATTCCTGAAAGTTTCGACTACTACTGTCTTCATCATAGGAGACGTCTATTCTACCAAATGAAATATCTATTGCACAATCAACACCAGAAACTTGCCTGTCATATATTAGCTCACGAAAGGAATTGCTGTAAGTCTCAATATCGTCAAACTTGCGATTAATTTCCCAACTATAGTCAAAGCTACCATCTGCATCTACCAAGTAAATTAGCAAACCTGCATCTAAACTCTCCGCTTTCAGTGAGTCCAATGCTTCGCTCTGTTTGCCATATTTTTCTGATTTCACAAAATGATGATAGGCATCTTGCGCCATCAATTTATCATTTGCGGGGATAGCTTTCTCGAGATCTTCCAGACCTAGTGTAAAATACACATCCCCTAGTTCGTCTCTCAATTCCGTATAGTCCGATTGCAATTGATTGTATTCATTTCCATAAACGTTACCCAAATAGTTCGACGCTTTTTCAATCTTTTCTTGTAAGTCAAGATTTACTTTTAAGGCTTTGTCCCAATTTTTCAAATCTTCGGAATTACTTCGTTCGCTTATTTCGACTTGTTCTCTTTTGATGATTTGAGCAAGGGATTTCTCCAAAATGGATTTATTTTCCTTAACCGATTTTTCTTTTTTCAATGCCTTCATGGAAAGCTTGTAAGCCTTGTCGTAGTTACGATCGCTTAGTGCCTTATCAGCTGTTTTGCAGGCTACGGTGAATATTAAGAGGATGAGCAAAATTTGTCTCATGGTTATTTCTTTTACTAGCTTTATAATTTCCAAGTCTCTACCCAATTCATTGATCGATCTTTTCTACCTCTTAAAAAGAAGCCCCATCTATCGACAAAACAGATTTCCATTTCCTGCTTCCCACTTCCCTAATAACAATCCATCAACTCAGTACAAAGTGCTTCTTTATTTCTAAAAATAAAAGCTTGAACTAAGCCATCCAAATCATCTTCAAGAATTTTTTCTTCGAAATAATTGGTCGCATTGTCGAAGTAAGTTCGCTCTGCCTCGGTGGTCGTTTCGTTGTTTTTATTTTTTTGACAAATCTGAATGAGGTCTCTAATGAGGGCTACTGAATTTTTAGCGCCCAGCTTATCAAGACAACGAATGGTAACGGCCAGATCACTAATGGAACTCGACAATACAAATTGTTGAACGCCCATTCCATTTGGTAAATTCTGATAATTAAAAATGGTATTGAGAAAAACGGTATTGATCAATAAAGCACCCGTGCTATTTTGAGTGACTTCGTTGTTTTGGCATTTACGAGCCAGTTCTTTTACATTTTTCAAATTCAGGTCTGCCGGCTTTAATGCAGTTCGGAGTTTGTCGATTTTCTTGATATGAGAACAATTATCGATCAATACGTTTCCAGCGTAAGGAAAGCTTCTACGGTCATCGTAATAGGCCTCCAGTGTCAGATAGTCCCAATCGTCATCTGCTTTAAATTCAAACACATATTTCAACCATTCGAAGTGATTGATCAATTCAGTTTGCCCCAAAAGCTGTGCTTGTTCACAGCCATCGGTTCCACCCCATACACGCACAACGCCAGGTGTAATATGCTCGATACTTTGGTTGGTAGTTCTACTGATACTGGTGTAAATTTCAGATTGAGCCGCAAAAATACTGAAGCTATATAAGCTGTCTTTTTGGAAAGATTGTACGAGTTGCTGCGAGAGTGATTCCCAAGTAGAGTCGCCTCGCATGACCATCCCCACATAGGTGTTGCCATCGTAAGGAAAGAGGTCTACACCAAAAAAGGTAGTTCGATAACCGGGTAAGATATCGGAAGCGAAGTCGCCTTTGAATCCGCAATTTTCCCAGCCCCTTGGTGCTTTTGCGACCATTGGTGTGCCTTCGAAAGAAGGGTTTTCTAATTTGATTTCATTGTCTGATTTTCCGGCGTAGAAAACCATGTCTTGAGCTGGTAGCTTAGCGCCGATAAATAAGAGTAAAAATAATGTTGCTACTAATTTATTCATTTTCTTTTGTGTCTTTTATTTTCTTGATAGTTGAGCAATGATCGATTAAGATGTTTCCATTTGTTCTTGGGAAATAAAGCAGTGGTGGATGACTATAATAATATACTTCAAAAATTATCCATGACCAATCTGTGTTGGGTTTAAATTCTGTTTCAAACTTTTGCCAATGTGAATCAAAAATCCGATCACTTTGAGCCAGTAATTGTCCTCGATCACAACTTTTGTTTCCAGCCCATATCCGTAATAAAACTGGAGCTGTATAATCTACCGGCTGGTTCGTTTTTCTACTGACACTTTTATAGACTTCCGATTTACTAAGGTAAACACTAAATTGATAAATACTCCCTTTCTCCATTTTGGATGACAATTCCTGACCAATCGATTCATAGGTTTCATTGTCGCGAGTCACCATACCAATATAAGTCTTACCATCTTTGGGATTAATATTTACACCAAAAAATGGATCTGTCCCTTCTGGACTTGGTTGAATGTCCGGAGCTGTTTCTGCATAAAAACCACAATCCTGCCAGCCATCAGTGACTCTAGTTTGGCCCTCTATACCTATATGCGGCATACCTTCGAAAGAAGGATTCTTCAAAACGATGTCCTTAGTCTCTGCGTTAAACAACATCATTAAAAAGAAATAAGCTAAATGTATTTTATTCATGGCTTTTAGTTTTCAACTCATGGTCTATGTTCCAACACATTGGAGCAATTATCCAACAATAAGCTACCATTACTTAAGTAATCAATCGGTCTTGCATAAAAAGCTTCTAGAATAAACCAATTCCAATCAGCAGTTGGTTTTAGCGAGAAATGATATTCCTGCCAGTCAAAATGGTTGACACGAGTTGACTCCGCTAGCAATTCACCTCGTTCATTATGTGCATTGCTACCCCATATCCGAAGGACAACTGCTTGACTATAATTAACCTGCTCTCCTGTTCTTTTGCTCCGACTGACATAGTTGACCGATTGCGCCAAGCTAATGCTAAATGAATAGCTAGCTCCGTTTTTAAGTTTTTGATCTCGGAGAGATTGACCTATTGCTTCCCAGCTTTCATCATCCCGGGTAACCAAGCCAATGTAGGTAGCCCCGTCAGCTGCTTGTTTGCTTACTCCATGAAAAGGTTTTCCGTTTTTCAATCCAGGATGTACGTCTGGTCCGGTTTCATTTTCGAATCCGCAATCTTCCCAATCGTCTACCACGTACCATGATTTTTTCCCCTTGTGCGGCTTTCCTTCGAAAGATGGGTTTGTTAGCTCTACGTTTTGTGCAGAAGCAATTACTAAACCGAATAGAAAGAAGATTAATAGATTTAGTTTCATTTTAAAAAGACTCAGATCTTAAATTTATTGATGACAATAGCCCAATTCCAAGCGAATAGCTTTATCGTTTTCTTGAATATATTGATCAATCAAGGCAGAAATATTTTCTTCTTTGGTATAAACCTTAAAGAGTGATTCTGCATT
>CAKZUK010000212.1 GCA_937921775.1 uncultured Saprospiraceae bacterium
AAAAAACACATAACCAATCAAAAGATCGAGCTATGTGTTTTATCCTATCCATTCTATGTATTAACACAAGTTGGAAGAAATCAAAGAATCACAAACTAAGCTACTCTATTCCTTCTATCCCTCCTGTTTTCCTATCAGGTAGATTCTTATCGCTATTTCTCCGGCTCACTAATGACGCGAACCTCCACATCTGTTCGTCCATCCATCAACAAACCAATTTCCTTCGCAGCTATCCAAGACAAATCTACGATAGACTTGGCTGCATTGCTCTTAATATCATTTACCCTTACCTGTACTTTTTTCTTTCGTTTGATGCTATACACTTCCACCACAGTCCCCATCGCTAATGGCATCGCATTGAGACGAATTGCACAGGTATATTTGTTTTTATCGTAAAGTTCTTCTGTCTTAGTTTTCTTTCCATGAAAGTGATCCGCATAATAAGTAGCTTGACCTTTAAATGTTTTCTCTACTACCGTTGGCGGTGTTTCTATTTCACCTGAGTTAGCTACTGGTTCGGATGCAGTTGGTTCTGAGGGAGCAGGTGCTTCAACTGGTGCAGGAGCTACTGGAGGTTTAGGAGGGGTGGGCGGCGCTTCTACGACTGGTGGACTCGGTGGCACTGGCGGAGCAGGTATCTGATTCTTGCAGGCTGCGAATGAGAGGAATAAAATCACCACTAGCGTGTAAAGACTTGCTTGTTGTTTCATTTTTTTGGTTTTAATTGGTTGTTAAAATAATAGATTAAGATATGATTTTTTTGGGTATTTTCCTTTTGGAAAGCATCTCATACTAAGTGCGATATTTACACGATTTAAGCTCATAAATTGATCAAAATTCTACCTCACCTTTTCTTAATTTAATAAAAAATTACCGTTCAGAACATATTTACTACCGTTCAGAACATTTATTTGTAAATTAAAAAAAAGCAACTTAATTTAGTGATACCTTAAATACACTGTGTATTAAGTTGCTTTACATTTTGAATAGGTTATTTTTTGTGAGTACGAGTCAATTTTTTTGAGAATAGCCTTAGCTATTTGAGGAAAAAATGGCGAAGTAATCGCAAAAAAGAAGCATTCAAAAATGTAAATTAATTTATTACACACTGTATTAAATACCAAATTGAAAAAGTAGTTTATGATTTATACAATAAGTCCTCTAAGTTTATTCTTAGAGTGCTTATTTTTTTGATAAATCACAACTCCTTTGCTCCTCTCCTAAAGCGAATTAACTGCTCCTATTTATTCAAAAATACATTTGTAAAAGCAAGCCTCAAAAGACCAACACATTTGCTTCTTCCAATAAGTTGGCACTCAAATTAAACCACTCCTTCGCTTCATCAAGTACCCAACTATCTGCAGAAATTACAACTGCTTCGCTCTTCGCCAAGACCTTATCTGGATCAAAAACCAATTCCACTTCCCAGTCAAATTCATGTGCGCTGCTAATTTCCATCAACATCGTTTTTAATCGCCCACTATTCGAAACAGGTTGATCCAAATACCACTTCACTCCAGCCACCTTCAAATTTTTCAATATTTCACCTACCATCACAATCGCCTCCTCTGTTTTCACCACCCGCTTATAAGAACCATGCACGCTGGATATATCGCGATAGGCGCCATCCCGTCCTTTAAAAACATATGCTCCCGATAAAGCACTTTCCAAAAGGATCAATAAATTAAATCCATCGATATGAACTGCTTTATTTTTTAAATCCGAGGCAGAGCAAGAAGATTGTTGACGAGCAGCAACTTGCTGGTCACTAGCTGCGATACGAGAGAGTGCGGATTGTTGACGTTTGTTGAGTCGATAGCGATTACCTACCAGTTGCACGGAAGAATTGTTGGCATAACCGCGAGTGAGCAGGTAGCACAAATCGTTGCATGCTTCTGTAAAAATAGGATGCCATTTGGGAGCAAACCATTGATCGTCATTGGAGTGTTTTCCTCTGTTTCTTGTAGTCAATATGATTTTATTTTTAAAACGCTAATCTTTTCCTTTCTCTCTTTTTCCTATTACTTTTTTTTGACACTTGTTCATTTTCATAATTATGGGATTAATCTAAGTAAAACTCAAAATTATGCTTTATAACTTCTTCTGATTCTTTTCGAATAGTACCGTCTTCCAACAGTTTGAAAATTTGCTTCGTCTCCACATAAGCTTGAGAATTTCCATCTTTATCATTGACTTCTCTCCAGCCTAGCTCTTCCCTTACTTTTCGCTTTATCGTGACTGGATCAATGAAACTGGACTCAATTGCAAGTAAGTGCTTGGACAATTATCGGGACAACTAAAACCATAAAAAAGTTGAATACCTATAGAAAGCGAAGGATTATCCTTTGAATTAAACTAATCTCAAACATCAATCCCTTCTAAAAAAATTAGTCTGACAAACTGAATAGTTACGCTTTTCATAAAGAACTTGTTTCAACATCATTTTATAACAAGATAATAAAAATCTCTACTTTTGGGAAAAGAAATATCAGAGCTATAAACTCATTCAAAGCAAAAAAATCATTCTTAAACCGCATAACAATCACCCTTTATGAAGTACTTAATCCTAAGCCTAAGTATTTGTCTATTCCATTTTGCGCTAAGCGCTCAAGACTCCTACCACAACAACTTGCAATCGGAATTGCAAAGCAACTATAGTCTTCCAACTGGAACCTGGGTTTTTAATGACACCGAAGTGGCTAACTTAAATAGCGATTATTCCTACGGTGCTATTACGTCCACTAATCTAACTGCAACTGGACAAGACTTTTCCGAAAAGGTAAACATTGTCATCAATGCTGTAGGAAATAATCCTTGGGAAGCAGGATACGGAATTCAAAACATAGCTCCAATTAATACCGCTGACGCTTGCTTGTTTGTCATGTGGTTGCGCGCAATAGATGGCCCAGGAAAAGTCAGTCTCTTCGTGGAAAACTCTAGTACTTTTGATAAAGAAGTTTTCTTCACATTTGAACTCACCGAAGAATGGCGACAATATCTTGTCCCCTTCGATGCCGAGATGGCTTACGCTCCAGGTGAACTAACTGCTGGCCTCCAACTTTCATGGCAAGAACAAACCATAGAGACTGCTGGCATCGCCATGCTCAATTATACAAATACGGTTAATCTCGATGATCTTCCCGCCAACATTAACAACGATCAATATGGTGGCTATGAATCAGACGCTCCTTGGCGTGATGAAGCTGCTAACCGAATCGAACAAATTAGAAAAGCTAACCTTAGCATTCGAGTGGAAGATGAAACAGGAATGGCTATTCCCAACGCCAGCGTAGAAGTAGAGATGCTGCAACATGATTTCGCATTTGGAACAGCAGTTGTTTCTAGCCGATTTGGTGGAGGCAACAATCAGAATGAAACTTACGAATCCAAAATACTTGACCTTGACGGAAATGGACATGGCTTCAACTGGGTCGTTTTTGAGAATTCTATGAAATGGAATGGCTGGGAACAAAACTGGCTGGGTCCAAAAGAACAAACGGCTGCTGCCACTCAATGGCTAGTGGATCACAACATTAAAGTCAGAGGACATACTTTATGCTGGCCGGGCTGGAGCAACCTACCGGATGACTTGGAAACGAATGCAGGAGACGATAACTATTTTAAGAATCGAATGTTTGCGCACATTGATGAGATGACAACTTATCCGGGGATTGCTGGCAACATAGAAGAATGGGATGTGCTCAATGAAATTACGACCAATCGCGATATTGAATTTTCGCTACAGGGACAAAGTAATTACCCTACAGGTCGTGAGATTTATATTGATATTTTTGAAAAATTGGCGGCTGCTGACCCAAATATAAAAACCTACATCAATGATTATGTCACCATTGGTCAAGCCAATACTGGTGGAGGTGCTTATGATTTGAAAAAGCAGTTTGTACAAGAACTAATGGATGCCGGTGTTTCTTTGGATGGAATTGGTTTTCAAGCACATATTGGTGGTTTTCCAACTTCTATATACGATGTCAAAAGCATTCTCGATGATTTTCATAATACCTTTGGAACAAGTGCAAAAATTACGGAGTACGATATCAATGATGGCGTTAGTGACGAACTAGCAGCTACTTATTTACGTGATTTTCTTAGCATGACTTTTAGCCACGAAAGTACGGATGGCTTTTTGATGTGGGGCTTTTGGGATGGCGCTCATTGGAAGAGTAATGCTCCGATGTTTAATCAGGATTGGACTATAAAACCTTCAGGTCAAACTTTTGTGGATATGGTTTTTGATGAATGGTGGACGACTGGTAATGGCGAAACGGATTCAGATGGGGAATATACCATTCGTGGTTTTAAGGGGACTTATCAAATTACGATTGATTGTGGAAATGGCGAGGTCTTGGTTGATACGGTGGAGCTATTGGCAGATCAATTATTTGTGAAGGTGGATGGTGCCTTGGTAGCAGATGTGGCAGAGCAGGAAGCTTTGCAGTTTAGTGTTTATCCTAATCCTGCTAAAGACTTTTTGACGGTCCAGAAGGCGGGTACCGACGCTGGCGTTTTGCAGATCTTTGACCTGAAGGGCAACTTGGTTTTTAGTGCCCAAATGGAATCGGATAATTTGCTTGTGCCTTTGGATTTTGGGAATGGGCTGTTTGAGATACTATTTACGGCTGAAGGGTTTTCTTCTATTCGACAGGTGCTTGTTTTGGAGTAGAGAATTAAAATGGCCTTCTATCGTGAGTCCACGCTAGAAGGCCATTCAAATTTCAATTCTAATTCTAATTCTAATTCACTACTTCGTTTCAATCTTACAAATCACGAAAGGCTTAGAAGTGTTTAACTGCTTTTCTAGAGTCAGCCAGTGAGAATTCTTTTGCTTAAGCATCTGCTTAGTCTTCGCTGAAATGAATAGCTTACATTTTAAATTAACATCACCGTGTTTCTTCAGTGCATCTTTAATGGCAATCTTAGCGCTATTACTTGAACCTTGAGCCAATACTTCAATCTCTTCAATCAGTCTATCATTAGCATCAAAAATCTGGATTAATTTATCTACATGTTGTTCGTAGCCCTGTTTTGTTCGGTAATCAAACTCAATCATACCAGGTACATCATTTTTATCAAGCGCAATAACTAAGTCTTTAGGAGAAGTGTAGTGAAGCGCTTCTAAAACAGTTTGACCTTCTACTCGAATTTGCCAATAGTTGCTGTTTGTTTCGTCAAGATTACAGAAACTTGCAAGTGTAGCGGCGTCAAAATTTCCTGCTCCTGTCAGGAAAAATAAGATGAATAGCTTGTTTAGCATTGTGTGAAAATTTTTAAATAGGTTGTCAATGTATATAGTATCTTTTCAGGATGACTTCTTGAGCGAATACGAAACGTAGTACGTCGTACTGAGCACAGTTGAAGTAGCAACCTGCGAATAGTAATTCAAAACACTTCCAGTGAAAACACCAGTAGTCTTATTGATACGTTCGTAAACAAAAAATTCTGTAAACTCAAAGCAATTAAGCTTTGTTGATGGGAGTAAAATGTTATCTGACTTTTATATGCCGCAAATTCAAATCTTAATCATTTGCTGCTCAGCCAACGGCCCTAAAAGTAGGTAATTCATCTTGAAAAACAAAATAGAATTGGCTACTTATGCAACAAAAAACTATAATAAGCTGATACTGAATGCATCAACATGCTATTATTTTTTTATTTAATATGTTTTGGGTAAAGCAACTTGGTTAGAATAACGAAACTTTCAAAGTTTCCGGTAGATGGTCATAGTCCCTGGCTAGTGAAACTGCATTTTAAAAAGTAATGTTGCTTTTATGATAAAAAATTTTAAAAAAAATTGTTGTTTTGAAATTGGACTTAGAATGCCCCTCTAATATAGGCTCCTCAAAAGTATGAATATTCCAATTCCTATTCCAATTTTATTCCACCGGTAAAGCATCAAATTCGTTTCGTTTATTATCAAACCATTCTTTCATCTTCTCTGGCGCCTGCATCAATTCCATCATATCATTCATCGCTTTTAGATGCGGTTCATCTTTTTGTTGGAACATCTCCATGCCATGCTTTTTACTGAGCGCTGCAATTTCTTCAAATGTCTCCGCTGAGAATACTTGATCACAGGCTCCTCCTAGTTGATTACAAGTCATTTTCTTCATCGATTCAAATTTTATGCTTCAGTATAGATAATAATTGACAAGTTACATAAAAGAACTTGTTCAAAGCTTAAAACTGTCTCTTCGCTAGTATAATCAAATGAACTTCTTCGCCTTCTCCTCTTTTATAGGCCCTTCGGAACACTTTGGTCAATTCAAATCCATTCTTCTCCAAGTCTGCCCGCAAGTAATTCTCAGAGTAGTAGTAAACATAAGCCCGATCGCCACTACTCCCCTCTTGATAAGCTGCTTGCTCATAATCGCCTTCTATACAGCTCAGGTATATGATACCTTTCATTGTCAACAACGCTGAAACATCCCTGAGTAGCTTGGCAACATCTTCGATCGACAGATATGGCAAACAAAAACCACAAAGAATGGCCTCATATTTTGCCTCAAGCAAATCAATCATTCGCGCATCCATAAGCTCAAATCTTGCTTTGGGGTTGTTGATTCTCGCGAGTTCTATCATCTTTGGAGCAATGTCTATGCCATACACTTTCGCGTCTGGAACCTTTGACAATAGATATCTCGTGATATTCCCTGGACCACAGCCTATTTCCAATATAGATGGAGCGGGTTTTCTCAGCTGTTGGCAAAATGAATCATAAGTATCATCATACAAGTCAAGATCCATAAACTTATCCTGATAGAGCTGTGCTATTTTATTCCAAGTTTCAAAGGTTATTTGGTATTTGTCCATTGGTATTTTGTTTGATTAGCTAACGATGCGACTTCACTTGAAGTTCCTTTTGGTGAAGCACCTTAACTAAAGCCAAGTCAGCAATGCTAGCTGCCCACTTAAGCAGCTTAGTAATTTTTTGAAAAGCTTAAAGGGGAAACTTCCCACTTCCCACTTTCAAGTTCCAACTTCTTTCCCTACTTTTGCACTTCAAATATAAATATATGATTTCAGTAGATGGTATTACAGTAGAATTCAGTGGCCAAGCCTTGTTCAAAGATGTTTCTTTCGTGATCAACGAAGGAGATAAAATTGCCCTTATGGGGAAAAATGGTGCAGGGAAATCTACCATGATGAAGATTATTGCAGGGCTTCAAAAGGCCACTCGTGGTAAGGTACAATATCCGAAAGATGCCGTGATTGCATATCTACCACAGCATTTGTTGACGGATGACGACTGTACTGTCTTTGAGGAAGCTTCCAAGGCTTTCGGAACAGTGTTTGAAATGCGGGACGAAATGGCACGACTCAACAAGGAATTGGAAACCCGAACGGATTATGAGTCCAACGAATATCTCGAAATCATTAATAAGGTAACTGATTTGGGTGAAATCTACTATTCATTGGAAGAGATCAACTACGATGCAGAAGTAGAAAAGACTTTGCAGGGGCTGGGATTTAAACGAGCTGATTTTCAACGACCAACTTCGGAGTTTTCTGGTGGTTGGCGAATGCGGATTGAACTGGCGAAGATATTACTTCAAAAACCGGATTTGATTTTACTAGATGAGCCGACCAATCATATTGATATTGAATCAGTGATTTGGTTGGAAGACTTTTTGACGAATAAGGCAAAGGCAGTTCTAGTGATTTCTCACGACCGTGCTTTTATTGATAATATTACAAATCGAACGATTGAGGTAACGATGGGCCGCATCTATGATTACAAAGCCAACTATTCCCACTACCTGGAATTACGTAAAGATCGCCGTTCACATCAAGTGAAGGCTTTTAAGGAACAACAAAAGTTCATTGCAGATAGTGAGCGATTTATAGAACGCTTTAAAGGCACTTATTCGAAATCTAATCAAGTGAATTCTCGCGAGCGCATGTTGGAGAAACTGGAGATTATTGAAGTGGATGAAATAGATAATTCTTCCTTGAAACTAAAATTCCCTCCTTGTAATCGTTCTGGTGATTATCCAGTCTCAGCCAAGGATTTGTCAAAAAACTATGGCGATCATACCGTTTTTAAAGATGCGAATATGACGATTGAGCGTGGTGAGAAGGTTTCTTTCGTTGGCCGAAATGGTGAAGGAAAATCAACACTTATAAAAGCGCTCATGGGGCAAATTGAATTTGATGGAGAATGCGGCTTGGGACACAATGTACAGGTTGGTTACTTCGCACAGAATCAGGCTTCCCTACTCGACCCTGACTTGACCGTATTTCAAACAATTGACGAAGTAGCGAAAGGCGAGATTCGTACACAGATGAAAAACATTCTAGGCTGCTTTATGTTTAGCGGTGATGATATTGATAAAAAGGTATCTGTCCTTTCTGGTGGTGAACGTACTCGATTGGCAATGGTGAAGTTACTATTGGAACCTGTGAATTTACTGATTCTGGATGAGCCGACCAATCATCTCGATATTCGTTCAAAAGATGTATTGAAGGAAGCACTGCTTGCTTTTGATGGTACGCTGATTCTTGTTTCGCACGACCGTGATTTTTTGCGTGGCTTAGCTAATAAGGTTTTTGAGTTTAAAGAAAAGCGAGTGATTGAACACTTTGAATCGGTGGATGCTTTTCTGGAGCGGAACCGGATGGATAGCTTGCGGGAGATTGAATTGGGGAAATAATAGTTGTAATAAGATGGCAATCAAAAGTAGCCATTGTGGTTTCAGTCACTCCTACTTATTTCAAAGACACAAGCCAGCAAAGCTGTTTGTAATATACGGCTACAAAAACTGACTTAGCTAGCCAATCCTGTTGGTCGCTAGGCAAGCTCAAATATAACTTCAATAAACTCTGGTAAAAAGCAACTACCACCTTCTAAGAAGGTGGTTTGACAATTTCTGAAGGCACAGCCTTCTAGGCCTCAATGGCATAGTCATAGAGAAATTTTGAATCTGTCGGAGTCGCTAGGCAGGATAATGATGAATAATGAATCGTTGAATTTCGAACCTGTCGGGGCCGCTAGGCAGGATTTTGATTTCATCCATATATTGAGGAGATGCACCTTTGGGGGGACATTCAAAATTCAATATTCCAAATTCGATATTCAATATTCAATATTCCTCAACAAGATTCTTCCTATTCCTATGCCATTGCCCTCATGGCTATACGCTCCACACAGGTCGCAATTATCAGAACGTGAATGCAAAGCTCCCCGAACATGACCACCTTCAAAAGAGGTGGATTTCTAAATTAAGTTAAACTTGAACTTGCCTAGCAATCAGCCTATACTAACAGCATCCTCCACCCGGTGTACATCCACCTCCATTCGAAATCGGTAGCGATGTAAGGCCTTCCACTTTCTCTTCAGCGTAGACAGGAACGCCGCAATTATCCTTTGCGAGGCAATCCGTTTGCTTCGTCGTTAGCACAAAAGATTCGCCATTGTAGTCAAGACCATATTTTCCAATAGTCGCGCCTTGGTATTCAACTTCAATATTTAAATCTTCTTCCAAGCCAAGAGTCTTTTCAGACAATTCAATGATGTGCAGCAACTTTTCAGGATGGATCCGATGATCGTAATCATCTGCATTCCAGAGTTGGAAGTTTGCTACTTTTTCTTGTCGTACTGTTCCACCACAATCGATAAAATCTTTGACCACCTTTCCTACTTCTGTCACGTGGAAATGTGCAGGTACTAAGCTACCGTCAGGTAGTTGGAAGGAGATATTCTTTGCTGTTTTTAATTGAGTTTTAATTTCGCGAAGTGTCATATTATTTAGTTTAATTTATTTTTAATTCGTTTGATCTTAAGTCGTTCGACTTTAATCCTGGTTTTATTTTTCAAAGAAGCATCTTTTTTAGATTTGGAAATCCCCTGCGATCTATCCAATACTGTAAAGTTCGATTAACAACAACCTTTAAGATCAGTCTTAAACAAGTCATCGAAAATCACTCCTATCTCTTTAAAGACGACCTCATCAATACAGTAACAAACTTTGGTCCCATCAATATCTCCCTTAAGTAATCCAATGTTCTTCATCTCTCGTAAATGCTGAGAGATGGTAGCTTGCGCTAAACCAATTTCCTCTACCAAATCACCACAGATGCAGTTCTGAACTTTTAACAAATGCTGTAAGATGGCGATACGAGCCGGATGACCAAGCACCTTTGCGATAGCAGCAAGTCGATTTTGTTGGTCTGTAAACATCTCTGATTTTGTTAGTCCCATATTAGTATTAATTGGTTTATTGCAATATTACGATTAATAACGGTGAAGCGCAAAGATTGTTTAGAATTTAGTTGTTAAAACTTGTGAAGAATAAAAAATGGCACCCTATCCAAAGATAAAGTGCCATTCACATTATATAAACTTAAAACAACGTCAATTATTACCATTCATTCAAAAAAGCATCTACCCTACGTGCGCAGTCCCGCCCTTCTGCAATTGCCCAAACCACCAATGACTGCCCTCTTCTCATATCGCCGGCACAGAACACTTTGACAATACTCGTTTTAAAATCACTGGTCTTCACATTAGCTCTTTCATCCAGTTCTACGTTCAGGCTTTCCAACAAGCCTTCTTTTATTGGATTGGTAAATCCCATTGCTAAAAAGACATGGTCACAAGGGTGAACCACTGTACTTCCTTCTATTTCTTTAAAGGAAAAAATACCTTTTTCATTTTTATCCCATACCACGTTTACTGTTTCTATACCAGAAATATGAATGCCATCTTCTGACAAAAACCGTTTTGTCAACAGCGCCCATTCTCGTTCGCAGCCTTCCTTATGAGATGAGGAAGTGCGTAGTACCATTGGCCAAAGTGGCCAAGGATTTTCTGCTCCTCGCACATTTGATGGCTTAGCTAATAATTCAATTTGCAGAATAGATTTTGCTCCAAATCGGTTGGAATTTCCGATACAATCGGAGCCTGTGTCTCCCCCTCCAATTACAATAACATTTTTATTCTCTACCTCGATAAAGTCTTTGTTCGATCTTGTTTGATCACCAGCCACTGTCTTATTACATTGACTCAAAAAGTCCATTGCAAAATGAATTCCTTTCAGGTCTCGGCCAGAAATTGGTAGATCGCGGGGCTGTTCAGAACCACCACAAATAATCAGTGCTTCATTGGCATCTATCAGATCTTTAGCAGACTGATCAAGGCCAACACATACATTCGTTTTAAAGGTAACACCTTGCTCCTTCATCAAATTTACTCTTCGGTCAAGCACATTTTTTTCTAGCTTAAAATCTGGAATTCCATACCTTAACAAACCTCCAATTCTGTCATTTTTTTCATAGACCGTCACCTCATATCCCAAAGTATTCAGCTCATCTGCACAAGCCATCCCTGCTGGACCAGAGCCAACAATCGCTACTTTTTTTCCGTTTCTTTCAGGCACCTCATTACTGATCCAAGCATTCTCAAAAGCTTTTTCAATAATTGATTTTTCGATATACTCAATGGTCACTGCCTCACTATTTATCGACAGCACACAAGAAGCTTCACAAGGAGCTGGACAAATTCTGCCTGTAAATTCTGGAAAATTATTTGTTGATTTTAAAATGCGGTAGGCTTGCTCCCACTCGTCTTGATAGACGGCATCATTGAAATCTGGGATCAGGTTTCCAAGTGGACAACCATTGTGACAAAAAGGAACACCACAGTCCATACACCTTGCCGCCTGCATTTTAATTTCATCCGGATTTGACGCTAGTTGAAACTCTTTGAAATGCTGGAGACGATCTTTTGGTGCCTCTTCTTCTGGTAGTTGCCGCTTGTGTTTTATGAATCCTTTTATGTCTGCCATCTTTTTATAATTTTTGATACATGCTCAATACTTTTAACTATTTGATTTTCAACAATATTAAGGCACCTCGATTAAAGTTTTCTCTCGCTTCAACAAGGCTCGTTTGTACTCCACCGGAAATATTTTTACAAAATTATTTTGCTCTTCTTCCCAGTTTATTAAAATCTCAAATCCCAATTTTGACCCCGTCAGATTCGTGTGTTGCGAAACCATTTTTTTAATTTCAATTATATCCTCCCCATCAGGTGTTTCCACTTCGATGCTCTCTCTATTTAATAAGTACTTTCTGGAAGTATCATGCTTGTACAGATAGGCAATTCCACCACTCATTCCAGCCGCAAAATTTCTTCCGATTTCTCCTAGTACAATTACAACACCACCAGTCATGTATTCACAACCGTTGTCACCTACACCTTCCGCTACCGTTTTTGCACCGCTATTTCTAACTGCAAAACGATCGCCTGCTTTTCCATTGATGTAAGCTTCCCCAGAGGTAGCACCGTAAAGAGCTACGTTACCGATAATAGTATTCTCCGATCTTTTAAAATCAATTCTTGCATCTGGACGAATCGTAATCACTGCTCCACTTAGGCCTTTTCCAAAATAATCATTCGCATCACCTTCTATTTGAAACAAAATCCCTTTAGCTCCAAACGCACAAAAACTTTGTCCGGCCGATCCTTTGAATTTAAAGTGAATCGCTCCATCTGGCAATCCATGAGTGCCATATCGCTTTGCTATTTCGTTTGACAACATGGTCCCTACTGCTCGATCTGTACTTTGTATTTTCAAATTAGAGACATAACTCTTTTTGTAGTTTAAAGCATTCACAGATTTAGCCAATAATGTATGATCCAACACATTGTCCAATCCATGATCTTGAGTAGCAGAACAATACATGGTTTTATTGTTGGGATGACTTTCTTTATGAAACAAAGAGTTGAGTTGAAGATGCTTCGTTTTCCAATGGTTTTCTATATTTCTAATTTCTAGGAATTCGGTTTTACCAACCAAATCATTAACCGATTTCACACCGAGTGAAGCCATTATTTCACGAAGGTGTTCCGCAATAAAGGTGAAGTAATTGACGAGGTGTTCAACCTTTCCATTAAACTTTTTCCTTAAATATTTGTCTTGAGTTGCGATACCCACAGGACAAGTATTTAAGTGGCATTTTCGCATTAAGATGCAACCTTCTACGACCAGAGCAGCGGTCGCTATACCCCACTCTTCTGCGCCAAGCATGGTTGCTATTGCTAAATCCCTCCCTGTTCTGAGCTGTCCATCCGTTTGTAAAACGACTCGGTCTCGGAGCCCGTTCTTCATAAGTGTTTGGTGGGTTTCTGACAAGCCAATTTCCCAAGGCAGTCCGGCGTGCCTCAATGAACTCAATGGGGAAGCTCCAGTTCCTCCATCATAACCAGAAATCAAAATGTGATCTGCATGTGCTTTTGCAACTCCAGAAGCAATGACTCCAACACCAGACTTTGAAACTAGTTTGACACTAATACGTGCTTCCTGATTTGCATTTTTCAAATCAAAAATTAGCTGCGCTAAATCTTCTATCGAATAGATATCGTGGTGAGGTGGCGGAGAAATTAATCCGACACCTGGAGTTGAATTTCGTACACGAGCAATATTAGCATCCACTTTATGACCGGGTAGTTGACCACCTTCGCCCGGCTTAGCGCCTTGAGCTATTTTGATTTGTAATTCTATGGCATTAGTCAAATAATTTATGTTGACACCAAAACGCCCCGAAGCCACTTGTTTTGTAGCAGAACGTTGCCAATCACCATTATCCATTTTATAAAAACGCTCTTCATCTTCTCCACCTTCCCCACTATTACTTTTACCTCCTATTCGATTCATCGCCATAGCAAGGGTCGTATGTGCTTCTTCAGATATGGAACCAAACGACATGGCCCCTGATGCAAAACGTTTGAGAATACTCGCAACAGATTCTACCTCTGACAAGGGAATCGGAGTTCCCTCTTTTATGCCAATAAAACTTCTTAGTGTACTCGCATTATTTTCCGCTTTGTCAATTTCATTTGCGAATTTTTTATAGGTATCGTACTTATTATTTTGAGTCGCATGTTGCAACAAGTGAATGGTCGTTGGATTAAACAAATGGTACTCACCTGATTTTCGCCATCTATAAATTCCCTGATCGTTTAAGTTGTCTTCTTTTGCATCAAAATATTTTTGATACTTATTTTCTGTTTCTTTTTGCAAATCAGCAAATCCCATCCCCTCAATTCGCGTTGTCGTTCCTTTAAAACAAAGATCAATTACTTCTTTTGAGATTCCTAAAGCTTCAAATGTTTGTGCGCCTTTGTAAGATGCTAAAGTTGAAACACCCAATTTTGACATTATTTTCAACAAGCCTTTTTCGAGTGCTTTATTGTATTTTTTTAATCCTTCTCCTTGCTTTATTTCATTTTTTAGGCAGATTTCCTGAACCGTTTCATGAGCGAGATAAGGACAAACTAAATCTGCACCAAAAGACATGAGTAAAGCCAGATGTTGTGTCTCCCAAATATCGGAAGCATTCACCACTATCGCAACTTCCTTTCTCAATCCTTTTTCGATTAAGAAATGATGAAGTGCTCCAGTTATCATTAAGGATGGAATGGAAATATTAGTCGCTGAAACATTAGCATCGCTTAAGCAAATAATACTGGTACCGCTATCTTTGATTCGAGTTAGAGTCTCTTCACAAAGTTGTTCGATACGAGCTTTTAATTTTGCTCCTTTTTGATACGTTATATCTAGTGTAAAGGAATGAAAACCATTTTTAGTAAAAGCTAGTAAACCGTGCAAACGATCTTTGGTCAGCACAGGAGTCTTGCATCTTATCACATTCGTTTCCTCCGGCCCTGTTCCGATTATTTTACTTCCACCACCGATTACAGATGAAAGGCTCATATAGTATTTTTCGCGAATGGAGTCGATTGGTGGATTAGTAACCTGAGCAAAATCTTGCTTAAAATAATTGCCAATGTGTTGATCTTTTTTTGACAAAACAGCGAGCGGAATATCAAGGCCCATCGAACCAATTGGCTCTTTAGCATTTTGAACCATAGCTGCCAAAATAAGTTTTTCATCTTCCACACAAAAGCCTGCGATACCTTGACGTTGGTTCAACTCTAGTTGATATTCGATATCTTGTTCGACAGAAGGAATGCCCTCCAATTCTACCGAATTTTCAGCAATCCACTGCTGGTAAGGTTTACGATTACAGATGGTATCTTTGACTTCCTTGTCGGAAATTATCCGATGTTCGTTCAGGTCAGCCAATAGCATTTTCCCAGGCTGTAGTCTTCCTTTTTTGATAATGGTGGTTGGATCAATGTCGATACATCCAGTTTCCGAACCTAATACTAAAAGATTGTCAGAAGTAAGTAAATATCGCGAGGGTCTTAATCCGTTTCTATCGAGCGTAGCTCCTACCAATGTGCCATCTGTAAAGCAAATAGAAGCTGGTCCATCCCAAGGCTCCATCAATGCATCGTGATATTGGTAGAAGGCTTTTTTGTGAGCTTCCATTTTCTCATCATTTTGCCAGGCTTCCGGAATCATCATCATCATGGTATGTGGTATAGACCTACTGGCCCTGAGCAGGAAGTCTACCACATTGTCAAAATTACCAGAATCCGATTGAAAAGGATCGCATACAGGCATGATTTCCACCAACTCTCTTCTGCTCTTTGAGATTTTGGCCATGTATTGCTCTTTGGCGTTCCACCAGTTTTGATTGCCTTTGATGGTGTTGATCTCACCGTTATGAGCGATGCATCTGAAAGGTTGCGCTAGCTTCCATTTGGGCATTGTATTGGTAGAAAATCGGCTATGCACTATGGCCAATGCAGATTTGAATTCCGGATGCTGCAAATCGAGGTAATATTGTCGAAGCTGCGGTGCTGTCAACAAGCCCTTGTAGACTATCGTTTTAGAGGAAAGCGAGACAATGTAAAAATCGTCAGTTAGGCAGTTTTTTTTTTCAGAAAAATAAATCTCCTTTAATATCGATGATCTTAGGTAATAAAACCTGTTTTCTATATCCTTATTATTGAAGCCTGCAGTTTTAAAAAAAT
>CAKZUK010000213.1 GCA_937921775.1 uncultured Saprospiraceae bacterium
GGTTTTTCTTTAGGCCAAAATGGATATATTGGCTCTGGCCAAAAGTCAATAGTCAACCCAGATATGTCCAGTACCTTAGAACCACTAAGCGATCTTTGGATCTACACACCAAGACAGTAATTAATGAAAATGAAAACTCAAATAAAAATGAAAAACATATTACTAATTGTATTCTTTTTCTTATTTCTGTCCAATACATCGTTTGCACAACTATATCCCTTGAAGCCACAAACAGATCGAGTGGCTTTCCAAGTGGTAAACAACAGCGGGCAGCTAGGTATCCAATACGACACACTACCACAAACTGGCGACTTCCCACAAATCCTTTCCATCACAATGGACAATGCAGACTTGGTAGTCAACTATAAATACAAAGGTCTTAATAGCAAATACACCAGAGACGTCGTAAAAATCATCAGTATCCAAACGGGGCCAGAAAGACCAGTCTTGCCAGAGCGGCGAGATTTGAAACAGCAAGATCAAGCCATCAAAATCAAAAAAGGAATGGAAGGATCTGTTACCTGGCTGGACCTTGGAGAAGAGATACTAACTTTTGGAGAATATTATGTGCTGACTATCGAGCGTAATATTCAACTGGATGTAAACTGCGAAGACCCACGTCCACAATTCAAATTAAAAGAGCAATGGCCACATTATGCGATTGCTGGAGCAGGTCTAGCTTCTATTGGTATGGGACAAGTTTTTCGAAAGAAAAAGGAAGATGAGTACAAACTTTTTGAAGAGGCCTGGCGAACGGGGGAATCCGGAGCAACTGCCCAGCCATTTTTGGATCAATCAAAAGATTATGATACCAATGCAAAAATCTTCACCTTTGTAGGCTACGGAATTTTAGTCGCAGATGCGGTCTGGTATTTTGTAAGAAGAAAAGATAAGATCCGCAAACAAAAACTGTTCGACGAATTTTGTGTGGGAGATACAGGAACGACCATGGAAGTGCGTCCATTATTGGAATTGAATACAGGTGCTGCAGCTACAGATAATGTGGCTGGATTGCAATTGAAGGTTCGGTTTTGATTTGGAATTGTTCAGCTTAAGCTAAAAAAATGATCACAAGAAACAGATACTATAAGTCCTTGCTAACTTTATTCCTAGCAATAGGCTTAACCACCGTCTCAGCACAAAGCAACAATGATGCCTACCGCTGTTACAGAATCGCAGTGGATCAAGGATTAAAATCAGTGCGCAACAAAGACTTCGGACAAGCCGTTCAGCAATTTAACGCAGCTTATTCTTGCAATTATGAAATGGGAAAAGATTCGCTACAGCTATTGCTAAATCAATCCGCCAAAGCATTAAATGTAGCAAAAATAAAAGCTGAAAAAGCAGAAGTATTGGCCAAGCAAAACGAAGCTGAAGAAGCTCGACTAAAAGAGGTGGCACAACAAGCATTGAAGGAAAAAGAAAAGGCATTAGAAGCGGAAGAGATAGCGCTGCTAGAAGCAAAAAGGCAAGGGAAGAGGGTAGAGGCAAGGCGAGTGTTAGAATTAGTGGACGAAGCATCCGAAGCTGGTAATCACGAAGAAGCACTAGTGATGGCTTTTGCAGGAATAATGTTGGGAGGGGAGGAAGTGATTGAAAATGGAATGAAAGTGTTTGGGCGAGCTGTCCGCGATTCTCTTTCGCGAACAATTTATAGCAGTGAAATACCCATAGAGGCACTAGATATTTTGTCGACACAAAAAACAGTAATGGCTTTGTCTCAGGGAGAAGTCAATATCATTGATCATCACGGAGGAAGCAAAGATGTCATTTCTTTCAAGCCAATTATGAATGAGGTGGCAGATCACATTGTTGCACCCATCGGAAATCACTTGGTTTTTTGGGCAGCAAAAAAGGTGCAGTTGTGGTCACCCAATGGCGTTTTAATTCAAGAATACACCGATCATGATGACAACATATTATTCGCAAATTTTTCAAATGATGAACGTTATTTAATTACCTGTTCTAGAGATAATACGGCCGTATTGAGGAATCTGAATACAAATTCTTTTAAGCGATTTGTAGGTCATCGCTCTCCAATTTATGAGGCCAAGTTTTCACTCGATAATAATTACCTACTTACCCGTTCATCTGATGGGCTGGTCATCGTTTGGGATACAGATGGAAACGAAAAATGCCGTATCGGTGGTGACGAGGTTTATATTTATGACGCTGACTTTAATGCCACGAGTGATAAGATTGTAACAGCTTCAGCAAAGGGGATGGTTAAAATTTGGAATTTATCTGGACAGGCAATTTTGGAATTAAACGATCACCAATCAGCTGTAAAAGAAGTTCGATTTTTGCCAAATACAGATCAAGTTATTTCTCGCTCAACAAAAAACGTAAAACTTTGGAATGGTGACCAAGAAATAATTGATGTTTCTAATAATATGGGGAGGACAAAAGGAATGCAAGCCAGTCACCTCCAACTCGGAACCTTACTGTGGGGAAAAAATAAATCACTAAGATTTGTAGAACATAAAGATGGCAAGTCGCAAGAATTCCTAGGTTTAAATACAGATGTCAATAAAGCTATTTTTTCTCCATTGGATGACTATTTTCTTACTACTTCCAAAGATGAATCAGTCATGCTGTGGGATACAAGAGGACTGCTTTTGATTGATTGGAATTCAAATAATCAGTATCCATTATCTGCTATCTTTAGTGAATCAGGCGATTATGTGCTAACTATTTCGAGCGATAGAAGAAGCGTCTCGTCTTGTCCAATTCCCAAAAATGTATTCGAAAAAATGAAAGTAGATTTGGACTATTGGAAGGAAGCTATTCAAAAGGTAATTGTTAAATACCAGTTGGAGTTTATGGATTCTAATTTAGGAAACGACTAAGCCCGACCAATGACTGAGGTGAGCTGGAATTATGTTGCTACTCAACGAGTTTTATAACAAAACTCCCCTTAAGTTCATCATCCCAGTGATAGGCAGGTGCCCGCTTAGAATCAAAATCTCTTCGCATATCTTGAACATTCATTTTGTATCTCCAAGAAATGAAATATTCTCCTGGCTCCTCAAAATCAAACCAATGATTTAGGGGAATCTCTTGTTTGATTACATCACCTTTTGTTATGGTTTTGGTTTCATTCATTGACTTGCTGGTGTCAATGTTTTCTGATTTGGTATTTTTTCGTTTGTTTTTTAATCTTTTGCCATTATATATTGCCTTGAATTGGATAATTGGTTTCTTGCCATTCTCACCTAAAGAACCATCCTGAGATAATTTAATTTGCACCACACTATTGTTTTCAACAGAAAAATCTAAAACAATTGAATCTCCAACAGCGTATTCTTTTTGTCGAGTTCTTAACTCACCAATCATCTGATGACCAAAATGCTTTCTATCTATAATGTCAACTTTTAAAAACCTCGAAATCCGATCGGCATCCGCTCGCTTTTCAATGACAAAACCACCTTTAGAATTTGTAGTATCACTAGTCACTTTATCGTCAATAAGTGCTTTTGATAATTTACGAAAAGCACCAAATCTTCCTTTCTTTTTAGAACGCAAACAAGTCGCATAATAGGATTCGTCAATTTTTAATACCAACCAAGTATTCTCCGGTACTTTTTCAACTTCCAATGCAATTCGATATAAGTCATTTTGATTATTGGACGAATGGATGTGACCATCTTTAAACTTCAATGGCTTATCTACCTGAATTTTCAAAGGTGTATTGTAATAAGTGATATTTGCCTCAGCTAGATCGCAGACTTCACCTACATAGAACCCGTTTGGGGCTTGTGCTGAAATGGCTCCGATGCATAAGAAGGCGAATAGAAGTATAAAGATTTTTTTTTGCATAAAGATTAAATTTTGTTTTTCCTTATTATAAAATGGGAACACGGATCCGTTCCATCCGTCCAATCCGTGTTCCCATCCCCGTTAAAGTGCTCACATTAATTCTCAGTCTGAGACTCAGGCATCAGCACCACCTTAATAAATCGCTTCTTATCAAAGTACATATTGGCAGCAGCCTTGATATCGTCAATCGTCAACTCACTAATCGCCTTTTCATAAGACTCCATAGTCAGCCCCTCCGGATCAAGTCCCTGTCGATAAATATTATTAAGCTGACGAGACCAAAAGCGATTCTCCTTCAAACCTTTGATACGTCCTTGCCGTTGTGTCTCTTTTACTTTCTCCATATCCTTTTCGGTCGCACCAATCTCTTTTGCAGTAGCAATATCTTTCAATGCTTGATCAATCAACTGATCAACCATTGGCGGATCAGCATTAAATGAAATGGTAATGCTGTAATTTGGTTTTGGAAACTGAGAAGCAGAGCCTCGCACACCAACGCCGTAAACTCCACCAATTTCTTCACGCATTGATTCCCGCATCTTAATCTTTAAAACAGAAATCAATGATTGGAATGCATAACGATTTTTTGGAGTCCACTCAAAATCTCCATGGAACATCATATTAATTTGAGATTTTGGTGCAGAACCTTTCTTTAATTCTTTTTCTACTTTTCCATTAGGATGATTAGCTCCAATATCTTTGAAGTTTTCAACACGCCGTTTGGATGGTAGGTTGCCCAAATAAGTTGCCAACAAAGGTTTGATTCTTTCGTAATCAAAATTACCAACCATCGTGAAGGTGAAATCTGAAGCGTCTGCAAATCTATCTTTATAAATCTCATGAACCCGGTCAAGATCAATTCGATCCATACTCTCTGAAGTAGGGAAGCCACGACGTGGATGATTGTTGTATTGGATTTTTGAAACTTGATCGTAGAAATAGTAATCTGGCTGAGATAGCAAATTCGCGTAAGTCGCTTTTTGTTTTGAAACGTAAGACTTCAATGCATCTGCATCTTTACGTGGGGCAGTGAAGTAGAGGTAAACTAATTGCAGCATGGTCTCTAAATCTTTACCAGAGGTACTACCATTCATTCCTTCGTATAGCTCGCTGATATAAGGCGAAATACTCAAGTTTGTACCAGTTAATTTTTTTTGTAATTGTGTCAAGCTAAAATTGCCAATTCCTGATTCATCAATAATGGAAGCTGCAGCTCGTGCCGATTCATAGTCTGAATCAGGATAAATAGATGTTCCTCCGGGGCTATAGCCCGAAAATAAGATCTCATCGTTTTTAAAGGTCGTAGGCTTTAACACTACTTTTACACCATTTTCCAAAATCAACTCAGTTACATCAATTGATTCAATCATACGTTCAGAAGCAATCTTTGCAGGACTAGGTATTTCGGCAATGAAAGGTTCGTCAGAAGTGTCATCCACATAAGCTTTGATATCCTGTTTTTTAACAGCATCTAGCAAATTGCGTACTTCCATTTCTGAAGGCATTGGGGATTCATCTTTCTTAGGGCCAGTCAAAACAACAACTCTATTTTCATCAGTAATCCATTCCTTTGCAAGCATGTTGACTTCGGACACCTTAATGGTTGGAAGCAGTTCATTATAAAATTTCAATTCATCTTCAATGTCAGGAATTGGATTGCCATTCAAGTAATGGTAAATATAGCGACGAGTCAAACGGCCAGAATCAGTTTTGTCTTTTTCTTTAACGGCACGTTCCATACGAGTCAGCATCTCATCTTTTTGACGCTCCATTTCTGAAGTTTGAAAGCCATGGCGAAGCACTCGCTCATTTTCAATTAGAACAGCTTCTAGTCCTTTTAGCGTTCCACCTTCTGGGGTATTAGCATAAGAAGAATAAGTGTCAATGTCTCCGATGTCTTTACTGTATCCAGTGTATGCAAACGAAAATGGTGGTTCAGGTAATGCAGATATTTCATCCAAGCGAGCACTCAGCATTGCATTATACAAACGACGTTTTAAGCTTTCGCGGTAATCAGCCATGCTTACCATCTTATTATGTCTATGCTTGTACATCAATTGAACATTGCTAAAAGGTGCTTCCACATCTGAATTGATACTAATGATGGTCTCCTTATGGAAAGGTACAGTAGCGACTTCTTTTTTACGAGGATTATCAACTACCTTTCTTTTACTAAAACGTTTTTTGATGTCCGCTTCCATTTCATCTACATCAATATCACCTACTACAATCACAGCCATCAAGTCGGGACGATACCAGTCTTTGTAAAAACGTTTAATCGTGGAATAGCTCGCGTTTTTAATGATTTCAGGTTTACCAATGGGTAAGCGCTTAGAATATCTAGAGCCATTGTATACTTGAGGAAACCAGGTGTTGAAAATACGTTGTTGTGGACTTAGCCCGGAACGCCATTCTGATTCAACAACACCACGTTCCTTATCAATTTCTTCATGATCAAAAGACAAGGCACCTGACCAATCTTCCAAGACCAACATGCCTTTGTCCATCATTTCTTTGTCATCTGTTCTGACTTGTAGCATATAGACTGTTTCGTCAAAACTAGTATAAGCATTTAGGTCGGGCCCAAAACGTGTACCTACAGATTCGAGGTAATCAACTAATTCATTTTTCTTAAAGTTAGCAGAACCATTGAAAGCCATGTGTTCGATAAAATGAGCCAATCCTTGTTGGTCTTCATCTTCTTGCATCGCACCTGCGCTTAGGGCTAATCGAAGTTCAACTCGGTTTTCTGGTTTACTGTTTTTACGGATAAAGTATTTCATTCCATTGTCCAACTGACCGGTACGAACCGATGTTTCCATTGGAATTTTACGATTAACAATTGTAGTCGGTAAGCCAGGAGGAGGACTTGGTTTCTCTACGACGACTTCAGGTTTGTTGTCTTTTGATTTTACCATAGTTTTGGGTGTACATGAGAAATAAATTCCCATAACTAAAATTCCCATTGTTATTAGGAGGAGCTTGTGAGTTTTTTTCATGGAGGGTGTTTTATTAGGTGGAAGATGGTAGCACGAGGTGAGGACTGACTCCCTAATGTGCAAATTTTGTTGTCTTAATGAATTTGAAAACTAAATTATGAAATATTTATTGGAACGAGAACTAATTAACAAATCATTAAGTGCTCTTCTGGGGTGATGGGATCTATCTGGCGCGCAGCCTATGGTATATA
>CAKZUK010000214.1 GCA_937921775.1 uncultured Saprospiraceae bacterium
GGTGTTCCTGCTGCTACATTAAAGGTCGATGAACAAGTCACCTCCGTCGTACAATCATCCGATACCGTTACCGTTCCACTTAAACTTACCGCTCCTCCACAAACAAACGCTGGAAGTGGATCAACTACGATACTTATATTCGCATTACAACCTCCTGCTGCCGTAAAGTCGGCCGCCCATGCGGTGTATGCTGCTAAGATGTCTGCTTCTGTTGTACAGTCTGCAAGACTTACATCGTCTGCCGGACAAGTTACATCCACCGCCGGAGGAGTTACAATAATATTTTGAAGGCACTCCTCTTCTATTAAATCATCAGTACCAGCTTCGTAAGTACCATTACCATTATTATCAAAAAATAAATAATAAGTTCGATTAGTCTCTAAGCCACCAACACAATCAGTATCTACATCAGTATCTACGTGATCTAATGATGGTATCCCATCACACAATTCAACATCTGTAAAGACATCATTATAGTCTGTAAAGGCACTAGGAATTGCACAGGCAATGATATCTATAGGGAGTAAATCACAGGTGGCTGCAGGTTCACAACAGCTTGCACAATCAACTTCATATTCTATAGGCCCACATTCATTAATACAAAATCCGCCCAAACACCCTCCATCATTATAGGGCCCATCTATCTCTAGGCATGCTAGAATAGCAGCTTTTTCAGAATCCAAAACATTGATGGCGTATACATGATAAGGACCATTAGCTAAGTCAGTAAAAAGACCGGTTTCATTAATGGCAACAATATTACCTGGATCAGCTATTGTTCCTTCGACCAACACATAGGTCTGACTTAGACCACTTGTTCCACCCGCTTCAAAAGACCCGGGTACAGATTGTGCTACAATAAAGCCCAAAGGCTCTCCTGGGCAGTCTTCGCAGCCATAGCCATTGGTATTATCATCTGTCCATCCGCATACAGTTTCTGTGACTATAACGGTCATGGAACAACCACCCGTTACATTTGGGTCACTGATTGATAGGCTTATGGTTCCATTTGTTTCATTTATTGCGCCAAGCGCAAAGGGACCAAGATAGCCAGAGGCAGGTACCAAATCTGACATATTTGGCGTCGAACCCGTTGTGTTTACATCATTCAAAGTATAATTATATTCAAATGGGCCACCAGCACCATCTGTACCATCAAGATCTGAGATTAAAATATAAAATTCACCTTGTGCTGCTGATGTAGTTCCATCAGAGGTACATACAGCTACTGCGGAAAACGTTATGGCGGCACCTGTTACATTTATATCAACTCCTGAAAGTGTTGTGGCTGTACAACCGTTATCGTCTGTTATCGTTACATTATAATTGTACATACCAATCGCATCTGGACTAAATGTTGGGTTGGCAATAGTCGGATCATCTAAACCCGTAGTAGGAGACCAGCTATAGGTATAATCTATGGCTACTGTACCTCCTGTACCCGTAGGGCTTCCACCCAATGGAATAGGAGAACCAACGCAAACATCATTAATATCTAGACCGGCATCTGCTGTGGGGTTTGGATTAACCGTAATTTGTAATACATCTGAGCCAGATGTATTACAAAGGTTATCAGTTATAGTTAACCTCACTTCATAAAACCCTGGAGATACTCCAGGATTAAAAGTAGGATTATATAATGTAGGGTCATCAAATATCGTAGTTTCGTCTTCTCCTATGGGACATGTCATACATTCCCATGTGAAATCATAATCACTTGACCCTCCACTAGCATCTCCGATAAGTACTGGGGCATCATTTTGACAAATTGTAATTGGACCGGCAGGAATGATGACCGGAAGCTCTAAAGTTGGATAAACCACAACAACGACTTCGAAAGGTTCTGCTATACAAGTGGGATCACTGGTAAGGCTTGATGTGACGGTATAAACCACTACCTGATCATTATCATCGTTATTTGTCAGATTATCATTAATAACATCATTCTCAACCGGGGATAAGCTTTCACCATCTACGTTCGGGTTGTCAATGGCAACTTCCCATCTGAAATCCACGCCACCCGGTGGGCTGTTAGTAACAAGGCTATTTAAATCAAAATCTACTAAATCGCCCGAACAAATAGCGATATCTCCATCATTGGCATTCGGTGGATCACAAACTGTAATCGAACAAATCCGGGGGTTACCACTATTCTTACACGATTGAATAAGAACTTCCGTGGCGTCACTAGGAATATAGACAGTGTAAAAACCTTGGATAGTTGCAACTGGTTCACAGATTGTTCCCGAGGGTGTAGTAATCTGTACAAATACAGCATCCATATTCCCCTGACATTGCGTTCCATTCCCAATTTCATAGGTAAAAGCACCACCAGGAATAAGGGCAGGAAAAGTAGGAGTAGCTGGATCCGTCAAAGTTACGACATCACAAGATGTACAAGCACCGCAATCAATGGCAGCTAGTATCTCCGCATCTTGTGGGCAAGTACTTTGAGGATCATCGCTTTCCCAGGTAACGATACTCCCACTTACCGAAGTAACTGTATATGTTACAAAGGAATTACCACTAGGAACAGTGGCATCTTCTCTAACTATTACCCAAGGATTATTTGCTGTTGATGCATAAGTAGCATCAGTAGCATTATCAAATTCTATGCTTATAATATTGCCTGTGGTTGTACCATCACCTTCTGTACAATCAATATCATTTGTGCCAGGGCAGCCCCCCAATTGGGCCAAGCCAATTTGCGGAAAAAACAACAAGGCTAAGCAGAATACCAAGCCAATATTAATTAAAAGAGATCTATATGTATAAGTTTCTTTTTTCATGGGAGTATTATTTGAAATAACATTCGATATTAATTTCGCTTTTTGTGTTTTGCTTTTACTTAAATCTTCTATTCGCTTTTTCATGAGTATTAGTTTTATTGGATTAGAAGATTAATTTTGAGGGAAGGTGCCACATCTTAAGACGGTTATCTTATTGTTATTGCCACCATATATTAAATCGGCACAAAGACCACCATCAATTTCGGTTTGAATCCCTGAAACTGGGTTTCCAATTTTAGCAGTTAGGTAGGTCGATATATCTCCATCATAAGAAAGTGCATATACAAAATACATTCCTTTGTCAAGAGAGCTAAAAAGGAAATTATACTCGTTGGTATTATCAGGTGAATCATCAAACAATTGAATATTGCCTTCCATATCAACTAAAATAAGGGCATAACCCGGAGAGGGTGCATTAGCTCCTGGTGACGCAATAAAACTATAGCTATCCAAACTTGAGTCGCAGGAAGTGAGCTGACCAAAAAGAGATATTGTTCCCGCATCAGCATCACAGCAGCCACCTACATTAACAGCAACCTCATCAGCAGCCGGACAACCGTCTACTCCAACAACAGTAACCGTATAGGTTGTCGTTGTTCCCGGGGTAGCGGTTGGAGTCGCGCTATTTGGATCATCTAATCCATCAATTGGAAGCCAACTATACGAGTAACTGCCACCGCCACCACTAGCAGTAGCTGTTAGCACTGTGCCTGGTGATCCTAAAATACAAACATCATCGGAGGCGACTACAGCAATATCATTATCTGCGCAAGCCAAACCACATGACTTTCGAATCTTCACCACACCATCTCCCTCTTTATCTTTGTCGGTCGATTGGAAATAGTAAGCAATATAATATCGCCATTGCTTAGTCGGATCCGGAGTCGCTTCTACCTCCCAGCCGGTGAATTGTGTTCCACATTTATAAAAAACAAGATTATTACAATCAGTTGTATTAGGATCATTACTACTCCCATCATCTGGTGGCTGAGTACTTGAATAATACATTTCCCAATAAAACTTATCTGCTCCAGCTACCGTTTGCCATTCAAAAGAACCTCCTGTATTGATGAGAAAAGAAACCCATAACACGTCATCATTCGGTGAGTCCAAAAGACCACCACATACCTCGAGAGGGGCTACAGTATTTCCATTTTCATGATTAATAGGCACGGAAGAAGTCGTATTAGCTGAAGGACCACAGGGTACAATATTACCAGCGCCGCCACCAAAGTCGTATAGACAAGATGTGCAGGGTGAGTTATGGAGATCATCCGGATTTAGACAGCCCTGAGAGAAGAGAGTCCCTGACAAACCCAACATAAACACAAAGCCAAAAACAAGCTTTGAATAAACACCTACGTAGGATAAAAAAGAATGACTCTCTAATAGTTGGCTATTTTCTTTTGCTGAAGAAAAATTCGATAGCACGCTCTTAAGGAAGGAATGTATTTTCATGGTTAGTTTTTTTAGGTATAGAGATTAGTACTCTGTAACATAAATTTATTTAATTTTTGAATGTTCTTTTTCAGCGATGACTTCTTCCAAATTTTCTCAAATAGCTTAGGCTATTCTTGAAAATATTGGAATCGTCCTCACTAAATAACAATGCATTCAAATTCTTAACTAACTTATGTTACAGAGTACTAGTTCACGTTTATTTTAAATAAAATCATAATTTTAAAATCCTAATCAGACAATGAAATGGCTTATTAATGGATTGATTTTATTTAATTATTTTTTTTTAAAATCGGGACGGCCTCTTAATGCTATTTGCAGAAAATTGGAGCTACTTAAAAGATATAGTCTAAAAAGATAGGAACCTCATTTCTATAAATAACTTCCAGGTCATTCAATTACTTTAATCAACATGGTATTTACAAATTCCACATTTGAGGTTTTTGGGGAGAACTTAAGTTGTTCTGTGCTTATCATTTGTTTTAAATTTTGGGTAAATACGAAAAATCAAACATCCACATAGCTAATCCATAACACTATTTATACAAACAGTATTTAAGTCCACTTAGAATCGAAAAACATTACAACTACAACAAACAACCCCTCTCCCTCTTGAAAATAAAAAATGATTTTCATCTTTATTCAAAAGAGTCAGAAGTCTATACAAGGTCGATTAAAAACAATAAACGGCCAGGGACGTTGTTGAACATCTCACGATAGCTAACGAAACGTTGAGCTAACAACATAGTATTACATTGCAGGAAACGACTATACACTTAACATTCTATCATTAGACAGAATACAGCGCATAGCGAGTCTATTAGCAATTAATGCAATACAAAATTTTAAAAATAATTAAGGGAAACCTTCAGATTTTTTTCAATTTGGTTTTCTGTAAAAGGGGTTTAACTTAATTAATTATTGAGTAACGTGTTAAATAAGTTAGCATTACTTTTTTTTATGGGTGTCTCTCAATTTCTTGGAAAAAAAAAGAAACTTATCAAAGTAATATTACTGCAAGATAGGAAAACATTCGAATAACATAACAACATTTTATTTACTTTATCATTTTTTAACATAAAAAATTTATTATTAACATGAAAAACAGGTAGCCCCTAAGCTTTCTATAAAAAAAAGTAAAGTAATTCCTGGTTATCAATCATAAGAATACATTTTGGGATATCGACCACCTATTAACAACTAAATTCAAGTAAAAATCACCAACTAAAGAAGAAGTCTTCAAGTCATTAAGCCAGCCAAATTAGGCTAAACTAGGAAATACAAACACCAAATAGCAGCCTGCCTTAAGCATTAACAAGATCCATCTATAAAGTAGCTAAACATAGTAAGGAGGACTCTATCATTGATAACATTCACGCCTAATTATTGCCTAAATAGATCAGCCTTTCGAACATTATATATTCTTATACCTCTTTAATTCCTTCGTCAAAAGGGCGCCATATACCCTTTCACAACAGTATAATTGTTTGCACGGACAAAAGGTTATGCTTAGTAACTAAAAAAGCTACTATCAAGAATGACAGTAGCTTTTAAATTTTATTTTAGGAAGCCGTATATAGTTCATACAACTAAGCTAGCTTTCAAGCTTTTTATTCCCAAAAAGCATTGTACAACAAGACACGCCCTTTAGCGAATTAAACTAACATCCCCACTCAAAACACGCTCTTCCCGGTCCGGACATTCCACCCGAATCATATAAAGATACACATCCGATGGAGCAGGTTTACCACTGATTGTTCCATCCCAACTTGCATCAAGCCCAGTGCCTTCATAAACTTTTTTGCCCCAGCGGTTGTAGATTTCAAAAGAGATGACTTCTCGCAGGCCTTCTGCTATCACAGCAAAATTATCATTGATGCCATCTGCGTCAGGAGTAAAGGCATTGGGTAAGTCATAAACCTTATCACAGTCTGTAAAAGGTGTAATTCGAATCGTTGCAGATGCATTACAGTCTGAATTTCCGATGGCAGCAATCGTTACCGTATAATCGGTTACATCAAGCAAGCCTGTAACCAATGGATTCAAACAATTGAGGTTTGGCTCTCCGTCAGGGCAGGATAGGTTATTGGTTGGTGACCAAGTGATGGTATATGGAGCTGATATATTCACCTGTGCTTGTAGCTGAACATCATCTCCAATGGTAATGGTAATATCGTCTCCTACAACAACTGCTAATACTGACGGCTCATTAACAACAGGATTCATAACAATACTACAACCTGCACCATCTATAAGTTCTAACACATAGTTACCAGCTGGCAAATTATCAAATAGAGGATCTGCCTGTATGGTACCTCCATTCAAACTAAAAGTCCAGTCAGACATCGGGTTTACAACTTCAATAAAACCATCAGAGGAGCCATTACAGGTGACATCTCCGCTAGTAGTTGTGGCTTGTAGATCTGTTTCATTTACTGTTGCGGCGATTTCTTCCATACATCCGTTACCGTCTATTACAGTTACAGAATAGTTAGCTGCTGGTAAACCCATAATCGTTGAGCTGGTTTCGCCATTACTCCATTCATAAGAATAGCCTCCTCCCGAGCCACCGGACGCATTGGCAGTTATGGACCCATCTGATACTCCAGGGCAAGTGTTTTGTACATTCGTATTTATCGCTATGGCTGGTAAGACATCCATAACTATATTGATGGTCGAATCACAATCGTTTTGAGAATCAAAGGTCATTGAATATGTTCCAGCTTGCGACTGGTATTCTCCAAAAATAACTATAGAGTCTCCATTACAAATCGTTGCTGGTATATCGATGTTATAAGTCGGCAAACTCGATACCTCAACATGAATAGTGGAATCACATCCAAGATAAGATTGATAGACAAAGTCCTGTGAAGTTCCGGGTGGAATTGGGTCGCCATCATAAATGAAAAATTCGTTTTCACAGGCCGCACCAAAAACATCCGTTATCGTGGCCTCTCCCCCATTCCAGCCAACATTTATAATGATCGAATTTTCGCAACCAAATGGCCCAGGAATGAACAAGGTATCAGACTCCCCTATTTCAATTTCTACATTTCCAATCACCACTGTCTCTCCCAAACATATCAGCGTATCAACTATACTTGTCATTGGTTCCACCGGAACAATCGTAATTGAATCAATACTAAAACAACCCAACAATGAAGAGCCAAGAACAGTGTAGGTCATTGGACCATCTGGGCAGGCCGTTACCGTAGAACAGCTTGTACAATCAAGCCCGTCTGCGGGAAACCATTCATAACTATCATACCAATCCGTTAGGGTCAAGGTCGTACAAGGCAGGCCACATAAACCAACCGTGTCTGGCAAACTGATAATTGTTGGTTGATCAATTGTAATTTCAATCGTGTCACGTTGCACTCCACAAGGAGTTGTTATTTCTACCCAATATTCTCCCGCACCATAGGCTGTATA
This sequence comes from uncultured Saprospiraceae bacterium, assembly GCA_937921775.1. GTDB lineage: Bacteria > Bacteroidota > Bacteroidia > Chitinophagales > Saprospiraceae > CALGLS01. The sequence continues at coordinate 7,680 of CAKZUK010000214.1, forward strand.
AGTTGAATCAGTAGTACCATCATTCCATTCATAAGTATCAAAGCCACTGCCTGCATTTAATTCCAGTATACCATTATCGCATACAGTGGTATCCGGACCTAGGTCCAGAACTATATCAATGGTAGGAAAAATCAGTTCTCCATTTTCGTCAAATATAGGTTGCTGTTGTGAAAAAGTATTTAAAACAATAGAATCACCAACGATATGATGCATTTGTTGTTCAATCGGAATACTTCCATTATCATTAACATTGACGGCAAAGTAACTGTACTGATTCCAAACACTACGTGACATAGGCCAAGGACTGCTTTCTGATTGAAAAGCCTGCAAGCCAGCTCCCCCGCAAGTACAAAGCAGTTCCGTTTCACCATCACTATCTATATCGGCGACAATTGGGTACTCTGTGGCGGTTCCTGAAGTACAGGAAGCTTGTGCAATTGTTGTTAGATTTTCATCAAAAACACGTAACTCCGTTTGGTCACGATAAGCAATCTCAACTTTTCCATCACCATCAAAATCATACAAAGTGGAGCCCGTGACTCCCGATTCATCTGTGGTAGCTACAGTCGCTTTGAGCGTACTCGGATCAATACCCCAATTAGCCCCTCCACCATTTTGGTAATCTTCTAGAATGCTAAAATTAAAGCCTGTCGCAACCGTAATTTCGGGCCAGCCATCTGCGTCTACATCTCCGATAGACACAGCTCCAATTCGCAAACCGGTAGGATCGTTTGGCAACAAAACTTCCGTTACCGGATTACCAATCAAGGTCTCAGTTTGGAGATCCCATACATATATAAGAGGAGCAGTAAAAGCTTCCTCCATACTGCTAACCACCGCATCCAAATCACCATCGCGATCAAAGTCAACGATACGAACAAGGCCATCAACTTGACTAGTTAATTCACGCTCGATGTTCATAGTCAAACCATCAATATCTATGGAGTAAACCTGATTACCTGCCACCAATTCTAGGCCACTACAATTGGCACATTCAGAGTCGGCCAAAACATCAACCGCAACAGAAACCGATGTCATAAAACCTACGGGATATGTTCCTTGACTATTTAGAGGATCATTCATCAGTGCGCTTCCATCTGAGGCACTAAATATATTATTACCAAGATATACCTCTACTTGACCATCTTCATTAAAATCAGCCAAGGAGGGACTTAAATTTCTAGAAGGAACAAAAGCATTGCTCGATACTATTTCTGTTGCTGATATCCAAGTCGAAACCAGATTGTTAGTGCCCGGATCAAAATCTAAACGATGTAAGTTTGAACTCCCGAATGTTGGACCAGGTTGATTCACAAATATTTCCATCATACCATCTAGGTCAACATCTCCGATAGCGAGATGGCTGTTATTGAAAAAACCAAGGCTAGCAAAAGGCGCTTCATATTTTAATGATCCGTCGAGGCTATTCAAAACGACGATATCTAGATTTGGTTCTCTTAGCGCTACAATATCAGATATGCAATCTCCATCAACATCACCTACCACATATTGGTTGAAGAGAGACATACTAAAATTATTCCAGTCAGCTTGTAAGCTGATGATATCCATGCTGTCTGGAGGGACTGAACATTCCACTGCACATACCTTGTAAAAAGGTGTACCACAGGTCAAAGAATCTGAGCAAGGACAGTCGGGGTCATAGAAATCTACAAGGCCATCGTTATCGTCATCTATTCCGTTGTCACAGATTTCTTCGTCGCAGGTTCCGAGGCAACTTTGAGCTACTGTTATATTTGTCGTATCTAAAATTAAGGTTGGATTGGAAATGGTTAATGGGCTAGTGTATTCCGTCAAAGGTATATCGTTGTCATACAGTGGTAAGCTTGTTTCATTTACAACAAGGTCAAAAGCAAAAGGGCATGTACTAAGAAAATCTCCATTTAAATCTGCCTTGACCAATAGGATATCTCCAGTGGTACCACTAGCTTCTGTCGATTCTCCCGTAATATAGATCCTGTCGTTCTCGACTAAAATATGGTTATCAGTCATGAATATTTCAGCAGTCAAACCATTGGGAGTGGTAAAGCGTTTGGCCCAAAGAGCCACTCCATTTTGATTTGTTTTAAGTATAAATATTTCATTAGGAGTTTCTTGATTGTAAGCTGCTAAGAGGTATCCATCTTCTAGGTTTATTACTTCGTTGACAAGCACTTCATTGTAACCTGGGAATTGGTAAGCTTTTGTCCAAGCACTATTACCATCCATGTCTGATTTGGAAAGAAAGATCTGATCACTTGAAAAATTAGTTCCATTATAATCACCAAAACTAGCCATGACCAAAGAATCTTGATCGATGACTAAGTCATTACCATACATACGTGCATTGGTAGAAAGCGGTTGTAAATAAATTCGCGACCAAAGTAGATTACCGGAAAGATCAAGCTTAGTTATTGAAGGTCTAAAACTTCCAAATGTAGCAACAGGAGTAAATCGACCAGAGGTATAAATTGCGCCATCCTTAATAACAGCATCAAAGAAAATGTCAGAACTACCAGCAGTTGTGAAAGAACTATTCGCTTCATTGGTTATAACACCAGTATTTCGATCTAAAGTAATAACAAAGGCATCTTGATCATTCCCAGGGGCAGGATTCTCCCATTTACCTCCTAAGAAATGATAGCTGCTCGTTGAAGATGATTCAAGAATACTAAGTATTCGAAGTTGGGTACTGACTTCATGAGACCATAATATAATATCATTCTCCGGGTCATATTTAAAAGCAAAACCCTCGAATGCGTTGGAGCTTATACCGCTATTTCCGCAACCTACGAGGTTTCCATCTGAATCAAGGATCAAATCGAATATACGCTCTTGTGGCAAATTCGTAAACTTCATTGTACGGGACCAAATCGTTTCACCATCCGGTGTTATTTTCACTAACAAAACATGGTCTTCTTGATATCCTTTAAGGTAAAAATTGCCATCTCCACTTCTTATAATTCCTGAGCCACCTTCATCTACTCCAAAAGTCCCCATAGTTTGCAAATAGGTATCTTCACAAGCTTCTTCGCAAACACCAATACAATTGAGTGCAACACTAAGATCTGTGCTATCAACGAACTTGTCTGTCGTCGTAACTATCAGTGGGCTTTGATATTCCGAAAGCCCAACGTTCGTGTCATAAGCATTGAGGTTAGTTTGAATAGGTGAAGCATCTTCAACAAAAGGACATGGGCTTAACAAGTCACCATCTAGCGTAAGCTTTACCACCAAAACATCTCCAACATTTCCAGCTCCTAAGTTTTGTCCAACAATGTATATTCGATCTCCGTCTACCACTAATTGATTATGGAATGCGGCACCATCTAGTGTTGCTCCACCGCTAGTTGTAATTTGTTTTGTCCAAACTAGGTCACCATTTTTAGTTGTCTTTATCAGAAATGTTCGGGGATCAAATGCTTCTCGATTAAAAGCTAAAATGAGATAACCATCATCTACAGCGACTGCTTCGTTTGGATACATTTCATCCAATCCTTGAAATTGAAAACTTTTTGTCCAAACGGCATTTCCATCTATATCTGTTTTACTAAAATAGATTTCATCTGTTGTAAAAGAACCTCCAGAGTTATAGTCTCCATTTTGAGTTAAAACGATAGAGTCTTGATCAATGAGGATACTTGAATTATATAGACGTGCTGAAGAGTTTAAAGACTTCATATAAAGTCGTGACCAAATTTCGTTACCAGAAAAGTCTAGTTTAGAAATAGAAGGTCGAATCCCTGCAAAGGAAGAATTTGGCACATATCTTCCAACACCGTAGAGTGCATTATTGTACGCTACCATATCAACAAATGACTCGGATGTTCCACTGGTATAGTAAGCCTTGTTGACATCTCCGGATAGGTCTCCCGTATTTCGGTCTATTGAAATAAGGTATGCATCATCATCTTGTCCCGGAGGGGGTGCATTCCATCGAATACCAGCTACGAGGTAATTAGCGGTTGGTGAAGTTTCTACTAATTTGAATGCTCTGATCTGTCCATCAATTTCATTTGACCAAATTAGGTTGTTGGTATTTGGATCATATTTAAAAACAAAGCCGAGGTAGTCAGAGTTGCTTGTTCCTCCATTTCCACAAGCAACTAGATAACCGTCAGCATCCAATATCATATCGTATATTCTTTCTCGTATTTTGCTGGTAAGGTTCATGGTTCGAGTCCAAATCTCTTCTCCGTCAGGCGACATTTTTATAATCATTACATCCTCTCCCTGATGGCCCGAAATATAAAAATTACCATCTCCGCTTGGAACCATTCCCGAACCTGATTCATTTTGACCAACTGTACCTATCGTTTCCAAATACGTGTTTTCACAATCCACTGAACAGTTTTCGATGACAATCAAAATCTCGTCTGAGTATTCACATTGTCCAGCGGTTATGGTCACGGCATAGGCACCTGTGCTTGTTACTTCGATAACTGGTCCGGTTTCGCCGGTACTCCATTCGTAAGTAGCTCCAGCAAGGTAGACAGGTGCAAAAAGTGTTGCTCCTGAGCAAAGTGTCGTATCAGCTCCCAAATTAAATTCAAGTTCATCTGCAAATACATTTACCCCAATAGTATTTAGATCGATCGTACCACTATTGTTATCAAGGTGCTCAGTTCCTGTTTCAATTTTGTTGTCAAAAAACTGAGAGTTACCGATAGTGAGTGTTGCGTTGGTGACTGTTGTTAAGCCATCACCTCGTGTAAGAAACACCGCACCACCTTCAGACTGATCAGGAAAAGCTGCACCGTCCTGGGTCATCGCTTCATTTCCTAAAAAGGAACAGTTAGAAATCGTATACTCATGCCCAGGAAACTGATTATAATTGTCATAAAACAAAAGTGCTCCTCCAGCATTTCTATCGTGATCTAAATCACCAACATCGGAATTGACACTAAACGTATTGTTGTTACAAAAAGTAGAATTGGTAATGCTTGCGGAATCACAAACACCAATATACACAGCGCCACCATGTCCACCATTATCTAGTTGGTGACATCTGTTGTTACTAAACGAACAACTGTCAATAACTACTATAGCAGAAGTTGTGGCTGCATTTTGTGGACTTACCAATCCATTGATATAAACAGCAGCTCCACTGACTGAACGTCCATTATTATTTAAAGAAACTGGATCTTCTAAAAAGTTATCTTCAAATATACAATCTCGAATGGATACTGATAAATCCGATCCAGGACTATTTAAAATTTGAATACCTCCTCCAACGACTTGATTGGTGTTCGTACAAGTATAAGCTTGTAGGTAAACATTTTGAATGGTTAAATGTGCAAAATTAATAGCATTGCTAATATTGATTCCATCATTAAGGTTTCCATCGGGGCAAGTAATTCCAGCATAATTATATTGAAAACCTCGATGTGCATTATTCCCGTCAATTAAGACTGGGCCGTTATCCTCTATTCCAAAAAAGGTTACGCTGTAGTTCTCCGGTATCTTTGCAATTGGAACAGTATTGGGCTGCCCTGCAGGTAACTGATAAGTTCCACTATGAATAAAAACGGTATCTCCACTGCAAATCAAATTGTCCAAAGCATATTGTATCGTTTGGCAAGGGGTACCGGGAGCTCCGCAAGTTGGCACATCAGATCCAGCGCCATCACTTACATGAGTAGAACCAGTACAATCTGTTGCAAGAACCAGTAGAGACTTAGTAACAATACAATTAGTGTCACCATTAAAAGCTGTCAAAAGAACATTATAAGTTCCTTCTGTTGCAAAGTTGTAAGTAAAATCTGTTGTAGTAGCTTCTAGTACATTATTCACCGTCCACTCAAAGTTGGTCGCACCAATCGTTGTATTTACGAAAGTGACGTTCGCTCCAATTTCAATCAAAGTATCACAAGGTGTAACTGAAATAAAAATTGGATTAGGACAAGCATCAATACAAGCATCTGAGTCCAACAAACTCACTCGAGCTCCTTCAATAAAAAAGTCCATTCGCTCATCTTGACCTGTGGTAAAGGCAGAATAGCAATCCCAATCTCCATAATCCATATAGTTCCAGAACATATCGTTTTGATCTGTAGCAAACGGATTGTTAGGATCTGAAGGATTTACATCTGTTGTACAACTGTTGATGTCAATACTACAAGGCACTGGCACTGTTGATTGATCTGGTGGAGTATCACAAACTCGATCACCATCTGCCAGACAATTTGTATTGGTACAGCCACCTTGAAAGGTATGATACAAACCTAGATAATGTCCCATCTCATGTGCTAATGCTGCTGAATTGGCTGGCGAGCTGCCCGCATACTCTGCTTCCAAAACGATTCCATCTTCTGGGTTACCATGTGAACTTGGAAAGTAAGCATATCCCGCCACTCCACAACCAGCACTAGCTGAACAAATTTCGCCAACCAACCAAATATTGATATAACTTGTCGGATCCCAACGACTCAGGTCTTTCATGGCAATGTCCTGTGTCTCTAAAGTAAATGATGTCAAAGGTGATACCACTCTATTGATTCCTGTAGTTGGATTGCCCTCAGGATTACGTTTAGCGAGGCAAAATTGAATTTCGGTATCAACACCTGTACCTTGATCATAGTATCCGGTGTTTGCGTAAGCATCATTCAAATCTTGTAAGGCTTGAAGTACTAGTGCATCGGATATATTTTCAGAACCATTGTTGTGAATAATATGGAATACGACAGGCAACAAATAACTAGGGGGCGTTAGGTTCTCTTCGTTACTCTGATTAGAGGCCTGAGCTTCCCAAGCCAATTCCAATTGATTTGTTTTTTCTTGTAAGTCAGGATTAGTGAGCAGTGCCTCTTCCATGACTTTGTGAGCAGCACAATACTCTTCTGTAACAGTGTTATTGCTTAGGCTTTGTTGTTCTGACTCGGTCTTGCTAACGGGGTTCGCATTTAAAACAAGAAATGAGGCGATCAAGTAGTTTAGTAAACTGCTTAAGTTCATAGGTTTATTTAATTTTTTGTTGATTTGAATATTGAAGTTGCTTTAAAACTTCAATCCGTAAGGGGATCAGGCTATTTTTTTGTGTCAGTAAAAGTAATAAATTTACGTTAAGAGAGAAAGATCTTTTTTTGACAAAACACCAGCCTTTTTCCTAGCCGTCCCTTGACTATGAATAGCAAGAGTTTACTCAGTTCAGCAACCACTGAGCCCTTCCGACGAAGCGCGGGTCTCTTCTAGTTCGACAGGCTTATCGATCTCTAGGCTTTGTTATTTTAGTAATGTTACATCTCCTTTATATAAGAGTTCTACTCCATCGAAAAATCGAACCTCTGCCATATAAACTAAGACTCCAGGGTTCATAAACTTTCCTAAAAACATTCCATCCCAGCCATGAGCAACATCATTGGGTAGGAAATTTTTATCTTCAAAGACCAACTCCCCCCAGCGATCAAACACTCGGAAAGTCAATATCTCTTCCACTCCTACATTTGCATAAATCATGAACAAATCATTCACACCATCGCCGTTTGGACTGAAAGCATTTGGAATATATACTTCTCGTTCTTTATCAATTAGAATCAATATTTCATCAGAAGCGGTACAGTCATTTTCATCTGTAACCACCAAAGTATAGCTTGTACTAAATGTTGGATGGGAACTTACCCGATCACAATCAATACAATTGAGATAATCAGATGGTGTCCATTGATAAATTACAGAATCCAAAATATTGGTAAAGGATGGAATCACGATAGAGTCACCCAAAATTATCGTGGTATCTTGTGGCAAAACAACTGCAACTGCTACTGGCTCACCAATAACAAAAAACGCTTCATGAATACAAGCTAAAGAATCTTGAATGTATAAAGGATATTCACCCGGTGCTAGGTTTTCATAAACCAAGCTTTGTTGAAAGGAAAAACTATCCAAACTATACAGCAGATTTTCGCCAGAACTATCAATCATCAACATACCATCTGTGTAACCGAAACAATTGACATCTATCGTTTCAAACGGAACAGTGACTAATGTAGAGGCATCAATAAAAACATCTGACTCGTTGGTACAGCCATTACTATCGGTTACCAACAAACTATAAACACCCGGTGCAAGGTTATCTATGGCCAAGCCATTGACGCCAGTCGTATCTGGATCCCAAGTAAAGGTATAAGGTGCTTGACCTCCATTGACCGTTGCAACAGCTGAGCCCGTGGTCTGTCCGGGGCAACTAGTGAGTCCATCAATCTGAATAATGATGGCATCCAATTCAAGGGTCGTCACCGTTAATATCGAGTCACAGTTTTGGAAATTATAAACGGTATCAATGTAAGTTCCATCTCCACTTACTTCATCTCCAAAGACAATTACACTCTCGCCGTCACACAAATAAATGGTATCAAATCCGAGTCCATAGCCAAAATTAATTTCAATCGTATCTATGCTTATACATCCCAAATCAGTGCTTCCAACCACTATATAAGTTGTGGCTGAATCTGGAGTAGCCACCACCGTTTCACAAGTATCACAATCTAAATAATCAGAAGGAAACCATTGATAATCATCAAAACCTTGAGCAGAAAGTGTTACACTTTCACCTTCACATATGGTTGTATCTGGCCCCAAATTAAAAACGCTAACCGGATCAATGGTGATTACGATCGTATCTGTTTGAATGCTACAATCTGAATAAGTGGTCACCCAATAGGTTCCGCTTTCAAAAACAGTAATGCTTTGCGTTTCTGCTAAAATATTCCATTCGTATCTCAAAAATCCCGGTCCGGCATCTAATACAAAAACACCATTATCGCAAATCAAAATATCTGGCCCAAGATCAAGAACTGGTGGTGAATCATCAATTTGAAAATTGTTGATATTATTCGTGTAATCACATTCTCCAATTGGTGTGATTGGAAAATCTGTTGCTAAATCATAAGGCCCCGGCAAAGAGGCATCGTCGTTCACTACCACAAAGACTGGCTCTCCATAAATAGCAGGAATGGAATACTCCACCGTGATACAACTATCTATCGCTACAATACTTGGTATTCCGACGAAAGTCGCCAACACCGTTGCGTTCATGCTTGTCGGATTACCCTGATAAAATGTAACGGGCAATTCATTCGACAATACATTATCGCCGATATTACAAATCTCCAGTATTACATCCAGTATGCCATCATTACACTCTACCGAATCGACGTCTACCGTTGCATCTGGCACAGGGAATAAAGGATTAGCATACATGGTCAAAAAATTATTCATCACCACACTATCACTGACGATATGATGTGGTTGTTGTTGCGCAGGAATGGTGAGATCATCTTCAATATTTACATTAAAATAATTGTGTTGATTCCAAACAGAACGTGCATCAACCCAAGGCAAGTCAGAGGAACCCATCGCTTTAAGGGTGTTGGCACAACTACATAAAATTTCAGTTTCTCCATCTGCATCCACATCTACTACTACGGGATATTCTACACGTGTTCCAGACTGACAAGGAATAGATGTAAGGGTAGTTCCTGTGGCTCCATCAAGAATAACCACTTCGTTTTCTGCGCGATAAACCACTTCTGAAATTCCGTCACTATTAAAGTCAAACACGGAGCTACCCGTTGATCCTGACCAATCATCTGAGGCTATTGACCAAAGTATAGACAGATTCGCTCCATTGCCTTCTAAAACACGGTATTCGAATTGAGAACAAACACCTATTTCGGGTAAACCGTCTCCATCAAAGTCTGCAATATTTGCTTGTGAAATAAATCCGGCAGGTGTCGCAATATTAAAATCACTGAACATCTGCACTGGCGTTTGAACATCCCAAACATATACAATCCCAGTAGCCCCTGTGTGTGTTGTTATTACAGCATCCAAATCTCCATCTTTATCTACGTCTGCAATGCTGGTCCAACCGTCATTTGAGTTTGGCAAAGTTACTTCTACATTCATCGTACTATTTGCCGGATTGATTGGGTCAATAAAAACAGAGTAAACTACCCCACCAGCTACCAATTCCAATCCGGTACAATTGGCACAAAAATCATCTGGTAATACATCAACGGCTACAGAATAAGAGGCTGCTAATGAAGCATTATCTCCAGCTGGTCGCCAACCTCGATGAGTAGCTGTGCCTCCTTGCACTATCAGGCTACCATCTATGCTATTGAAAATTTGATTTTGGGTATAAACCTCTGCAATGCCATCTCCGTTAAAGTCGACCAGACTAACGGAAATTGCTTGTTCCACATCTGAATATCCGGCAGGTACCTCTGACATCCACTTTTCAACATAAGTCGTTCCATCGTATTCATAACAAAGTATTCGTCGTCTTACGTCTCCTGTAATAATCGGACCTCCAGCAGCGTAATTATTATTCGAAATGGCCGATGAAGCCTGAATAAAAATTTCGGCATAACCGTTAAAATCGATATCGGCAATCGCAGGCCCATCCATCAAGTAATAGAATGCTGGTGTAGTGATCACGTCTTCAATGACTCCACTGGATCCATCTACAATCAACAAGTTGGGATAAGTACCTGCACTGGATGATGAAATACCGGAGCAAGGTTTTCCAATTACTTCAGGGACACCATCTCCATCAACATCTCCAGTGATGGGCGTGTTGTAGGAACACCAGTCTTGTGTACCGCTTGATTCCCATTCTACTTCCATTAGAATCACCGTTGAATTGGGTTCATAATCACAATCAATGGGACATTCATTATAATAATTGTCTGCGCAAAATTCGGTCGCGCAGCAATCTGGGTCGTAGCAATCGATGAGTCCGTCGCCATCGTCATCTAGTCCATTGTCGCAGAGTTCGCCGCAGCCAGCGGAGCAGATAACTTCATCTTCGAGGCTCGCTTCTACTGGTGTGACGTTGGGATATGTGGCAGCTACTGGACTAGGATAACTAGTCATAGGATGCAAACCTTGGTATGGGTTTGGAAAATCACTTACCGTAAATTCAATATCCTGAACGTAGATACATGAGGAGTTGATTTCACCGTTTGAAAAATCAACTTTACCAACTACTATATCTTGATCACCACCTCCAAAGCTAGTACTCTGTCCAATGAAATATAAATAGGTATCATTAAAAATAAATTCTTTCTCTCCTACTCCAGTGGTCAGGTCGATTCCCCCACCATAACTTTTGGCCCACAGTTGTTCTCCATCTTTATTTATTTTCAAAATAAAAACATCATTACTTGTGCGCTTCAAACCAAATACTGCATAGCCGTCTGGTAGATTCACTATTTCTGAAATATAAAGATCTTCTCCTAGGTCTAGTACGTATTCTTTTGCCCAAGCAAGCTCACCATCCAAATTAGCTTTGGTGATAAATACCTCAGGATTAGCTGCAGCTGTTCCGTTTTTATCTCCGTAGTGCAACACGAGTATAGAGTCTTGTTCTACCAATATATCAGCATTATACAGTCGACCATCAGAATTGGTATCCGTCAAATAAAGTCTTGACCAAATTTCATTTCCGGCAAGGTCGAAGCGAGTTGTTGAGCCACGCATTTTATCCGTACCTCCTACTCCAAAATGATGACGACCGGTGGTATACAAATTCCCATTATAAATTTGAGATGCTTGAAATGTTTCGCAACTACCTAAATTATAATGTTCATTCAAACTCGTCATGGCCCCAGTATTCCGATCTAGTTCAAAAATGTAAGCATCGCAACCTAGACCAGGTGCCGAGTTCGTGCCAGTTCCTGAAGTAATCAAATAATTGCCACCAGGTGATACCTCATGCATCTCTCCATTAAAAACGCCCAGCGTTGGATGATCGTGGTTTTGTACCCAGTCAAATACATTGGCTACCGGATTGTATCGAAATACAAAGCCATCTCGGTTGTTTCCTCCTCCATCACCATAGCCCGTTCCAATTAGATAATTATCCGAATCTAGTTTTAAATCTCGGATAACATTAATGTCGTTGCTTACAAATTGGAATGTTCGTTCCCAAAGTAATGCTCCCGATGGGTCCATCTTTATTATCATTGCAGAGTCCTGTCGGCTTCCACCTAAATAAAAATTACCGTCCTCAGAGGGAGTAATACAATAGCCCTTTTCTTCAATCCCTGGGGTACCAAACGTTTTCAAAAAAGTTTGACTACAGTCATCTGCCAAATCCGTAACTACGATAAAGAAACAATAGTCATCATCGCAAAGTGCGCCTTCCGCTTCTAGACAAATTTCATAGACACCTAACATATTAAAGGTGGAAGAAAAATCAACGGTAGTCCCCTGAGAAACACCATCCAAAAACCATTCGTAATTCAGACCATTGTTCGTCGTGTTACTAAAAAGGACTGCCTCACCTAGGTTTACTGTCGTAGCGCTGGGGTCGAAGCCTGCGATTGTATTGCAAATCACTTCTATTTCAATAGTGTAATCGTCAAAGCAGTTCGGTGTATTATTGGAGGCAATCAATGTAATTTCATAAGTACCTAAGGTATTGAAAGTATAACTGGCATCAATTGTAGTCGCGAAGTTAACACCATCAATTTGCCAGTCCGAGTTGGTAATATTTGTACTTGTATTCGTAAAGTTAATGGCATCTCCAATTGGTACGATCAAGGTGCTTGCCGTAAAGCTAACATCCACTGGATCTGGACAAGGATCTTGACAAGCTTCAGAATCAAGTAATGTAAAACGCACCGAATTAAGGAAAAAGTCCATTCGCTCAGCCTGCCCCTGCGAAAAAGCAGAATAACAATTCCAATCACCATAATCCATATAATTCCAAAACATATCGTTTTGATCTGTTGTAAATGGATTGTTGGGATCGCCAGCGTTTACATCTGTATTGCAGGTATTTGCGGAACCAGCACAAGGCACTGCTGCTGTTGACTGATCTGGTGGTGTATCACAAACTCGATCGCCGTCTGCAAGGCAATCATTATTGGGACAACCATCTTGAAAGGTATGATACAAACCGAGGTAATGTCCTATCTCATGACTCAATACTGCTGAGTTCGCGGGAGAACTTCCCAACCAAGATGCCTCCATCATGATACCATCTTCCGGATTTCCGTGTGAGGCGGGAAAGTAGGCATAGCCTGCTACTCCGCAACCAATTCCGGCGCTACAAATTTCTCGAACCAACCAAACGTTTATATAACTTAATGGATCCCAGCGACTCAAGTCCTTGACGGTTATATCATCGGTTTCCATTACCATTTCTGTCAAAGGATTAACAATACGATTGATACCAGTGGTTGGATTACCATCGGGGTCACGCTTGGCTAAACAAAATTGAATTTCAGTGTCTACGCCAGTTCCCTGGTCGTAATAGCCAACATTTTCGTAAGAATCATTGAGGTCTTGTATTCCCTGTATGACAACGGCGTCTGAAATATTCTCCGCACCATTTTCGTGAATGATGTGAACAACAATAGGCAAGGTGTACAATGTCTTTTCACTTTCTCCCCCGCTTTGAAAATAATTATAGGCTTCTCCGTCTAGTTGCAAATGCTTTTGGAGCAATGTCGGATCTTGGGCATAAAGCAGATTTTGAACATGATCATTACCACAATAATGAGTGGTGCTGACGGTATCTGCCTCTCCAATGATTGTAGGTGTATTGTCTGTGGCTAAGAATGCCAATAAGAAAGGTAGGATAAAGCTGATTGATCGCATCATAATGTTCTTTTTTAAAAGAGTCTCTTTAACGTGATTCTGCTGCCTCGCGAATGCTCTAGAAGTGACTTTCTGAAATTAGACATAAGTCTTTTACTCTCACAATTTTTGAGAATAAAAGATTGACGCTTTTTTATCATTTTTTTGACTATTCAGATAGGGTGAATAATTTAACTATTCAGCTTGTTACATGTTGAATTAGGTCTCGCATAAGATCCCACTATCCTATCTTGAAGCACAAAGGAACAAAGAACACAAAGATTCTCTATTCTATCTAATTAGGTAGGTGGATCCTATGAATCTACATCTGGCCCCATCTGAATAATTTCAGAATAAATTAAAAGGTATGACCTATGTGTAAAAAGAAGTTGGGACGATTATATAAAAAATTATACTCTGCTGAAAATGACACGGGCCCTAGACGTGTTAGCATTCCTAGTTCCAATCCTAAACCGTAGATAAAGTCCTCTTCTGTGATTACTTTATCAGTAATCAATCCATCAGCAATTTCATAATTTTCTAAATTATAAAAGGCGGAATTAAAAACAAAGGAGGTGAAAAAATCAGCAACCGGCTCAAACTGTAATTTAAATTGAGCAGCAGCAAAGGCAGATACGGGTTGTTCCATATATCGCAATCCTGCAAATTCGACATGACTCCGTTCGCCAAGCATCGCACGTCCAAGATAATAACGGTTTAAATAATTGTTTTCAACTCTTCGGGTATAAGCTGCATCTACCCCGATGATAGTCGTTATTTTTTTCGAAACGGGTAAAGCTTTGATTATCTGTAGACGAATCTTTGCATTGTCATTTGGAATAGAAACGAGAGTATCAATAGCATCAGATTTCAAATGACGTTGAAACGAATACTGCCCATCGAGTTGGATAAAAGAGCCCGAACTTGGAAAATGTTCACGGTCATAGGTGTCACGCAAAAATCGAAATTGTACGAAAGCCTGACTGAATCGTGTGTCGTCTTTATTTGGATCAAAAAATTCTTCACTACGTATGAATTGTTCGAGTCCTAATCCTGTAGAGATAAAGAACCGATTATTAAAGGTAGAGAAGACATTCGCTTCTGTTTGAAAATGACGAATATCAAAGAGGCTTTCTTTTGCGCCATCAATGAAAGTTAATCCTGGATAGAAGTGCCCCCGAGCACCTAGTTGCCAGGCAATGTTTGGCCGCCCAGAAGTATGAACAAAGTAATCAATATCGAGTGTTGGATTTTCAGAAATCTTTAGATCTACATTAAACTTTGATCCAGAGAATATTCGGTTACGCAAAGTCAAATTCAAAAGTAATCCTGCTTTTAATCTTGAATCATAATTGGCACTCATTCGAACAAAATCACCTGATTGTGTTTGTACTTTTACTTTCAGTAAGTAACCGCCATCTTCTGGTATGATTCGGTAACTTGCGAGTGCGACCAACTCGCTTCCGTAAAGTTCTTTGATTCGACTTTCAATCTCGTCTAGTGTATAAACTTTGCATTCTTTTATTTGTAATAACTTTTTAATTGTTTTTAATTCTTTTGCGGTACAGCCTTCAATTTCAAAATAGGTTACCTCAATTTCTTCTGGCAAGTTTACTCCCCTTGGAGGAAGATCTGCTTTTACACTTACCAATTCTTTAACCTGAGGCATCATTTTTTCTGCTGCCTTTTTTCCTCGAAACATTAATCGATCATTTTGATCAAATGACAGCGCACTAATATCTCCTATTTCAGGTTTGATAACTACGTCTGCCAATGTTGCCTGTTCTTTATTAGATTCCACAATTCGAAAGCTACTGGTTTGATCCAACACATCTAGAATAGATCCTAGGTTGTCCCGATTATAAAGTGGTGCTCCGATATCAATTGCAATAATTTTATCCGCATCCATATATATTGCATCTTCTACCGGTAAGTTTCGAGTCACTCCACCATCGATCAATATTCTATCACCAATTTCAAAAGGAACAAAAACCGAAGGAATAGACATGCTTGCTCGCATCACATCTGCCAAGTCTCCTTTATCATAAGCAACAGCCTCCCCTGTTTCAAAGTCAGTTGCAATACCACGAAATGGAATTTCAAAGTCATCAAAATTTTGAATGTTGTGTGCAGGTATGGTTAAACGAGAAAGCAGTAAAGCTATTTTTTTACCTCGAACAACTCCAGTTGGTATAGAAATTTTTCCTTTCTCGAAAGAGAAGCGTAATTGATATCGTTCCGCTGCCATCCGCTCATAAATTGGAAAATACTTGCGTTCAATCTCATCATCAAAATAATAAGCCCAATCCAATTCATTGGCTAGTTTTTCTAAATCATCAATGGAGTAGCCTATCGCGTATAAACCTCCAAGGATGCTTCCTATACTCGTACCGGTAATCAAATCAGGTCGAATTCCTTCCTCTTCCAACATCCTCAAGACACCTATTTGAGCAATCCCTTTTGCTCCTCCACCTGAGAGTACTATAGCTAGCGTTGAATCCTTTGCCTCCCCTTCTCGCAAGCCCGTATATTTTCCATCCTCACTGTTCTTTAGTTCAGGTTCTGAGATGCTTTGCGCAAACAGCATATTGGAAAAGAGGCTCAATAAAAAAAAAACTGCAAGGCTACACGCTAGCATCTTTATCTTATCAGAAAGGTAATTCGTTTGTTCCATTTGTTTCATCTGCAAAAATAACAAAAAAGGCTCGCTAAATTAATAGCGAGCCTTTTCTTAATCAATGAAGAGGTCCATTATCCGTTTATCTCATCAAACTAACGTCTCCTTTGTAAACTTCTACATGCCCATCCAAAAACGCTACTTCTGCATAGAAGACAAATACCGCAGGATTCATCAAGTCTCCCTTAAACATACCATCCCAACCTTCATCAGGAGCCATTAGGAAGAAATCACTAAGCTCATATACTATTTCGCCCCAGCGATTAAATACTTTAAAGGTCTTAACATTTGTAGCTCCTGCTCCCAAATAAATCTGGAAGTAATCATTATTACCGTCTCCATTTGGACTAAATGCATTTGGAATATAAACAGGTCTATCTTTTTTAACTAATATGCTCAACTCTTCTACATCGACACAACCATTTTCATCAATCGCCAAAAACTCATAAACACCTGAGTCAAATGGATACACCCATCTCTCCAAACAGAAGTTGCAGTTATCTCTAAATGCCAATCCTCGCGTCCATCCCCACTGCTGGAGGAAACTGGTATCTACATTCAACTGAGCTTCCAAACTAATACTATCTCCCAATTGAATTTCAATATCATCTCCAAGGAAAACCACCAGCTCAGATGGCTCAACAATTTGAACTGTCTGTGTGCTTTCACAACCATTCGCATCCTGAATTGTCAAATCATAATTAGCTCCTAATAAATTTCCAAACAATGAAGATGTTGTAAAGTCGCCACCATCCAATGCATATAAGAAAGGTCCCGTTCCTCCGCTAATATCGTCAACGATGATTGCTCCATCATTATCGCCATAGCAACTAACATCTGAAATCATGGCTGACACCGTAAGATCTTCCGGCCCCACTAAGCTCACCGAAGTCGTACCAGTACAGCCATTATTGTCTGTTGCTATCACAGCGTAAGCACCTCCTCCCAAATCACTCGACATTGGTCCGGTTGTTCCATTATCCCAAGCATAGGTAAATGGACTAAAACCTCCAGTCGCTTGTACTTCCGCAAAACCATCTTCTGAATTTGCACAACTCAAATTGAATCCTCCAAAATCAGATTCATCCGTTACGGTTACCAATACAGGATCTGGTTCAGCAACGACTGCGCTTGTAGATTCAGTACAAGCATTATCATCGGTCACTACTACTACATAGTTTCCTGCTCCAAGGTTTATTGGGTCTTCATTGGTTGATGTATTGCTCCAGGCAAATGTATAAGCTCCAGTTCCACCGGTTACATTTAAGTCAATACTTCCGTCTACTCCATTATTACAATTCGCATCGGTAGGAATAGCTGTCAAATCTAATGCCTCTGGCTCTGTCAATATTGCTGAAGACAAAGCAGTACATCCATTTGCATCCGTAACGGTCACGTTGTAAGTTCCTGCAACAAGATTATTGGGATCTTGAACATCTGCAGCACCATTGTCCCAATCAAAAGAATAGGGCATGGTTCCACCCAATACATCCAAGCTTATACTTCCGTTGCTACCTCCGTTACAACTCACGTTGTTTGGACCTAAAGAACTAGCAGTTAACTCGGCAGGTTGTCCTACTGTTTCATTATAGATCGTTGTACAACCATCGAAGTCTGTTATTGTCAAAACATAATCACCAGCAATAACACTAGTCAAGTCTTCTGTCACATCACCAGTACTCCACGAATAAGTAAATGGTGGTATCCCATCAGTTACGGTTACATTGATTCCACCATCAGCATCACCATTACAACTTGCATCGGCAGGAGATAAACTAACGTCTGGCGCTCCTGGCGCATCTATTGAGATTGCATGAATTTCTGTACATCCATTCGCATCGCTAACAATTACGTTATAACTTCCTGCACCAAAGTCGTCTGGATCTTCATCCATAGAACCTGTACTCCACAAGAAAGTATATGGACTGGTTCCTCCAGTAACTGTAATATCAGCCGTTCCATTATTATCACCACAAATCGCAGGCGTTGTTATATCTGAAATTGAAATCGCTGTTGGTTCACTAATCAAGGCAGTTGCAGTTACTGTACAATTTGTAGCATCTGTTACAGCAACAGTATACGTTCCTGCCGATAGACCAATTGGGTTTTGATCGGTTGATCCTCCTGGCATCCACAAATAAGTAAACGGCCCAACTCCTCCTGATGGTGTTACACTTGCAGTACCATCTGATCCACTGTTGCAAGATACGTCTGTAGTTAAGGCATTCGCCAAAAGCATATTCGGAGTGTTCACATTAATTTCATAAGTAGTAGAACAATCGTTGGCATCCGTGACGATACAAGTATAACTTCCGGCTCCAACAGCTAGCTGATCTTCCGTTGATGGCAAACCAGATAACCATTCAAATTCATAAGGCGCGATTCCACCTTCTACCGTCAAGTCTATCGAGCCATTCACTTCTCCGCAAGTGGCATCTAAAGAGGTACCGTTTACATCCAATGCAGCAGGTGCAGTCAAAATTTCAGTTAAGGTATATTCGCAACCAGCTCCGTCAGTTACCACTAAAGTATAACTACCTACTGGCAAACCTGAAGCTGTTTGATCAGTACCTCCCATCGGACTCCACTGATACGAATATGGGAATACACCTCCTGAGATGTTCGCTGCAATTGTTCCATCGGAACCACCATCACAACTAATGTTCGATGGTGTAACATCACCAGTCAATGCGTTCGGTGCATCTACTATTATTATTTCTGTACCGGTACAACCATTTACATCTGTAACTACAACGGTATGATCCGTTGCAAGCAAATCAATTGGGTTCTGATCCGTTGATCCACTTGGAGTCCATAGATAAGTATATGGCCCCGTTCCTCCAGCTACTGAAATTGTAATGGTTCCATTAGAAGCATTACATGTTTCATCCGTCGCGTTACCATTTATAGTTATGACTTCTGGTTCTTGTATTAAGGTGGAAGCGGTGTAAGTACACCCATCATTATCTGTTACGATTACAGTGTAGTTGCCTGCTGGCAAACCTGCAATATCTTCAGTGACAATGCCACCAAAATCCCAAGCATATGTAAATGGAGTTGTACCTCCGGTAATTTGTAAATCAGCTGCTCCATCAGTTCCATCAAAACAAGATGCATTGGATGGAGTTACAGACAACATGGGACCGTTAGGTGGTACTACGCTTACCTCATGTGTTGCAGTACAAGCGTTGGCATCTGTAACTGTACAAATATAATTACCTGATCCAAAATTATTCGGATCTTCTTCCACCGAACCATTAGACCACAAATAAGTATAAGGTGCTACACCACCAGTTGCCGTTATATCTGATGTACCATTATTCTGACCACATACTGCTGGTGTACTTATATCTGAAACTTCGATAAGTGTTGGTTCTCCAATTACTTGCGTCAAGCTTGCAGTACATAAGGTAGCATCTGTAACGATCACCGTGTAAGTTCCCATTGGAATATCAGACAGATCTTGACCGTTCCAAGGGGTCGTTGTCCAATCATAAGTATATGGTGTCACTCCTCCCATTACTTCTAAGTCTATATTTCCATCGGAAGATCCAAAGCAATTAGCATCGGTTGGAGTCGCGTTTAGAGTCAATGCATTCGGTGTAATTACATCCACACAAATATTGAAAATACAATCATTCGCATCTACAACATCAAGACAGTAAGTTCCTATTGATAAGTTTAGTTGATCTGGAGCATCTGGCAAACCAGTAGCCCAAATATAAGTATATGGAGCTGTTCCTCCTATAGCTGTGATGCTTATGGATCCATTTGATTCTCCACAGGTTTCCTCTGTTGAAGTTCCACTAGCTGATAGTTCGGTGGCTTGCCCCAAAACGAGTGCGATCTCAGTTGTACAGCCATTTGCATCTGTAACCGTTCCAGTAACAGCTCCTTCTTCAAAATCATTAGGATCTTCATTCGTAGAACCATTGCTCCATGCATAAGTATATGGACTTGTTCCACCTATCACTGTAATATCAACAGATCCGTCATTTCCTCCAAAACAACTTACATCAACACCAACTGCACTACTTTCTAAATCTGCTGGAGTATCTACTGTTATTTCAAAGGTTCCGGTACATCCGTTATCATCCGTTACTAACACACTGTAGTTATCTACTGCCAAACCAGTTGGATTTTGATCAGTCGATCCGCTAGGTGTCCATAGGTAATCATAGTCACCAGTCCCCCCGTTTACCGAAATCGCGATACTTCCGTTTGCTTCACCACAAAGTGCATCGAAAGCATTTCCAGTAATTTCTATTGCTGCTGGTTCGTCAATAGTTTCACATAAGACGATGGTACAGTTTGTATTATCAGTAACTGTCACGCAGTAAATTCCTGCTGCCAAATCATTGATATCTTCAGTTATTTCACCATTATCCCAAATATATTGAAATGGCCCTGTACCACCTGTTACATCAAGATCGATCAATCCAGTTGAGGATCCATTACATGCTGTTGGCTCAGGGACCGCAGACAAAGCTAAACCAGAAGGTGTTTCAACGTCTATTGAAAATGTTGCTGTACAATTATTGGCATCTGTAACAACAACCGAATAAGTTCCTGGCCCAAGTCCTGCAGGGTCTTCTACCAAATCACCAGTTGGTGACCATACATAAGTATATCCTCCAGCACCACCATTTACATTAATACTAATTGCTCCATTATTATCGCCACAAACGGCATCCTGTGCAGTTCCTGTTATTTCTATTTCTGTTGGTTCATCAATATCTATATCTATTGTTTCAGTACAGCCATTTAAATCCGTAACAACAACAGAGTAGTTATTCGTTGATAAGCCCACTGGGTCTTGATCAGTACTAACTGTGTTCGTCCATATGTAAGTAAAAGGCCCAGTACCATTTATAACTTCCAAATCAATATTTCCATCCATTCCTCCATTACAGTTTGCATCATTCGCAGAAATAGATAAATCCATTGCTTCTATTTCACTTATGTCAATCGTTTCGATTACGGAACAACCGTTATTATCTGTAACCGTTACTTCGTAGCTGATTGCCTCAAGGTCTGTTGTATTTGGTGTATTTCCTCCTCCATTGTTCCAAGCATAACTATATGGTGCAGAACCTCCATTAACAGTTACATTTGCTGTTCCATTATCTTCTCCACATATTGTTTCTGTCGTTGTGAATGCAACTACAATTGGCGTTGGTTCTCCAATTACCGTATTGATCACCATTGTACAGTTATCAACATCAGTTACCGTTACTTCATAATTTCCAGCAGCAAGACCTATTGGATCCTGACTAATACTAGTAGTGCCGGTCCATGCATAAGAATAGCCAGCGGTTCCTCCTGAAACTTCTAAGTCAATACTTCCATCAGCAAGACCATTACAATTTGCATCGGCTGGAGTGATTGTTAATAGGATTGGATCAGGTGCCGTAACTTCTACTGAAGTAGTCCCAGTACAAGCGTTTGCATCTGTAATTAATACTGAATAATTTGCGGGAGTAAGACCTGTTGGATTTTGGTCAGTTGAACCACCTGGCGTCCAAACATAATTGAATGGTCCAGTTCCTCCGTTTACTATAATTGATATCGATCCATTATCATCTCCACAAGTTGCTTGGCTAGAAGAAGCACTTGCCGTAATTGCATCTGGTTCACCAACAACAGCAGATGAAACAAATTCACAACCAGCTCCATCTGTAACTGTTACATTATAAGTTCCTGCTTCCAGGCCTGTTGGATCTTCAACTGTTCCCGCTCCATTATCCCATAAATAAGTTACTGGTGGACTTCCTCCGTTAACGGCTAGATCAATGCTTCCATCAGCCCCGCCATTACAACTTACATCAGTAGCTGTGTTTGACAATGTTAATCCTGAAGGTACATTTACATCGATTGAAAAAGTTTCTGTACAAGTATTTGCATCTGTCACCACTACGGTGTACGTTCCTGGACCAAGGCCTGTTGGATCTTCAACTGCTCCTCCACTTGGAGTCCATTGATAAGTATACCCAGCGGTACCTCCACTCACAGTAATACTAATTGATCCATTATTATTGCCACAAGCCGCGTCTACTGAAGTTCCAGAAATACTAATCGCAGTAGCTGGTTCTGTTAAAGTAACGCTTGTTTGATTGATACACCCGTTCATATCAGTCACGACAACAATGCAAGGCGCTGCCGGTAAACCTGTTGCTTCTTGAGTCGTCTGACCATCACACCACAGGTAGGTAAATCCTCCTGCTCCTCCTGATGCGTTTACAATTGCAGTACCATCACTTTGTCCGATACAGTTTACATCTGTTTGACCTGTACTTAAAACAATAGCCGTGGGTTGAGTAGGCGTTACCGTAGCTGTTGAGGTACAACCATTTGCATCCGTCACCACAACAGCACATGGCGTTGCAGATAAATTAGTTGCAGTTTGAGTGGTTTGGCTATTACACCATAGGTAGCTATAACCTCCTGCTCCTCCTGATGGAGTTACAGTTGCTGAACCATCACTTCCACCTTCACAAGAAACATTGTTTTGTGAAGTCGACAGTGTCATCCCAGGTGATTCTGTTAAATCAACACAGGACTCTATAGTACAATTATTTGCATCAGTGACAACTACACAACATTGTCCAGCAATTAAGTTTGATGCCGTTGCTGTTGTTTCACCATTACACCATAAATAAGTATACCCGGGAGTTCCTCCACCTACTGTTACTGTTCCGCTACCGGTATTGGCTCCATTACAATCAACGTTTACTTGAGTCGTGGAAGCGGTCATTGCTGTAGGTGTAGTTATGTCTACACAAATTTCTTCTGTACAGTTACTCGCATCGGTAACCGTTACACAGCATTGACCAACAGCGAGGCCAGTTGCCATTGCTGTCGTTTGTCCGTTGCACCAAGCGTAGCTGTATCCGGTTGTTCCTCCGGATGCAGTTACCGTTGCAGTTCCGTTTGTGTCACCATCACAGCTTCCATTCGTTTGTGCTGTAGATAATGTCAGATCAGTTGGTTCTTCTATTGTTATTGTTTCTATGGAAGTACAACCGTTAGCATTTGCTGTAACTGTCACCATGTACACACCATCTGAGAGACCAGTTGCGGTATTTGTAAGACTTACATTAGGCATCCAATTGTATGTAAATGGGCCTATTGTTGAATTATCAACTGTAATCGTTGCAGTTCCATTTGTTTCACCATTACAAGCAATATCAGTGCTGACTACAGTTGTCATTGGAGTTTCACTACTTGGCGTTACTACCACACAATCTTGTGCTGTACAACTAACCGTTCCCTGAGTAGCAGTTGTATATTCCATTGTTGATGTGAGGCAATAAGTACCTACAGCACAAACCTGAATAAAAGGTGAAGTTGGGTCGTCACAAATATCTCCATCTGAAGTTGTCCATAAGAATGAATCTCCTTCTGAACCAAATCCATCTAAAAATAATGGATTTGAAAGATCACATCCTAGTACACCTCCTCCAGCAATATCTACGCTTGGATTTAGAATAACCATGTTTAAGATGATGGTACTATCGCAGCCTTGAAAACTAGGCCCACATTCAATATTAAAAGTTCCTTCTATCTCGTAAGGAATTCCACAAACAAAATAATCTTCGTCTTGGCATATTGCGATTTCAATTTCGTATTCCACATCAGGGTTTTCAACTACAGTTAAAAGTACCGTGCTATCGCAACCTTGAAAGCTTGCTCCATCTAGTGTAACAGAATAGAATCCTGCGGGATAGCCCACTCCATCGCTTGGATAGATAAATTCCTCTCCTTCGCAGTAATAACCAACATCATTTGTTGGAGGTATAGGAGCTACATTAACGGTAATACAAAGTAGATCAGTATCATGACAATCGTTTTCAGCGACTACACAAATTTGACCAGAAGTCGTTGTATTTGGGAAATCAATTGTCACTTCGTTACCAGGTGAGGTTTGATTTACGGTCCAGCCTGCAGGAACCGTCCATACGTAATCAATCGCAGAAAAAATTTCAGGAATAGAGTAGGTAATTCCGCTTGCTCCAGCACAGATACTGAGCGGTCCTGTAATAACAGAGGGATTGATTAAATCCGGCAGCGCCGTGGCATCAAATGGAGTAACATCAATCGAATACTCACACATATCTCCAGAACAACCGTCGATAAATAAGTAGTATACATTACCAACTATAAAGTTATTACTGGTTAGGTTAATTGGCCCTGTAGAGCAAGCGGTTTGGCAAGCTCCGGGAACTACTGCCCCTGGACCTGATTCACAGTCGTCATAAATCCCTGCTTGAATTCCCTGGAAACCACCTGGTACACCTGGACAATTAAAAGGATTGACTGTAATAGTAATGGTGGTATAAGCTGCTACAAAAGCCAACCATTCCATATTATTAGGTACTCCATTTCCATTACAAAGAGAGCCTGGCCAAGTTACGTTGGTGGTACTAAGTTGGCCACAATAACCATTGATTTCGCCGTTGCAAAAAGAAACAGCCTCACAGCTTGTAGGCCCTGGAGGAGCTGGATAATCCGATCCATTAGGATTTGAGCATTGTGCAAATCCTGTTTGGCTGGCAAACGATGAAATAGTAAGTAAAATAATCAGGTAGCGTAAAAGTTTCGGTCCCATTAAAGGAGTAATTTTTATTGGTCAATGAAATTTTATAGATGCACATTCCTATTAAACATAAAGGGTATATGAATCGATAAAATGTAAATTTATTAAAGTTGATATTTTTTATTTAGTAGCATATTTTCATGTCAAACAGATCATATTTATGACATCTACTGCGTAAACAGTACTCATTTAGGTGATTCTATGACAGGATAAAAAATGCAAAACAACGAGTAAAACGCATTGTTTTAGAGAAAAAAATTAAAATTTGTTTTTTAAAAGGTAGGATCGAATAACAGACACAATTTAGTGCTTTTTTTATAAACGAACAAACAGAAATTCTCAAAGAGAAGGATCTTTATCATTTGGTAATTTCTTTTACAAAACCAAAAAAAAACCGCCATACCTGATGAATCAAGTATGGCGGTTTTAATATTTCAATAAGTTCGTTGCCTATTTGAGCAAGGTTACATCACCTTGTAATATTTCAACGCGCCCATCTTTAAATTCGACTTCTGCGTAGAAGACAAATACAGCTTGATTCATCAATTGGCCTTTAAACATACCATCCCAACCATTGTCTGGATCATTCGCAAAGAAGTTGCTTAACTCGTAAACAATTTCTCCCCAACGGTTGTAAATCTTAAAGGTCTTTACTCGTTCTAATTCCTGACCAGACTGAATATAGAATATATCATTATTACCATCTCCGTTTGGACTAAAAGCATTTGGAATAAATACTTTACGATCTTTTTTGACGGTTATTAACTTTTGAGCTATTCCTACACAACCTGAAGTATCTATTACTAGGAATTCATACAAGGTAGTTTCTAATGGATTAATCTCTCTTACTTGATCAAATCTAGTTGTATCATTTTCTGAGAAGAATCGTCCTTGTGTCCACTCCCAATGTTGCAATGAACTAGAATCAACTCCGATATTTACAATAGCTTCAATATCAAAAGGTAGATCACCTAATTGAATTTCAATATCACTACCAAGACTTACCACTACTTCAGAAGGCTCCATTACCGTTACGCTTTCAGTATTAGTACAGCCATTAGCATCTTGAATAGTGATTTCGTATTCACCACCTTCAAGGCTTCCAAACAAACCGGTACCAATAAAGTCTTCGTCGTCTACTGCATACTGATAAGGAGGTGTTCCTCCTTCAATACCAGATACAAATATTGCCCCATCGTTATCTCCGAAACAGCTAGCATCTTCTACTCTAAAATCAACAGTAACTCCTAAAGGCGCTTCAAGACTTACCTGACTTGTTCCGCTACAACCATTAGCATCTGTTACGATTACTGAGTAGGTTCCAGCAGCAACACCAGATAAGGTTGCATCAGTACTTCCGTTGTCCCAAGAATAAGTGTATGGTGCTAAACCTCCAGCAACAGCGATTTCAGCCGATCCATCTTCAGATGTTTCACAACTCAAGTTGAAGCCACCGTAAGAAGAAACATTCGCAATTACAACATCTACATCAGCTGGTTCGTCTACTGCTATACTCAATGTACCAGTACAACCATTTCCATCTGTTACAAGTACAACATAGTTTCCAGCAGAAAGTCCAGTTGGATCTTCATCTGTAGCCGTGTTGCTCCATGCAAAAGTATATGGAGTTGTTCCTCCTAAAACTGTCAAGTCAATACTTCCATCAGATCCACCACCACATAAGGTTGAAATCGGATCTGCAGACAATGCCAGTTCGTTAGGCTCTGTTAGAATAACAGACTCTGTAGCAGTACAGCCATTTGCATCTGTTACAACAACTGAGTTGGTTCCTGCTACCAAGGACTGAGGATCAGCAGTAGTTTCTCCACTTGGAGTCCATAGGTAAGTATAAGGTCCTGTTCCACCTGCCACGTTTAAGCTGGCGTCACCATTATTATCACCATTACAACTTACATCTGTTTGGCCAAGTACATCTGCTGTAAGCACTGGTGGCTCACCTACAGTTGCAGACACTACAGTAGGACAACCTACATTATCTAGAATCGTCAATACATAATCTCCAGCAGGAACTCCTGACAAGTTTTGTGATGTGCTACCATTATCCCATGAGTATGAGAACGGCGGTAATCCTCCTGTAATCGAAATATTCACTCCTCCATCAGAATCACCATTACAACTTGTGTTAAACGCAGTTGGTGTAGCATCCGGTTGATTTGGAGAACCAATAGATACTCCATCCGTTCCAGTGCAACCATTTGCATCTGTTATGACAACAGTATGAGAACCTGCAGCGAAGTCCGTTGGATCTTCATCTGTAGAACCTGTGCTCCACAAGTATGTATAAGGAGGAGTACCTCCGACAACTGTAATATCAGCTGTACCATTATCTTCTCCACACAATGCATCTGTGGTAGTATTTGTAATTTGAATCTCATCAGGTTGTCCGATTGCAACCGGAGAACTTACGCTACAACCAGTAGCATCATCTGTCACAACAACAGTATAATTACCTGCTGTCAAACCTGTTGGATTTTGATCAATGATAGCACCTGGCATCCATAAATATGAGAATGGGCCAGTTCCTCCAGAAGCTGCAGCTGTAGCTGAACCAGATGCTTCATCAAAACAAAGTGCATCAGATCCAGTAGCATTAACTGCTAACATATCTGGTGTGTTGACATCAACATTTATTTCAGTCGTACAACCATTTGCATCTGTAATTTCACAAGTATAAGTACCTGCACCAAGGTTTGTTGGATCTGGTTGATCCGGTAGTGCTGGTGTCCAGTTGTAAATATATCCGCCTACTCCACCTGTTGTGGTTAGTGTAATCGTACCATTTGTTTCACCACAGGTTGCTTCTGTTGAAGCACTTGTAACTTCTAATGCTGGTGGCGCTGTCAGTATTTCTGATAATGTAAAAATACATCCATCAGCATCTGTCACCTCTAAGTCGTAATTACCTACTGGTAAGTTAGAAGCTGTTTCATCTGAACTAACATCTGGTGTCCAGCTGTAAGTATAAGGTCCGTTACCTCCAGTAATATTTGCGGTGATTGATCCATCAGATCCGCCATCACAACTTACATTAGAAGGTGTAATTGTTCCACCTAATTGGTTTGGTGCATCCACTGCGATTAGCAATGTACCTGTACAACCATTGGCATCTGTTACAACAACAGTGTGATCCACTGCTGCTAGACCTGTTGGGTTAGGATCAGTTGATCCACTTGGAGTCCATGCATATTGGTATGGTTCTGTCCCTCCTGAAACGGAAGTAGTAATAGTACCATTAGAAAGATTACAAGTTTCGTCTGTTGCGTTACCAGTAACAACAATTACATCTGGTTCTGCAATCAATGTTGAAGCAGTGTAAGTACAATCGTCATTATCTGTTACAGTAACGGTATAGTTACCTGAAGGTAAATTTGCGATATCTTCTGTTATCTCTCCTCCAAAACTCCATGCATAAGTAAATGGCCCTGCACCTCCTGTAATAGTCAAGTTAGCTGCTCCATCTGAGAAACCAAAGCAACTTGCATCATTAGGAACGATACTTAACATTGGTCCGTTAGGTGGTACCACTGAAACTTCGTGTGTACCTGTACAATCATTTGCATCTGTAACAGTTAGAATATAATTACCAGAAGCAAAGTCAATAGGATCTTCCTCCGTCGAACCACTACTCCATAAATAAGTGTATGGTGGAATACCTCCTGTAACTGTAACATCAGAAGCTCCATTATTTTGACCACAAACAGCTGGAGTACTAATATCAGTAACCTCAATAACTGTCGGTTCTCCAATAATTTCCGTTACTGTTGTACTACAAAGTGTAGCATCCGTTACTACAACGGTATAGGTCCCAGCAGGAATATCAATTAAGTCTTCTCCATTCCAACCTCCAGTCCAAGCTTGTGTATATGGTGCTACACCACCTGTGATTGTTAAATTAATTGATCCGTCTGATGATCCAAAACAATTTGCGTCAGTAACGACAGTTGCTAAAGTCAAAGCATTAGGAGTCGTCACATCAATACAGTCCGTAAAAATACAACCATTAGCATCTACTATATCAACACAATAATTTCCAATAGTAAGGTCTGTTGGGTTTGGTGTATCAGGTAAAGTTGGTGTCCAGTTATAAGTATATGGTGCAGTTCCTCCGTTTACTGTTAAAGAAATTGAACCGTTAGATTCACCACAAGTTTCGTCTGTAGTTGTGCTTGACATACTAATTGCCTCAGGTTCTGTCAACATTAAACTTACTTCTGCAGTACAACCATTAAAGTCAGTTACTGTTCCTGTTACAGGACCAGCCATAAAGTTGGTTGGATCAGCATCGGTTGAACCATTACTCCATACATAAGTGTATGGTGTTGTACCCCCTTGTGCTGTAATATCAACTGCACCATCAGTTCCTTCGAAGCAGCTAACATTTGTGCTAGTTGCAGAAGCCGTTAATTCAGGAGCAGAAGTTACAGCAATAGCAAATGTTTCAGAACAACCCAAAGCATCTGTCACTACGACAGTGTGATCGATTGCATCAAGTCCTGTTGGGTTTTGTTCAACACTTCCACTTGGTGACCATAGGTAAGTATAATCTCCTGTACCTCCTCCAACAGTCAGAGAAACTGAACCGTTAGATTCACCACAAGTTGCTTGTAATTCGTTACCAGATATTACAATAGCATCTGGTTGATTGATAATAGCTGTTGTTTGAATAGTACAACCCGTATCATCATCCGTTACGACAACATCGTAAGATCCAGCTGGAAGACCAGTAACTTCAGGAGTTATCTCGCCAGTTCCAATATCCCATAAGTATGAGAATGGACCGACACCACCTTCTACTGTAACAGAAGCAATACCCGTTACATCTCCAAAGCAATCAACATCAGTAGTAGCAGCTGTTAATGCCAATCCATCAGGAGTTTCAACATCAAAACATTCTGTCATTACACAACCATTATCATCTGTTACGTCCACACAGTAAGTTCCAGGCCCCAAATCAGTAGGATTTGGTTCAGTACTTGGTGTTCCTGTCCAGGTATAAGTATAGGGAGCAGTTCCTCCAGTCGCAGAGATAGAAGCAGTACCATTCGTTTCACCACAAGTTGCATTTGTTGTACTTCCTGTGATTGAGATAGCGATTGGTTCACCTACCATTATACTCGTAGTTTCTGTACAGTTGTTTGCATCTGTGATTTCTACACTATAGTCACCGGCAGTAAGACCCGTAGGATCTTGATCAATAGAACCTCCAGTCCATACATAAGTAAAAGGAGCAGTTCCTCCATTCACTTCTAAATCAATTGTTCCATCGGCTCCTTCAAAACAAGAAGTCAT
This sequence comes from uncultured Saprospiraceae bacterium, assembly GCA_937921775.1. Taxonomy (GTDB): domain Bacteria; phylum Bacteroidota; class Bacteroidia; order Chitinophagales; family Saprospiraceae; genus CALGLS01. The sequence continues at coordinate 37,850 of CAKZUK010000214.1, forward strand.
AGTTGCGCTCACATTAAGTGTGATTGCTGGCGGAGTTGTTACCTCTACTGTTTCGATAACGGTACAACCGTTGCCGTCTGTTACAGTTACGATAATTGTTCCTGGCTCTAGACCTGTAGGATTGTCAGAAGTATCTCCGTTACTCCACAAGTATTCATAAGGGTCAGTACCACCTACTACCGTTAAACTAACACCTCCATTATCATTTCCACAAGTAGCTTGTTGAACTAGGTTAACTGCGACGATTTGAGTTGGCTCTGCAATTACCACCTGAGTAGTAACTGAACATCCTGTATCGTCGGTAACAACTACATTATAAGTATCTGCTGGTAAACCACTTGGATCTGGTACTGGTCCTGCATTATCCCAATCATAAGTAAAGGGCGCTACACCACCAGTGACATCCAACAAAATGCTACCATCACTTCCTCCAGCACAATTGACATCTTCTGAAGTAAAAGCTACTGTTAATTCATTTGGAGTACTAACCGCAATATCAAAGCTAGCAGTACAACCATTCGCATCTACCAAATCAAGTACATAATTACCTGCTGGTAAACCGTTAATATTTCCATCGGTGTCTCCATTATCCCATAAGTAAGTATATGGTGCGGTTCCTCCTTGTACTACTGTTGAAATAGTACCATCAGATTCACCACAAATTTCTTGTGTTGCGTTTCCTGTAATTACAATTTCGTCAGGCTGCGCAACAGCGGCACTTGTTACAAAAGTACAACCATCAGCATCCGATACTGTAACGTTGTAACCATCAGCTGGCAAGTTAGATCCAGTTGGTGAATCCTGAGTAATTAATGGTGAATCCCAATCATATTCATATGGTCCAGTTCCTCCATTTACTGTTACTGTTACCGTTCCATCACTACCTCCATTACATGAAACATCTGTCCATGTTGCTGCTGCATCCAATCCAGATGGTGTCATTACACCAATGGTAACTGTAGCAGTACAACCATTATCATCTGTTACAACTACAGTATAGTTACCTGGTCCAAGGTTTGAAGGATTTTGTACATCTGGTGCCGGATCGTTCCAGTCATAAGTATAACCTGGTGTTCCTCCATTTACTGTTAATGAAATAGAACCATCATCCTGTCCACAGGTTGCGTTCTGTGATGATCCACTTACTTCAAGTGCTGTTGCTGGCTGGGAAAGATCTACACTAATGGCAGCAGTACAACCATTGCCATCTGTTACGATTACTTCGCATGATCCTACATCCAAACCAATTGCAGTTTGTGTACCCTGACCATTACACCATAGGTAACTAAAAGTACCTGTTCCTCCTGATGGATTCACAGTTGCAGTACCATCACCTTCACCAAAACAACTTATGTCTTCAGAAGTTGCAGTTAACGCAACAGCATCTGGTTCTGTTGGGCTAACAGAGGCAGTATTCGTACAACCGTTAGCATCCGTTACAATTACCTGACAAGGTCCAGCTGGAAGGCCAGTTGCAGTTTCAGTCGTTTGACCATCACACCATGAATAAGTTAAGTTACCTGTTCCTCCTGAACCACTTGCAGTAGCAGTACCATCAGCAGCACCATTACAAGTCAGGTCTGTTGCACTAGCAGAAACATTCACTGGGTTTGGTTCAGAGAGTGTAACACTTTCTGATTCCGTACAACCATTTACATCTGTTACAACTACAATACAAGCACCAGCTTCTAAGCCAGTAGCAGTTGGAGTTGTTTCGCCATTACACCATAAGTAGGTATAGGTTCCTGCTCCTCCAGATGGAGTAGCAGTTGCGGTACCATTATCTTCTCCATTACATAAAACATCCGTAAATGCTGTTGCTATGGAAATGGAAGATGTTTCTGAAATATCTACTGAATTAACTTGCGTACAACCATTGTCATCCGTTACGATTACTTGACAAAGTCCTAAGCTTAATCCAGAAGCAGTTGCTGTAGTTGCTCCATTACACCATTGATAAGTGTAAGGTCCAGTTCCACCAGCAGGTGTAGCTGTTCCAGTTCCATCATTTCCACCATTACATAAAATATCTGTTTGACTAACAAGAACAGAAAGCGCTGTTGGAGCAGTTAGATCAACTTCATCTGTTTGAGTACAACCATTTGCATCTGTGACCACTACTGAACAAAGTCCAACTGGTAAGCCAGTTGCAGTTGGAGACGTTTGGCCATTACACCATAAGTAAGAATATGGTCCGGTTCCTCCATTAGGAATTGCGGTACCAGTTCCGTCTGATTCACCATCACAAAGCACTTCAGTTTGTGAAGTAGTTAATGTCATTGCGTTTGGAGCCGTTAATGTAACTCCAGTTGAAGAAGTACAACCATTAGCGTCAGTCACCACAACAGAGCAAGGTCCTACACCTAATCCAGATGCAGTCTGCGTTGTTTGACCATCACACCATAAATAGGTAAAAGCTCCAGTACCTCCTGAAGGGATAACTGTTGCCGTTCCGTTGGTATCGCCATTACAAAGTACATCTGTTTGATCCGTTGAAGTCATTATTTCATCTGGCTCAGTAAGTGTCCCTGTTTGCGTAGCAGTACATCCGTTAGCATCTGTTACAATTACAGCACAAGAACCGGCTGGTAAATTCATAGCCGTTTGTCCTGTTTGACCATCACACCATAAGAAACTAAATGGTGCTGTTCCGCCGATTGGGTTTGCAACACAAGATCCAGAATTCCCACCATTACAAAGGACGTTTGTCTCTGTCATGTTGATGGTCATTTCTGCAGGTTCAAGTATGTTTACAGTTATAGATTGAGTACACATGCTAGCGTCTGTGACAACTAGATTACATGGTCCTGCTGTTAAAGCTGTAACCGTTGCATTTGTTTGACCATTACACCATAAATAAGTAAATGGTGCGGTTCCTCCAGCAGGAGTTGCAGTAGCAGAAGCAGTACTTCCACCATTACAAAGTAAATCTGTTTGAGTAATACCAATTGCAATTGCATCAGGTTCTTCAATTATTATTGTTTCTGTAACAGAACAACCGTTTGCGTCAGCTGTCACAACTACAGTATATGTATTTGCTGGTAAATTAGATGCGCTATTTGTATTACTTACGTTTGGCGTCCAAACGTAGGTAAAAGGTCCGATAGTCGTGTTGCTAACTGTAATCGTAGCAGAACCATCCGTATTTCCGTTACAACCAATATTGTTGCTTGCTACAGTTGTAATTGGAGGTTCACTATTTGAAGTAACGGTCACGCAAGTTTGATCAGTACATTCTATAAGTCCTTGATCAGTAGTAGTCGCTGAAGAAGTTACTTCGAGGCAATAAGTACCTGCCATACAAACTTCAGGAAACTGGCTCGTTTCATCTCCACAAATATCTCCGTCGGTAGTCGTCCATAAGAAAGAGTCTCCTTCTGACGTAAAGCCATCTAAGAATATTGATGTGTTTGCACCACAACCAATAGTAGCAGGGGGCTCAATGATGGACATTGGATTTAATACAATAAGTTCTAGTAATATTGTACTATCACATCCATGGAAGTTAGGTGAGCAGTCCCAAGCGATTGGACCTTCTTGATCGAAAGCATCTTGACAAATTTCATAAGAATCACCTTGACAGATTGCAATTTCAAGAACCAATTCTGTTGGTAAATGTTCTGTAACATGCAAAATTACTGTACTATCACAGCCTTGGTAAGATTGTCCAAAGAATGTAATAGGATATGTACCATCAGTATAGTCGTTTCCATCACCATCTGTATAGTTATAAAATCCTTCATCTTGGCAGTAGCCTACGTATAGATCAAAAGGAGGTAAAGCAAACTCTGTCAATATTAAATTTACAACACTATCACATCCTGCGAAAGAAGCACCTTCTAAAGTAACCGAAGCTCCCGGTGCAAAATAATCTGTACCATCATAAAAATAGGAACTACCCGTACAATAGGTTCCGATTTCTTGTCCCATTGGAGGAGGGAGCAAGTTTACAGAAAAACAAGTTTGGTTTACTGCAGGAAAACAATCGTTAGAAACCTCCACACATACGTCACCGCTGATTGATCCGAAATCTACTAATATTTCGTTACCTAGTGGGTTATTTTCTATATAAGTTGCATCTCCAGGAACTGTCCATTCGTAGTTACTTCCATTAAGCACTTCGAATACGGAGAATGATACTCCTGATTGTCCTTCACAAGCGTTTACACTACCTGAGATGGGTCCTACTGCATCAGGCATTGGAGCAACAGTTGATCCATTGGTAACAGCGAGCGTATAATCACAAACATCTCCTGCACAACCATCAAGGAATAAGTAATAGACTTGACCGACAACAAAGTTATTGGCAGTAAGATCAAAGCCAGTTGTCATACAGTTTGCATTACAAACCATTTCATCTGTCGGAGATCCACCTCCACCAGGGCAAGATCCATAGATACCACCTTGAACCCCGGCTTGATTACCCTGAGATTGACAGTTATTTGGAGCAACTGATATGGTTATGGAAGTTGAACCTGCTGCGAAAGCAATCCAAGAGATGTTGTTTGGTACACCGCCGCCGGCACATAGAGGGTTAGGCACATTTCCATTGGGTCCACCTAATGTAGAACAAAATCCATCGATCTCATTGTTACAGAAAAAAGCTGCGTCTTCACAGGACGGACCTGGAGGTGCAGGGAAGTTAGGATTAGTACAAGGTGGCTGTGCAATAATGTTAGCTACATACATCAGCAATGTAAGTAGCGTTAAGGTAAGTTTCCTTTTCATGAAAAGTAAGTTTTGAAATTCCCGTAAAAGTTTTGGTTTAAGTCGGATCGGATAACTTTAAACACTTTCGATTAGCAAAAGAAATAAAAAAAATTACACTTTACTAATACGAACCGTATAAAGTTACTATAAACTAGAGAATTCCCAAATATCCTAAAAGGGTTAATTGCACAATGGAGGTTTTTTATCACATAATCGTCGTTTATTAAGCGATTTCCTTTGGTATTTAGCGAATTCCCCTTTAAAAGTAGGGCTTATAATAACAAAAGGCCTTCCCAATATGTATTGGAAAAGCCTTTTTGAATACCAACTATTAAAATTCTTATTTTAGCCTCATTTTCAAAATCAATTGACAAAGAGCGAGATTCAAAATCGCTAAGTTGATTTCAATAATGAAGTTTTATCTTTTTATTTCACTATTGTGACATCGCCTTTTATCGTTTCAGATGATCCGTCAATGAGTTCAATCTCTAAATAGTAGATGTATACTCCCTGATTCATTATACGACCTTTGAAGTAACCATCCCATCCTTCGTCCTCATATTCAGGCATAAAGTTGTCATTGCTGTATACTAATGCTCCCCAACGGGTAAAGATCTTGAAGGTCTTTATTTGTGTAATTCCAATACCAGGATAGACGTTTAAATAATCATTAATTCCATCACCATTTGGTGAGAATGCATTCGGTATATAAATAGGGCGATCTTTCTTAACAGTAATCGTTACTCGATCTGTATCAACACAGCCATCTTCATTGGTCGCGGTAACCAATAAATTCACTGTTTCGAATGGATAGATCACTTGCGTTTCACAATCGACACAAGGCACCACTTCTTTCGGAGACCAATAGAATGTATCTAGATCCATATTCGTGACTAGCCTTAAATCAATACTATCTCCTAATTGAATCTCGGTTTGATCGGTGGTAATACTGACCATGAATTCTTCTGGTTGATCAACGGTTACTTCTTGTGTAAAGGAACAGCCTTCATCATCATAAACGGTCACTTCATAAGTTCCTCCTTCCAAACGCGAGAACGTATAATTCTGTAAGGTAGCTAGTGCATTCATTTCAAAAGAATAATTTCCAGATCCACCACTCAAATTAGTAAGCGTAATCGTTCCATCATTTTCGCCATAACAAAGTGGCGATGTCGTTGTAAACTCTGCTGTAATCGGATCTGGCTCTCCTACAAAAATAGAATCACGTACAGCACAACTATTTGCATCAGTCATCGTCACATAATACCATCCTGTACCAACATCGGATAAGGAAGTACTAACAATCCCTGTGCTCCATTCAAATGAATATGGTGGTTCACCACTAAATCCTTCTACAGCTAATACTGCATCTGACAAACCATTACAACTAACCTGATCTTCAATACTTAGTAGTGGTTGCATATCTGGCGAGCAATTACAAAGTTGAGTACCTGAAACAGTCACCGGACAAGCACCTCCATCATTCACCTCAAAGGCATATGAAGTACCTCCTGGAATAGGAGCACTAGTGAATACATTACCAAGCAAATCTCCTAGCCCTCCTGTTACAGAATAATTCGAAGCGTTACCTCCAGTAATTTCAAAAGTAATCACATAATTTACACTCAATTCATCGCATTCAAATAAGAAGTTAGAGATGACTGGCGTTTCAAAAACATCAACGGAAACAGATCCTCCAAATGGATCAATCGTTCCTACACAGAATGGTGAACCAGTATTAGATACTTGAATCAGAGAATAAGTTGTATTCGCTGTTGGTGCCAAATTTAAAACATAACCATCACCAATTCCTGTTAGTGTATATGAGTTTGTTCCATCTGTATATTCTACGGTATAAAGCTCATCTCCTGTAAAGCTGAAAACAATGTCAGCTTCTTCACCAGAGCATATAGTCGTAGGAGCAGAAATAGAAACTTCCGTTTCCTGATAGAAAATAACTGGTTGTCCTGCCGCTACTTGCAAACAAGCATCCAGTGACTGAGCCAAAACTGGGAAGCCAGTTCCATCGTCATTTCCGACTACTGCTGATATGTAATAAGTTTCACCAAAAACCAAAGGTGGTCCAAATGAGAAAGTCGGTGTAGTACTGGTCATCATAACCGTACCTAATGTAGTCCCTGAATTTGTATGTAGGACATAACCAAAGGCATCATCCGCTTCCATTACTTCAAAAGTATTATCATAAACTCCAGTTACGGATGCACTTTCACAAACTTGAGAAGTAACCGTTTCCATAAGCCCCACTGAGGCGGCACAGTCACAAGCTTGTATACCAGTCACCATAACGTTAGGGCCACAAGTATTATCACTTACCTCAAAACTATAGGCGTTACCTGCAGGAATTGGAGTACTCACAAAAGTATTCCCAGTCAATGTTCCTGGATCACCAGTAACGGTATATCCTGCGGAGGCATTACCTCCAATAATATCAAAACTTACTGTATAAAATGCATTCTGATCATCACAATCAGTTGCTTCATTTTCTACTCCCGGTGGAGTTGCAATATCGATGGTAACCGTAGCAGTAGCGGGATCTACAAATCCTGTACAGAACGGCAATCCTGTATTAGACACCTGAACAAGTGAATACGTTACTTGTGCAGTTGGACTAATTGTCAATATGTGTCCATCACTTATTGCGGAAAGGTTAAACGTGTTCCCATCAATTGTATATTCTGCGTTGTAGGTTCCAGGTGCTGTAAAGTTAAAAACAATGTCTACCGTTTCTCCTTCACATGCATAAAGCGGTGCCGATAAAGAAGCTTCCGTTTCCTGATAGAAAATAACGGGCTGCCCTGGCGCAACTTTCAAACAAACATCTAAAGCAGGATCTAAAACAGGAAAGCCTGTTCCATCATCGTTTCCGACGACTGCTGAAAGATAATAAGTTACTTCATATTGTAAGGGAGGTCCGAAAGAAAAATTCGGTGTTGCATTACTCATTACTACAGACCCAAGTGTATTACCTGAGTTGGTATGCAATACATATCCAAGCGCATCATCTGCTTCTTGAACTTCTAAAGTATTATCGTAATTTCCTGTTACTGAAGCACTCTCACAAATATATGAAGTGCTTGACTCCATGGTCCCTACTGTTGTAACACAACTACAAGTGTAATCTCCTGTTACTATAACATTTGGTTCACAAGTATTATCAGTCACTTCAAAGCTATAGGTATTCCCCGAAGGAATTGGATCACTGACAAATGTATTTCCTGTAATGGTTCCACTAATTCCTGTTACTGCATAGCCACTAGCGTTGCCACCATTTATATCAAAGGTTACTGTATAAGTTGTATTCTGTTGATTACAAGCAAAGGTTTCTGTCGTTACTGTTGGTGGACTTGCAATATCAATTGTAACTGTAGCGGTTGCAGGATCTATGAATCCCGTGCAGAAAGGCAAACCAGTATTATTCACTTGTACAAGAGAATAAGTAGTTGCTACAGATGGATTAACCGTAATGATATGTCCATCAGATATTCCCGAAAGGTTTGCGGTGGTTCCATCTATTGTATATTCAACATTATAAGTTCCTGGAGCTGTAAAATTAAACGTTATATCCGCACTCTCCCCTGAGCATACATAAGCTGGTGCAGATAAAGAGATTTCCGTTTCCTGATAGAAAATAAGTTCTTGACCTGGAGATATCGACAAACAAGGATCAAGTGAACTATTTAAAACAGGAAAACCTGTTCCATCATCATTACCGACCACTGAAGATACATAATACGTTTGACCGAAAGTAAGTATTGGACTATAGTTAAACGATGGCTGAATAGTCGAACTATACATATGTGGATTGACAATAGCCGTACCTGAGCCTTCGTGTAATACAAAACCAAGTACATCGTCACCATCTAAAGTTGCATCGTTATTAAAGTTCATACTAACGTTTGCACTTTCGCAAACATGTTTAGCGCCACTTCCATTACCCATTGTTCCTGCATCAGAAATACAGTTACAAGCAAATGCTCCATTTACATTATAAGGTCCACAATTAGCATCACTTACATCAAACGAATAACTCGCTCCGCTTGCCAAAATTGAACTGGTAAAAATATTTGTTCCAGGATCCAATGTCCCCGCCCCTACTACATCATAAGTTGCAGGATCACCTCCAGTAATTTGAAAACTAACTGTATAATTAAAATTCGATCCATCACAAGTTTCTGTGATGTTTGAAATTTGGATAGCAGGAGAAACAGTCATCGTTGCTCCACCAAAAATAGCTCCTGTACAAGCATTTGCATCTGTTACTGAAACAGGCGAATAAGTAGTCGTTGAAGTTGGTGATACCGATTCCATATGCCCTGTAGTAATATCATCCAAAGTAAAGTTATTGGTACCATCTGTATAAACTACATCAAACGGACCTGTACCGGTCAAATTAAAATTTAAGTCCCCTGATACGCCACTACATAAATTGGTTCCTCCAGTCATAACGAGATCAGGAGCTGAATTGACAGTAAATGTCGCAGAGCCACTGGAAGTGCCAGGACAAGCTGTTTGATCTGTAATATTAGTAATTGTAAAAGTTGTATTGATATTTACTACAACAGATTCTGTATGTGGACTTGTAACACCATTAGCGACAAAACTATTCGGACCATCTGTATAAGTAATATCAAAAGGGCCTGTTCCAGTCAATGTAAACGTCAATTCACCATTTGTCCCTGCACAAAGTGCGCCTCCTCCACTAATAATAGCATCTGGAGTGACTGCTGTATTGACAATAATATGTGCTGTATCCCAACAATTAGCAGCTGTTTCGTAGCGAGCATAATAGGTTGTTGCTGTGCTTACAGTAGTATTGCTCATTGCCAAGGCTGTAAAACCTTGTACTGCAAAACTTTCACTTGTAAAATAATAAGTATCTGTAATGGTTGCACCATTTGCATCGGTAATAGAAATTGTACTGATGTCAACAGATCCTCCATTGCAGATGAATAATTCTTCATTTGCTGAAACATCTGGAGCTACATCTATGGTTACATCTATGGGTGCCACGTCAAAACAACCTGAAGGTGTTTCATATCGAACCCAATAAATATTTGTTGTAGTAACTAAGTTGCTAGCTAAAGCACCCGTTTCGTTCACAGCATCTAAGGTGTCTGCATAGTATGTATAAGTTCCACCAGGAAAACCATTCACTTCATTTTTCCAAACATCTAAATCTAAGTCAATGGTATTTGGTGAACATTTAGATTGTGGATCAACAATTACTAATTCTGGATTCTCCACTGTAACTGTTACAGAAGTAATATCATAACAATCTGTTGTCGTTTGATATCGAATCCAGTAAGTACCTGAAGTGTTTACTATTGGTGAAGGTATAGTAGGTGAACCTGCGTTGGCAGATGACGCATCATTATGATAACTGATAGTACCAATACCTCCTGCAGAGTTACTAATTGGAATAGTTGTTAAGTTCATACTACCACATGCAACTGGTGGATTATTTGCGGAGATATTAGGCTGAGCAGATACATTTACGGTAACACATGTTTCGGCTCCAGCCGCACATTCGTTTGAAGGAGTCACACAAACTGTACCACCAGAAGTCCCCCAGTCAACGATAAGGCTACTCTGATCGTTGGCACCATCAATTGTGGCACCGCCGGTAACCGTCCAAATATAGCTGGCTGCATTTGCGTTTACGCAAGTATAGGTATTCCCTGCAGTGTTTTCACAAATCGTAGTTAGTCCATTTATAGTTGAAGAACCAGGAGGAGAAGTAAACACCGTAATCAAAACAGTATCGATAAAACTTCCAGTTGGCCAAGTAACCGTCACTTCGTATTCAGTATCAACGGTAGGAGTAGCTACTGGATTCCAAATAGTTGGATCACTCAAAGTAGCTGATGGCGACCAAGAATAGGTATAAGGTCCTACACCGTAAACATTAGCAAATAGTTGTGTGTTTTCGCCATTACAAATTACCTCATCACTTGCAGTAACTGAAGTTGTTTCAATACCATTTATCACAGAGATAGTGTAATCACAAACATCTCCATTCCAGCCATCAATCATCAGGTAATATGTTTCACCTGGTGTAAGGCTTGAAGCAGATAAGGTACCGGTACTCTCACTACCGGGATTCCAACAATTTGATATCAATGAAAAATTGGTACAATCAGTTGTTTCTAATATCTGTGCCTGAACACCCATGGAGGATACACAGTTGAATGAAGTTAGTTCAATTTCAATCTCAGTATCATTTGCAATAAAAGCAATCCATGAATTATTTTCAATAAAGGCACAAAAGCCGGCAATCTCATCAGGGTCATCGGTATATCCATCAGTATTCCCACAATATCCATCCAACTCGTCTGTTAGCAATAAAGCATCACAACAGGTATTTCCTGTAATTGGATTTGAGCCACAACCAGTCACTGCAGATGGAACTGCAGGGGTAACGGCATAAGCACAAATATCAAAATTACCTGGAGCATCATTGCCTTCTTCCCAAACCCGCACCCAGAAGGTCGCAAAGGCTTCTGAAAAATTGCAACCATCATCAATCGTCAGCGTGGGCATACTTCCTGTTCCAGAGTTATCATCACATGACACTAGACTAAGATTACTGCAATCAGAACCAGAATAAACTGCCATAGCTCCGTCTACCATAGTTCCAGCAGTCATTTCCAGTATTACGTGGTAGCCATTATTTGGCATTGTGACTTGAAACCAGACATCACCACCAACATAATCCCCACAACCAGGGGCTGCAGGACCAGTAGTGGGAGTAGCTAAATTAGTGGTAAAATTAGCAGAAGAGCAACTTGTTAAGACACCAAGATTGATCGCATTACATGGATCATCGTTGGAGGGTTGTGCGTAACTCATAGGTGTGTATACGAACATACAGACCATGAGCAAGCATGGATAGAGTAATTTAAAGAGACTCATTTTTAATAGTTTGGTATTAAAAAAATTTACTAATGCAAAAGTGGTATTAGCTTTTGCAAACAATCTGTTATGTATTATCATGGCGACCGTAACTGGTAAAACCCAACGTAGTCTTAGGTATGTTTTTTTTTACTTGACTAAAAGCCAAATAAAAGACTCAAATGGAGTTAATAAAGCAAGCATATACTTACTTAGAATAATCTAACAATAGGGGGAATTAATTATTCGAGGGGGGTGAATATTATACATCAGTTCAAGTTGATTAACGCAAAAGGTTTGCCATTTTGAGAGGATAGAAAAGGAATAATTTTTCTTATCTAGAAGGCTTTGAGAATCAACGCACAATAGAGATCGAAGAATTGTAATATTAAAAATTAAAAAGGAAATTTCTCGTTTTTGTAAAGAAGGATACATTTACAAAACATCAAACTAGGCCGAGACAAATGCTATTTGAGCAAGGTTAAGTCTCCTTTGTAAATCTCAACCCTACCATCAGAAAATAATATTTCCGCATAATAAACAAAAACGGCAGGATTCATTGGCTCTCCATTCAAGGCGCCATCCCAGGCATTTCTGGGATCATTGGCTTTAAAGTCATTTGCTCGAAAAACGGTTTCTCCAAAACGGTCAAAAATTTGAAAGGTATTAATTTGCTCAACACCAAGACCTGCATTAATCATAAAGTAATCATTACGACCATCTCCGTTGGGCGAGAAAGCATTGGGGATATATACCAGTCGTTTTTTCAAAACTTCTATGACGACATTATCACTTGCAACACAGCCGTTTTCATCGTAAATAGTTATGGTAAACTGCATCGTTTCAAGTGGTGTAACATATTGCTGCAAACAAGTATCACAATTAAGAAAAGCTGCAGCCTCCCAAATAAAAGTATCTACTTCCTCTAAAGGAATATTGAATTGTGCCTCAATTTCAACGCTATCTCCCAATTGGATCGTTTGATCATCACCCAGCTCTACTACAAATGATGGGGGACCATTCAAAATTAGCAGAGTGTCAAAAGTACAACCCTCAGCATCTTGAATCTCGAGTTGATAAGCGCCAACTGTTAAGTTTGAGTAACTATAAAACGAGTTAAACTCACCCCCATTAAAAGAATATTCATAAGGAGCTGTCCCTCCCAATATAGAATCGACAATAATAAACCCATCATTCTCATCATAGCAAGTAGGTTGCATAAATTCAAGCTGGCTACCCAAAATACTGGAAGAGCTACTTGAAATTATTACATCTCCTGATTCAGTACAACCATTTTCCGTATTCGTGATCAACAATGAATAAATCCCACTTTGGTCAATAAGCGGAGTCTGAGATTCATTTCCTGCGACTATATTACCATTCGTAGTGGTCCACAAATAATTGTATAAACCACCACTAGACGAATTTGTAGCATCAATAGTAATCATACTTTCTCCACAAGAAATTGAATCTGCAGGTTCTATATTCACAATTGGCGCTGCAATATTCTGATCAATAATAATTTCACTAGTATCTAAACATCCGTTCACCGCGTTCGCTACAATTAGTTGATAAATTCCACCAGATACAAGTTCTACCTGCACATCAGTTGAAAGTAGAACTCCCCCACCCAACCATTGATACTGTAAGTTAGCTTGAGGCATAGAACTATCACCCGCCAAAACAATTGTCGTATTGATACAATCCAAAGATTGCCCATCAATATTTACAATAATAGAAGTAGGGCTTTCTACATTTTCTTCTACTTCAATTGTTTCGATTCTCGTACATCCGTTAAAAGATGTTATCTCCAATTCATAAGTTCCAGGCTCAGAAATAAATGGACTAGAAAACTCCGAAACAAAACCTCCTTGTCCAGTCCAACTATACAGTAAATCAACGACAGAACTAGTCGCTATTAACTGTACACTATCAACAATACAAGTCAGCATATCCGTTGCCAACACCAAGTCAGGGCTCAAAGTATCTTGCAACACTTCAATCGAATCAGATGAAGTACACCCCCCCATAGTTGTAATAACCAAAGTATAAACATCCGCCACTTGCGTAAATGGATTCGATGCTCCAGAAATGAAACCGCCGGGAGATGTCCATTCATAAGTCAATCCCACTACGCTACTTTGCGATTGTAACTGAACGCTGTCTATATCGCAAGTCAAGGTATCTGTTGTTAATTGTAAATCCGGTAGATTGGAATCCGCGGATACTTCAATGCTCTCTGTTGTTGAACAACCGTTTGGAGCCGTTACTGTCAAAGTATAAACATCTGCCACTTGCGTAAATGGAGTCGATGCTCCAGAAATAAAACCGCCGGGAGATGTCCACTCATAGCTCAATCCCGCTACGCTACTTTGCGATTGCAACTGAACGCTGTCTATTTCGCAAGTCAAGGTATCTGTTGTTAATTGTAGATCTGGTAAATTGGAATCCGCGGATACTTCAATGCTCTCTGTTGTTG
>CAKZUK010000215.1 GCA_937921775.1 uncultured Saprospiraceae bacterium
GGAGGTTACTGATACCCGCGATAGCTTGATGGGTATGTGGCATAGCCTAGGTACAGACAGTGAAAACGATCCGGTATCTGTAACGGTAAGTGGTAGTGATCTAACAGGAGTTGATTTTGGTTATTACCAAAAAGGAGCTTCTATTGGAAATATGGTTTGGCTAGATTATAATGGAGACAACGCTCAGGATGTGGGTGAACCCGGATTGCCAAATGCTAAAATTACTTTAGAAATTGATTACAATAATGATGGTACAGTCGATGTAACGGTAGTGACTATGAGTGATGTAGACGGTTCTTATTCTTTTGAAAACTTAATGTTGGATGAAGATTATAATGGAGTAGGAAGTCCACCGGATTATGAATTGATCGTGACACTGCCTAATGCAGATATGGATGCAGCCTACACAGAAGCAACTGCTGACTTAGCTAGCGGCAATGACCGATTGGATTCAGATCTGCATATTGGACAAGTCGTTGTGCCTATGCAAGGCCAATCCGATATCAGTTTAAAAACAGATGCCAATACCGAAACAACAGAAGCCTCTTATGACTTTGGGTATACGCTAGATTGTTCTAGTCCTGTAGTCGAATATGCGATTACTATGGACGCTACCGATGCTGGAGCTGCTCAAACGACCGACTATTTCGTAGACTCCACTTCCACAACGATGCACAATCCAATGATTCAAAAGGATGGCTCAATTCGTTCCTGGACTTATTGTGAAGTCAATGGCTGGCGCTATTATTACAATCCGATGGATCCAGATGAATATCTATTTGCGATTGAGCATGGTGCCAACACAACAGAAATTGAATATGTAGAAATACGAGTGGACGACAATGCAGCAGATCGCTATGCAAGTGGTGCCACTGATGCAACATTTGTGATGGTAAGAGACTGGCATGTAAAAACTAAAGATGATGCTGCATTAACAGCAAACGTTAATATCCGTTTTTACTTTCCACCTAATGAATACAAGCAGATGTTGGATGCGGCCAAGGCCCAGGCCACCGCTTGGGGAACCTCACTTCAGCCTACTGAAGCGATGGTAGAATGGTTTAAGAAAGGTGTATTTAATCCTGATGCAGATGTAAATACTGCGAACACTGTTTTATCGCCTTATGACATTACAACTTTGCGCGTAGCAGCTTCTGATGCCCTAGGTAATAACACAGCTCTTGCAACACCTACGGTAGAGAATAGTAGGAATCACATCCAGTTCGATGGCATTACTGACTTTTCAGAAGGAGGTACCGCCATGATTCATATCAATCGTGCTTCCCTTCCAGTAGAGTTGAGCATGTTCCGTGGAGAGGTAATAGCTTGTCAAACGCAATTAAGCTGGCAAGCAGAAACGGAAGAAGCCTTTAGTCATTATGAACTGGAGTGGAGTGGGGATGGCCATGTTTATAAGATGATTGAAAAGATAGCAGGATCAGGTGGTTTAACGATGAGCCAGTTTTATCAATATTTTGATGAAGCAGCCTCTATAAATAATTACTACAGATTAAAAATGGTAGATATGGACGGAAGTATTGAATATTCGGATGTGGTATATCTAAAGACAAGTTGTGAGGAAGAATTTGATATAATTATTTATCCAAATCCAGTAGGAATTAATGATGGAGTAGTAGGGATTAAATTTTATGCAGAACTTGAGGAGACGACTTTAGTAATCGTAGATATAACAGGACAAGTGGTGAGACAACTAAATATAGGAGTCGAAAAAGAATGGAACACCTTGCGTATGGATATTGAAGATTTAGCTGTTGGAGTTTACTTCGTGAAAGTATTGGGAAGTAAAGGAGCTAAACGATTTGTGATACAGGAGTAAGATAAATATTGCAATTGAAATATGAGTCATCCCATAGGTAGGATACTCACGTGAAATATTGAAAAAAGAAGGCCTTCTGTATTTTTGATTATTCTCATACAATCAAAACACAGGAGGTCTTTATGTTTAAAAGCATGCTACAAAATAGGAGGAACCAACCAATAGTAACTTATACATTGGGAACTAGTAAAACGTCTAATATGTTTATAGATCAAGAATAATTTAGCATAGATCATTAAATATAAGAGCTGCTTCAGAAATGAGGCGACCCTTTTGTTATTTGTAAATGATTTTAATTGATTTGTGTTTGTTTTTTTCTTTGTATTTAAGTAAATTAGTGCAAAGGAGATTGGCGCTTCATACGGATTGCTAGCTGTATATAATCAAGCGTAGTTTTGTTCTGGTTGATGTGGAATATTACAGAGATGGGTTTATTTTTCGTACCTTTTTGACTTAATTAGAGCTATTCATTCTAGCAAAACCAACATACAAAATGAAAAATAACAACATCTCTTACTGGTCAGCCACAGTAGCTCTGGCCGGTTTCTTATTCGGATTTGACACCGTAGTCATCTCCGGCGCAAACCTTCCTATCAAAGAACTTTGGAACACCACACCATTTTTTCACGGAACCTTTATTATGGCAATGGCCCTTTGGGGAACAGTCATCGGTTCTTTGACTGGAGGAATTCCATGTGATAAGTATGGTCGTAAAAAAACACTTTTTTGGATTGGGGTTTTATATCTGGTTTCTGCTCTAGGTTCTGCTATGGCACCTGATCCCTATACCTTTTCATTCTTTCGATTTATTGGAGGATTGGGAGTGGGGGCCTCTTCTGTAGCTGCACCAACCTATCTTTCAGAAATTGCACCTGCCGACAAACGTGGCGGTATGGTAGCCCGATATCAATTCATGATTGTATTCGGAATTTTCATCGCTTTCTTCAGCAACTATCTATTAAAAGGAGTAGGAGGGGGTATTGACTGGCGATTGATGCTAGCTGCTGAAGCCGTTCCAGCTTTGATTTACTGCGTGATG
This sequence comes from uncultured Saprospiraceae bacterium, assembly GCA_937921775.1. Classification (GTDB taxonomy): domain Bacteria; phylum Bacteroidota; class Bacteroidia; order Chitinophagales; family Saprospiraceae; genus CALGLS01. Next base: position 2,877 of record CAKZUK010000215.1, read on the forward strand.
GTATTAGGTGTACCAAATAGTCCTAGATGGTTGGTTATTAATAAAGGTGACGAAGAAGCGGCGAAACCTATCCTTACAGCAATGGGTATAAAAGATATCAGCAAATCTATCGCTGAAATAAAAGCATCGGTAAACAAAAAGGTAAAGGCGAGTCTTTGGAACGGAAAGTATTCAACTCCAATTAAATTAGCTTTCCTACTCGCTTTTTTCAATCAACTTTCCGGAATCAACTTCGTACTATACTACGCTCCTGAAATATTGGTAAGTGCCGGACTCGGCGGTGAAGAATCCTTATTGAATTCCATAGCCATCGGAGTCGTTAATCTAATTTTTACCATGTTGGGGATGTATCTGATTGATAAAGCAGGAAGAAAACAGCTCATGATTTGGGGCTCGATTGGTTATATTATTAGTTTAGGAATGGTAGCTTATTGTTTCCTTACGGGAGCTAGTCCCACGCTTTTGTTAATCTTTATTTTACTCTTTGTTGCTTCTCATGCTATCGGACAAGGTGCCGTAATTTGGGTTTTTATTTCTGAAATATTCCCAACTAAAGTCAGAGCAATGGGGCAGTCTTTTGGTTCAGGGACACATTGGGTATTTGCTGCGATTATTACTCAGATTACACCAATGTTTCTTGATAAGGAGAATGGTATTTTTGGTGACAACCCTTATCCAATATTTTTCTTCTTCGCTGGATTTATGGTCCTCCAGTTGTTGTTTGTGCTCTTTATAATGCCGGAGACGAAGGGGAAGAGTTTGGAGCAGATAGAGCGGGAGCTTGTGAAGTAAGTTAATAAATGTAAAACCGAAAAATGATAAATTTAAAATGTAAAAGTTCTCTTATAGCGCGGAGTTACAGTATCGGGCAACTTTTACATTTAGCCTTTTGCGGTTTTACATTTTACATTTTACATTTTGCGTTTTTCAACGATATCGAGCAACTTTTACATTTAGTCTTTTGCGATTTTACATTTTGCGCTTATAAACCTTAGAAGGAAATTTTCGACTTCGGTCTTTCGTCTTCAAATTTTCAAAATATTAAAGAGATAATTATGATACACAAAAGTCCATACATAGTCTGCTTCGGTGAAGTACTCTGGGATGTCTACCCTGAGGGAAAAAAACTAGGCGGCGCTCCATTCAACGTAGCAGCACATGTTACACAATTGGGAACACAAGGCCACATGGTTAGCAAAATTGGAAAAGATAAAAACGGTGAAGAGATTCTAGAAGCAATGGGCCAACAGTCCGTTCCTTCCACCTATACCGTAGTCGATTATTCAAGAGGTACCGGAGTAGTAGATGTGACTTTAGATGATGGAGGTCATCCCTCTTATGAAATTAAATATCCGGCAGCTTGGGATTTCATTCACCCCGAAGATGCTACAAAGGAATTGGTGAAACAATCAGAGGCTTTTGTCTTTGGAACGCTGGCCTGCAGATCAGAACGTAGTCGTAAAACACTTTTTGAACTAATTGAATTGGCTCCACTTAATATTTGTGATTTAAATATTAGACTAGATTTTTATTCTGATTCACTGATAAGTACTCTTTTAAAAGCAAGCAATATTTTAAAAATAAACGATGATGAAGCGGCGCTACTTATTGAGATGTTCGACTTAGATGCAAATCGTTTTTATGAACAGCTAACTGAACGTTTTTCCATTCAAACCGTCATCCAAACGCTTGGCGCAAAAGGTGCTGAAGTTTATGCCGAAGGAAAATTGTATAATGCTGATGCCATTAAAATAAATGTAGTCGATACCGTAGGAAGTGGTGATGCCTTTTTGGCAACGTTTATCCACTATTTTATACAAAAAGAAAGTATTCAATATTGTTTGGAAAAAGCTTGTCAATCGGGAGCTTTTGTGGCAACTCAAAAAGGAGCTATTCCACCGCTTAATGAGAAAATAATGGAGCGTTTTTTATTAAATAACTAATGAATCATTTTGATATTTGGTTTACACTCAATTTGCTCCTTAACGTGTTTGAAAACCATGTAGGCATATAGAACAGATAGACTTGATCGATAAGGTACTATGTGGTAAAACCGCCTTAGATGGAATCAAAAAAAAAACTGTACTCCAGAATAAGTCATCTGTAATCAACCATAATTATGAAAATCATACTTAAAATATTCTTACTCGCAAGTATAATGTTTGCATGTTCCTGTAAAGAAAACAAGGAAGTAGATACAACTAAAAATGAAGCAGCGAAAAATGCAGACTATTACACCGAACAGCACCGCCCACAATTTCACTTTAGTCCCGAAGCCAATTGGATGAACGATCCCAACGGTATGGTTTACTATGAAGGGGAATATCACTTGTTTTATCAATATTATCCTAGAGGAACGACTTGGGGACCTATGCACTGGGGACATGCCATTAGCACGGATTTGGTACACTGGGAGCATTTGCCCATCGCACTTTATCCAGACGAACATGGTATGATCTTCTCGGGATCTGCCGTAGTGGATTGGGATAATACTTCTGGTTTTGGCAAAAATAATAAACCACCGCTAGTCGCTATATTTAGTTACCACGATATGGCAAAGGAACAAGCTGGGGTGGAGGATGATTTCCAAACACAGGGGATTGCCTACAGCACAGATAAAGGAAGAACTTGGAAAAAGTACGAAGGAAATCCTGTTGTCAAAAACCCTGGTTTCAGAGATTTTAGAGATCCAAAGGTGATCTGGCACAAAGAGTCAAAAAAATGGATCATGGTGGTAACTGCACAAGATCATTTGATGTTTTATGGTTCTGCTGATTTGAAGGATTGGAATTTCTTGAGTACATTTGGAAAAGATGTTGGAAGTCATGATGGGGTTTGGGAATGCCCCGATTTATTTCCCCTAAAAGATGAAAACGGAAAAGAATATTGGGTCATCCTACAAAATATGAATCCTGGAAATCCTAACGGTGGTTCTGGCTTACAATATTTTATCGGACAGTTTGATGGAAAGGAATTTACAGTCGATTCCGACTTCATGAAGTTATTGGGCAAGGTGCCAGCTAAGTCGCCGAAGGGAATTGTCTTTGAAGATTTTGAAAATGGTTATGGCAAGTGGTCAGTGGAAGGAACTGCTTTTGGCAAACAGCCAGCAAAAGGTGCTTTAGCAAATCAAAAAACAGTTGCGGGCTTGATGGGATCTGGTGTAGCCAATAGTTTTACCGGAGGTGATACTTCCGTAGGATCACTAACTTCAAAAGAATTCACCATAGAAAAAGATGCTATTAATTTTTTAATCGGAGGTGGCAAACATAGAGGACGAACCTATATTTCACTTAGGGTAGATGGCAAGCAAGTGCGAGAAGCTGAAGCAAAAAATTCTGAAGAACTGGAATGGAAAGGTTGGGACGTAAGTCGCCTCAAAGGCAAAAAAGCACAAATAAAAATCATAGACAAACATACGGAAACTTGGGGACACGTCAGTGTCGATCAAATCACATTTGCAGATGAAGTGGCACATGCTGAGATTTCCAATTCAGTTTGGTTAGATGCCGGAGCAGATAACTATGCGGGGATCACTTGGTCCGATGTTCCGGAAACGGATGGCCGCAGAATCTTCATCGGTTGGTTGAGCAACTGGGCTTACGCACAAGTAGTACCTACCCAAAAATGGCGCTCCGCTATGACCATTCCTTGGAACCTTAGTCTAAAACAAGTCAATGGAATTCCAATGCTACTTGGTAATCCCGTAAAGGAATTAAACAAGTTGCATAAAGGTAAGCCAATGGAAATCGCTGCTGATAAAACGACAACATTACCAGAAAACGGTCTCGCAGATATCACATTAACATACGACGTCAGTCAAGCTGGGATCTACGGTTTTCAACTGTCCAATACTAAAAATGAAAAAGTAAATTTCCACTTTGATACTCAAGAAGGAAAGCTCTTTTTCGATAGAACGAATAGTGGTGATACTTCTTTCTCAGCGGACTTCGCAGGAATGCATGAAGTGCTACGATCTTCTTCTTCAAAAGAAATGACGATTCGTGCATTGATAGATGTTGCTTCCATTGAAATTTTTATTGACAATGGACAAAACGTCTTTACAGAAATATTTTTCCCCGGAGAAGTATTCTCTAAGCTCGACCTGATTTTGCAAGGGAATAAAAATGCTTTGGAAGCTGGGAGTATGATGGAGATGGAACAGGTTTGGCGGAAATAATCCTAGGAATTAGAATTAGAACCTGTTAGGTACTAGACTGGTCGAAATTAGAATTAGAATGGCCAGTAATATGGAACTGAAGAGAATGTCCGCCCCGCTACCTTAGAAGGCTATTCTAATTCACATTCTAATTCTTCTCCAGACCACCCAAACAATTCTCCCAAAATCACGTTATAAGTAGTTTAACGGAATTATTTAAATATTTCCTTTTGGTGGTTTTAAAAAATTCCCACACTAATTCCCTATCGGTCAATCGTTTAGGAAATTATTGTAAAACCGGAAATATCTAAATAATTTGGTCCCGTTACTTACAAGAAAGCTCAAAGCCATCATTAAAAATTTAACCAACCACCATGTTCTTCAGTAAAAAAGAAAAATCCAAAGCAACTCAAATCACTGATGACAATTTCAATGAAATTGCATTAAACACCGACAAAGGAATCCTCCTAGATTTCTACGCAGAATGGTGTGGTCCCTGCAAAGTACTCGGTCCCATCATCGATGAGCTCGCTGGTGAATTCAAAGATAGGGTAGTGGTGGGTAAAGTGGATGTAGATAAGAATCCGAAGTTATCTGCTTTCTTTAAAGTAAAGAGTATGCCGACCCTGATTTTTGTTAAAAATAAACAGGAGTTGGAACGAATGAGTGGTTTGATACCAAAACCGAATCTGGCAGAGATGTTAGAAGATTTAGAAAAATATACTTTTGAAGAAGAGAAGTAGAGACGATAAGTCTAAAAGTAAAAACCATTTAAAAAGCCAAATTTTGATCATCAAAATTTGGCTTTTTAAATCTACTTTATAAAGTAAAACAAATTAGAGTGAACTTTCTGTGTCCCCAAGCTAATGGCTAATTTATTCAAGCTCAATTTTAAGCTCATTTAACCAATCTTTAAAAATCGCCCCGACTTCAATCTATCACGGTCACCCTCACTCACAAAGGTGACCATATAAGCTCCATACATTAAATCAGCTGTTTCGATTATAAGCTCTTTTTGGCCACGACCAGCCTGAATTTCTTTCACCAGTTTACCACTCATGTTTACCACTCGAATGGATAATTCAGATTCCAGTTGTTTACCAAAATTAACAGTAACTTTTTCTCTGGCAAAACTGGGGTAGATGACATAATCTTTAATGCTACTTAAGCGAACCACTCGTATGTCTGAAAACGCGGTATGCCCATTTAAATCAACCTGACGTAAGCGATAAAAGTTGTTGCCTGTTGCTGGACTCTGGTCCATGAAAGTATAGTGCTTTAGTTCATAGCTATCGTCTGATCCATTCACCTGACCAATCGTCTTAAACGCTTCAGTATCTATACTTCGTTCTATTGCAAAATAGTCATGATCAATTTCTGAAGCAGTTGTCCATTCCAGCAATACTTGTTCGTCGATAATGGTAGAATGAAAATCAACTAACTCCACCGGTAGGGCAGCGGTACTAATATTTTCAGAAAATCCGATACAATCGCCACCCTTGTTTCCGGAGTTATTGGTATATCCAATGATGCTGACATTGACTTCAGCTCCACAAGGTATGCTTATTACAAATGACTCATTACCTGACATAGTGCTTAGGCAGTATGTGCCATCTGAAATATGATTTCCAGGCGGGTCAAATTCGTAGGTGAATGCGCTATCTTTATTACCATCTCCACTCCTGTCGAAGGCAACCGTATAAAGTATTCTTTTAGGACGTGGCGACCCTTGGATTTCTGCACAGAGATCTATTTCGTAATCACAGGTGCCATCTCCATTGTTATAAATTTCTGCGATGTCGTGAGCAGTAGAGTAGATACAATTTTGTGCATGAGTGGATAGATTTGCCAATAAAGCGATGGCAAGACTAAGAGTGATTTTTTTTAAGTGCTTTGAATTCATGATAGTTTCTTTTAGTAGTTTTTCTACCTTAATACTATCGAAAGCTATTCCAAACCAGCCTTTTGAAAACCCTTTTAGAATTGTTTAACTAGAGTGTTAAGACATTCCCAAAATAAAACAACCCGATTCCTGATCATTCAGAAATCGGGTTGCCCCCTTTTTTTAACCTTTCGCTTACAGCTCTGCCGTAGAAGCCAAGTTTACAACTTTACAAATGATTTTGGATTCAATCCTAAATTGTTTTTCGCAGGAATTACAAAGTAATGCCCTGGGTTCAACTCATCTACCGCAATCTGTTTTTTAGTGTCGCCAGCTTCAAGTGAGAAGTTAGCAAGGATCTGACCATTCATGTCAGTCAAGAAGATATCTAGCTGCTCTTCATTAGCTGTTGGTAATTCAAGATTGATGACGTTTTGAGCTAGACTCGGATACAAAGAGTAGGCCTTTGCCGTTTGAGTAAAGTTCGTAGGAATTATATTGTTCGAATTATTATCAGAAATTTCAGGCATTAATAACTCATCATCGTTTTGAACTTCAGCAACATCAGTATCATCCGCAGTTCCTAAAACGATCTCCTCAATTAAATTCATACACTCCTCATTGGTGTCATTATTAACGCCAGTTACGACCAACATAATATCATTGCCACATGGAGTCGTGATTGTAAACGTCTGCGCTGGAGCAGAGGAAGACAAGCAATAGCTACCATTTGGAATTTGAATCCCTGGTGTAAAATTATAAGTTACAATCGACTCATCGTCACCGTCACCATCACTGTCAAACAATACGCTGTATTCGATAGTATGCACAACGGCATTTTCGTCAACCTCAGCGCAAAGGTCTATAGTATAATCGCAGGTGCCATCACCATTATTTGCGATATCGATAATTTCGTATGAAGTAGTAAAGAAACAATCTTGAGCATTAATTGTTAAAGAACAAAGTAGTAAAAGAAGTGTACTAGCCCAGATGGTGATGTTAGAAGTGGTTTGTTTTTTCATGGTCGTAAAGTTCAGTAAAACTGAATATGGTTGTTGTAAGAAAAATGTGCGGAGGGAAAAAAGAGGAGGGAAGTTAATGGGTATACTTACTACATTGCGAAATGTGTTCCAAATTTTACATTTCTACCCCTTTTCTGGTATTTCTAGTCAGGTATTTTTTTTCTTCATGTATAAGCTATTGATGATCAATTATTGAGAAAGGATTGGAGTTTTGGAAAAGGAAGAAGGAAGTTTCCTTTAGGGGCGGCCTCGGCCTTAGACGCTAGCTCTAACTAGGCTCCTCCAAGCTCCAACTTGTCTCTAATTCACTTTTCTCCATTCGCTTAGTTACCTTTGCCACCTAATAATAAAACCTATATGTCAAGAAGATTTGGAAAAGAAGAGGAGGAAACTCCTAAGCCTAAGTTTAATAAAGAGAGTTTTAAGAAGGCGCTTGAGATTTTCAAGTTTGTTAGTCCCTATAAGTGGTATCTCATAGCGGGTCTGGTACTGCTATTTTTTGGTAGTCTGGTCTTCATGATTTTTCCATATTTGGTGGGTCAGATGGTAGATGTGGCTGACGGAAACTCTGAAAATACCATGTTCTCCATTTCGCAGGCTGGTTGGTTCTTGGTAGTTATACTGATACTACAAGGGGTCATTTCTTATTATCGGGTGATGCTTTTTGCAAATGCGAGTGAACGTGGTATTGCAGATGTACGAAAAGCTGTTTACCAAAAGATGCTGACACTTCCCGTTACCTTTTACGAACAAAATCGGGTAGGTGAATTGATTAGTAGAGTCACTGCCGATGTCGCACAATTAGCGAGCGCATTTTCTATTGTCCTAGCAGAGTTTGTTCGACAGATTATTATTATGATTACAGGTATAGTCCTGATTTTTTTGATCAGTTGGAAATTGGCCTTAATTATGTTGCTAACTTTTCCCGTCATTGTGATCGGTGCCATTTTTATTGGAAGAATCATTAGAAGACTTTCAAAAGAACGCCAGCAAGGCTTGGCAGATACCAATATCATATTGAGTGAAACGCTGCAGTCGATCAATGTCGTCAAGTCATTTACCAACGAATGGTTTGAAGCCAGTCGTTATGGAAGCTCAATTGATGGTTTGGTAAAGATCGCTATGAAGTTTGCAAAAGGACGTGCCTTATTCTCAGCTTTTATTGTTTCCGTATTATTTGGAGCGCTCTTCTTTATCATTTGGCAAGCGATACATTTGATGATATCAGGAGATATGACTTCTGGTGATTTGATCGCCTTTGTTTCATACACTGCTATCCTTGGTGGTGCGATTGCTGGACTCGGTAATTTCTATACGCAACTCCTTGGAGCGATCGGAGCAACAGAACGCATCCGCGAAATTCTTGATACCGAAGGTGAAGTAAATGTAGAGCATCCATCTGAGAAAGTGAAAACTAAAATTCATGGTGACATCGAATACCGAGAGGTTCATTTTGCTTATCCAACGCGAGAAGACATACAAGTTTTAAAAGGAATCAACTTCAAAATAAAAGCTGGTGAGAAGGTCGCTTTAGTAGGAACCTCCGGTGCGGGTAAGTCAACTATTGTACAACTATTACTACGTTTTTATCAGCTCGCTAATGGCGAGATATTAGTCGACGGAAAGAAGAGTACTGATTATGAACTCTCTGCCTTTAGAGATCAAATCGCGATAGTACCACAAGAGGTGATGCTTTTTGGTGGGACCATTTATGAAAATATTCTTTATGGAAGACCGGATGCTAAACGAGAAGATGTTATTTTAGCAGCCAAGCAATCCAACTCTTTTGATTTTATTGATCAGTTTCCTGAAAAGTTTGAAACGATAGTCGGAGAGCGTGGCGTTAAACTTTCCGGAGGCCAGCGTCAGCGTGTTGCAATAGCGCGAGCTATCCTAAGAAATCCATCGATCCTATTGCTGGATGAAGCAACTTCTTCCTTAGATGCTGAATCCGAAAAAGTAGTACAGGATGCATTGAATGTATTAATGGAAGGCCGTACCTCTATCATCATTGCACATCGTCTCGCAACCATTCGTGAAGTTGACTGCATATATGTGATGGACGATGGAAAAATAATTGAGCAAGGAACGCACGAAGAATTATCAGCAATGGAAGATGGAGCGTACAGCCACCTCGCCAAGCTGCAGTTTGAGGCGAATAAAGAAATATAGGGGAGAGGGAAGTTGGATTTAGAGGTGGAAAGTTTTCCGGAATCTTAGCTACGCGTATATTTTACGTTAGAGCGGACTATCAATTTTCGACCTCTAAATCCAATTTTTTTGATAAAAAAACGCTATCACTATGTTCGACTTTTTCCCAACACCAGGAAGCGGAAATCACCGCATCAAACTAAAGCGAGATGAGTATATCAAATCGATTGCTATTATCATAGGTATCCTACTTGTGATTATTTTATTCGTTTTTGAAATAAAGTATTTTCATAACACTTTTAACATTGGATCCTTAGTGATTCGAGCGATCCTTTTGGGCGGACTATTTGGAGGCGGAATTGGTTACTATCTGATGAAAGATAAACCCAATATGGAATTACTAGATAAGTTTCAAATATGGGTAGGTTGCTTCTTACTGAGTATGGTCTTTTTTCCATTGATCGCCTCAGTGATGAATCATACCTTATCCTTTAGTTCACTTAGAGAAGAGCCCGTCGAGATGGTCTCCGTCAGAGCTTTTTATTCCAGTAAATATGGACAATTACAAGGTGAACAGATGGATGTAACTGGCTACTACATCTTTGTAATTAAAGACGATGAAGTCAAGCGCCTAAAAACTAAAACCAATCCCTTCGAAGGTGTTGACCCAAAGACACAAGTGCTCCTCCGAGTAAAAAAAGGATTTTGGGGCTACGATTTTGTAACGTTTTAATAACAAATTGTACACTGTTTGAGCTAGGTCTAAATTAAAATCATTATTAGATTTGAAAGAATTAATCAAAAAGATAAAAAATAGGATTCAACTAAGTTTAGAAGCAGAAGAATATCTTTTTTCTATTTCAAAAGAAAAGACCTTTGCTAAAGGGGCGGTTTTGATCCGACAAGGACAAGATGTAAACAAAATATATTTTGTGACTGATGGATGCCTAAGGTCATACTGTATAGATAAAAACGGTAAAGAGCATACCTTGCAATTTGCTATTAAAAATTGGTGGATAAGTGATTATATCGCCATCCATAATAATGAATCCGCAAGCTTAACAGTAGAATGTCTTAAAGAATCAAAAGTCCTCGAATTTAATGCTAAAAAAATTGACGGAATACTTACGCTATTCCCTGAATACGAACCATTTCAAAGACATCTTTTAGAACGTCACGTAGTTAGTTTGCATAAGAGAATTTTGAATCAATTACAACTGACTGCTTCGGAGAGATATGATTTGTTTTTAGAACAATATCCCGATATCGAGCAGTATACTCGGAATTATCACATCGCATCTTATTTAGGTATTACACAAGAAAGCCTGAGTCGTATTAGAGTTGAAAAAACAAAAAATTAACTTCTTACCATAGGTCAATTTTTATTCAAAGTCTTTGCTTTATTTTTGTATCAAATTAAAAAATAAGATACAACAATGAAAGCATTACAATTAGTAAAATACGGTAAAATTAAAGACAGCTTGGTCTTTAACGAAGTAAGTAAACCTACCATACAAGCAACAGATGTACTGATCGAAGTTAAGGCAGCGGCCATTAATCCAATCGACAAAAGTATTATTCTGGGCAACCTACAAAACATGCTCCCTATTCCATTTCCTAGCACTAGCGCCTACGATGTTAGTGGAATTATAGTCGAAAAAGGGGCTGAAGTAAGCAATTTCGAAATAGGAGATTTGGTTTATTCTAGAGTACCTCAAGAACAAATGGGGACCATAGCAGAATATGTTGCAGTAACTAATATGGCAGTATCCAAAAAGCCTGGTAATATATCTTTCGAAGAAGCTGCAAGCATACCATTAGCAGGACTTACTGCTTTACAATCCTTAGAACATGTTGGGATTAAAAAGAACGACAAAGTTCTTATTCACGCAGGTTCCGGTGGTGTGGGTAGCATTGCGATTCAGTATGCCAAGGCTAAGGGAGCCTATGTTTATACCACTACCAGTACAAACAATGTGAAATGGGTCGCAGCTCTTGGAGCGGACAGAGTCATTGATTACAAAACAGAGGACTATAAAGCGATCGTAAAAGACGCAGATATCGTGTTTGATACACTTGGTAAGAACTATTCATTGGAAGCTTTTCAAGTTATTAAGCAAGGTGGGAAAGTGGTCAGCGTTGTTGGTCCTTTAGATGAAGATAGTGCTAAAATGTTCGGAATGGCAGACTACAAATTGCCAGAAGAATTGGCTAAGTTAATTAGTGGAAAAGAGGCTTCGTACAAATTTATTTTCATGCACCCGAATGGTGTCCATTTAGGAGAACTTAAATCATTGATCGAAGATGAAAAAATCAAACCAATCATAGATAAAGTTTATCCCTTCTCTGAGAGTATTGAGGCATTCACACACCTTGCATCAGGAAGAGCGAAAGGTAAAATTGTTATAAAAATAAATTAAGTAATTCCGTGAGTTACTTAAAATTAGTTCAGTCATTCAACAACTTCAATATAAAATAATTAAAAATCATGTTTAAAAAAATATTAATCAGTTTAGCAATTTTACTTTTCCTTGCTTTTGTCACCTTTTACTTCGTATCCAAACCAACAGCTACTGAAGATGGTGCATACATTCCATCTCCATTTGCATTAAAATTAGCAACATCTGTAACCACAGATTATGAGAAGATTACTTTTGAAAATCCCCATAAAGGGAATAAGAAAGTATTAATGATTTGTACTGAAGAGAGATACATGACTATGGCTAATGGTGAAAAGTTTTCAACAGGAAATCATCCTGTCGAGATGATGCTACCAATATTACATTTAAAAAATGCCGGCTTTGATGTAGATATTGTAACGCCAACAGGGAAATCAGCCAAAATTGAAATGTGGGCAATGCCAGGAGAAGATGAAAATATAAAAACGATCTATTCTGAATTCAAGACGAAATTTGAGAACCCTGGAAGTTTATCAGACTTTGTTCAAAACACTATGAGTGACAGCACGGACTATGTAGCCATTTTTATCCCAGGAGGACATGGAGCTATGCTTGGCTTACCAGAAAATAAGGATTTGAATAAAGTACTTCACTGGTCACATGACAATGACATGTTTACGCTTGCTATTTGTCATGGCCCAGCAGCATTGTTAGCTGCAAGTTTAGACGGAGGCAAAGATTCATTTATTTATAAGGGTTACAAAATTGCTTCATTCCCAGATGCTGTGGATGCACAAGGGCCATCGATAGGTTATACGCCAGGTGCTATGCCTTGGATATACGGGGAGCGTTTAAACAAATTGGGCGTTACGATTATTAACGAAGCAGCTGATAATACGATCCACATGGATAGAAAATTAATTTCGGGAGCAAGTCCTCAGGCAGCTAACGGTTTTGGGAAATTAGCTGCAACTGAATTGCTTAAAGCGGTTAATAAATAATTAAGGATAATTATTAATTCCGCATCCCTTAACTACCGCCAATAAAGTGCATATCTAATAGCGATTTGAATTGAAAACTCAAGTCGCTATTACTTTTTCTGGATAAACAAAATAAATAGCATGTTTAAGATTAAATATATTCTTTCCTTTTTTTTTATAGGAATGTTTTTGATGACTTTTCCATCCTATGGTCAAGGCCAAAAAGATAGTTTACAGTATAAAGTAGACTTGAGTGTTTCGGGTAGAAGGATTTCGGGAACCTTCAGCCAAGTGGTAGCAGGAGGGGGGGTAAATGTAGATTTACTTTACAATAATTGGCATCTGGAAAATAATGCCACATACAGGTACAACAAAACAAATACAAGGCTGATCGAAGATAATTGGTATGACTTAGCTACACTCAAATATTATCCAAATGGAAAAAAGAAACTCTACCCAGGGGCGTTTTATCATTTTGATAATAATTTAATATATAGAGTAAAGAACAGGCATCAATATGGAATAGGCTTAGGTTCTGTACTGGACAAGGGGGCAATGAAATTATCTATGTTAGCAGTTGTTGCCAATGAGAGCTCAACTTATAATGGTTCCGAATTTGTAAATAGTGAACGAGATTTTTCTAATCGAAAAAATGGATTGTTTTTATTTAGATTAGATAATGGATATGCTATTGCTAAAAAGAAAATCAATTTATTTTATCAGCTATTTTATTTTCAATCACTCAAGGAAAGTGCAGATTATGATCTTCGGTTAAACGCTCGGGTAAGCTTTAAACTATTTAAAGGTTTTTCCTTTCATGTAGTTTATGATTATCGTTTTGAAAATGTACATTTAGAATCTTTATCTAATTATAATGATATTGTACTCTTTGGTTTTAATTGGACTTTAAAGGACTAGGACCCTTAAATCGTGTCAATAAAAGTATGAATAATACCGGATTTACATTTGAAAATTTCTTAGCTTAAATAAAATTACAAACTATCACTACCTTTACGCGAAGTTACTGAGAGTCTTCTGTCTAGACAGTAAAGTTATCGGGACTCTATTTTCTAATTGTAAAGTTATTTTGAGACCTTTATATGACAAGCATCAAAAACAATATCCCTCTTCAAGCTTACAACACCTTCGGTATGAACGTGAAGGCCAAGCGCTTCCTCACCATCAAGTCCACCGAAGAACTACAAAGGCTAATTCCTGCAGAAAAAGGCCCCTACTTTATACTCGGAGGTGGCTCCAATATGCTACTTACCAAAGACGTAAGCGCACTAGTCCTAAAAAACGAAATTAAAGAAAGGCAGATCATTCGCGATTTCAAAAATAGTGTCTACGTAGCTGCAGGTGGGGGAGAAGACTGGCACCAATTTGTGCTTTGGTGCATAAAAAAAGGATTAGGAGGCATCGAAAACCTATCTCTAATTCCGGGAACATTAGGTGCAGCTCCCATACAAAATATTGGTGCTTATGGAGTCGAACTCAAAGATGTGTTTCATGCACTAGAAGCCATTAACTTAAAGACTGGTAAACTAGAGAAATTCAAAAACGCTGATTGTCAATTCACTTATCGTGAATCTGTTTTTAAGCGAAAGCTAAAAGGAAAATATTTCATTACAAGAGTGATTCTAAAACTCTCTAAATCTCCAAAAGTAAATGTCTCCTACGGCGCCATTAAAAACACACTGACGGAGATGAAAGTAAAAACACCAAGCATCAAAGATGTGAGTAATGCTGTTATCCATATTCGTTCCACCAAGCTACCCGATCCCGCCAAAATTGGTAACTCTGGTAGCTTCTTCAAGAACCCAGAACTATCTGCTCGTGCCTTCAAAAAACTACAAAAGGCATTTCCACAAATTCCAAATTATCCATTAGCTGATGGCCGCGTAAAAGTCCCTGCCGGCTGGCTAATCGAAGAAGCAGGCTGGAAGGGCAAACGAATCGGTGACGCTGGCTGCCACGCCAAACAAGCTCTCGTCTTAGTCAACTATAAAAATGCAAAAGGAAAAGATATATTGAAATTATCAGAAAAGATACAAGCTTCAGTGAAGAAGAAATTTGGAATTGCTTTGTCTCGTGAAGTGAATGTTTTTTAATGAGATCGCTTTGCTGCGAGACCGCTTTGCTGAGAGACCGTCATGCCGCTGGCATGTCTGAGAGATCGCTTTGCTGCGAGACTTCACTCGATCGCGGAGTTCCGCGTTTGAAAAAGATGATAGTGGGAAAAATTACCATTGAAATTGCCATTGTCATTGCCATTCTACTTCCTCCGATAGCCCCGCAGTCTAACTTTCTTCCCCCGCGCAGTCAAGGTAAAGTCTTCAAATTCCAAAACCACACCATCCACCATATCCAATTTGGGACGCTTATGTGGTGTCAACAAAACCAATTGGTCAGTACAATTAAATAGTTGCTGAATCAAAGGATATAATTTTTTCTCAGGACAAAGATGCATGGCAAAGCTACAAATGATCGAAGAGTAACGACGACCATCCATTTTACCTTTTATCACATCTTGAAAAGAGTAACCAAGGCAAGCCTTATTCATCGCAGTAACATAAGCTCTTTGTGTAAAAGGATCAGAGCCTTCCGAATGCTCGTAGCCAAGATCCAAAAGTACACGACTCACCTCGCCACTACCACAACAAAAATCAAGGATATTGCGATAGTCAATGCGAGATTCATTATTGCGAAGAAGGGTGTCAATATAGGGAAAGTGAGGATTCGTATATACGGATCCTTGGCTTTTGTAAAAAGCTTCTACCCCCATGTCCGCGTAACTATTGCGAATGGCTTTCAATTGAGGTCTTTTTTTTGGGGCTTCTTGTGGACCTAGTTGTTCTCCCCGTCCTTCTTTCTCCATTTGTTTACTTTTCTTCGGGATTTTAAAGGCATATAATTGTAAGGATGATCTTTGAAGTCTTTCAATAAAATATCCAAATCAGTTACTGTTTTGTTGAGCTTTTGAGCGAAAGCTTCATCTTTCATTAACATGCTGATCGCACCATCTCCTTCGTTCACATTTTTTGCCAAAAGACCAAACTCATTGAGCGCTTTGTCCGCACTCTCCAAGGTTGTTTTCAACTTGATGATCGCTTCGTCTGTGCTTGCTAGAGTCGTCTTAGTTTGATCAACCGTTCCTTTCATATCAATCTCATTGAGCTTTGCGCTAAGTGTTGCAAAGTTGTCAAGTACTGTGCTGATCTTTTCATTGTTGGCTTCTATATTGCCAGAAATAGATTGTGCATTTGCAAGCGTCGCATTTAACTTGCCAGAAGAATTGGCAAGCATGCTGTTGAGTTTCGTAGTAGCAGCATTCAAATTAGCCATAGTCAACTGCAAGTCCTGAAACGTTTTCCCAATCATGTTATCATCATTAGGATCTTTAAGTTTTGCATTCAGATCATCAAAAGCTGGTCCGAGGTTTTCTTTTGCAAGTTTTAGATATTGTTCTACATCGCCAGCAGGTACCATCGCTTCTAGCATACTTAAAGTACGACCTTTGATGAAACCACTGCTCACGGCACAGTCTCCGCCAGCACAAGGCTTGTTGTTGGAAATTCGAACGGCCTTGCCACCCATCATGGAGGCACTCATGATCTCTGCGACAGCATCTTTATGGATTTTGATGGAATTGTCGATATCAAGAATCGCAATGATAGAAGTCATATTATCTGGATCAAGGTATAAATCGCTTACTACACCAACTTGGAATCCGCTTAAAAGAACAGGAGAAGAAACCGATAGTTGATCAACTGATTCATACTTTACGTAAATAAGTTGTGAAGAAGAAAGAACGTTTTGACCTTTAATAAATTTAAATCCAATAATGAATACGGCAATAGTTACAATCGCTAATATTCCAATTTTACTTTCGTTAGACATGTATTGTGTTTTTTAGTCCGAAGACTGAAAGGGGAAATCTAAGTTCCCGCTAATATGAATTATGTTTTATTTCTAAATAAAATGATTTCAATCATCCACCACTTATTTCAATCGTTCCACTGATATCCCTAGGGTAAATGAACGCGTTTTCCACCTTTATACATCACTACAAAAGCTTCCTTAAATCCCTGTCGCCTCAGCTTATCTTTAGCGATACTTGCAGCCTCCTTTGTTTTAAAGCCTACAACCATATATTTGTAAACGCCATTTTCTTGAATTACCTGCACCGAATAAGAAACGTTTTTCCAAGGTAATTTGCTGGTATCCACTAGCTTTTCTGATGATTTTAGTAATACTTTGTATTGAATGCGCTCATCATAGGCAGTTTCAGCACTATTTACTGGAAGTGATGGATTCATGCCTTTGCGAACAGGAGCAGGCTGAGCAGGTTCATAAGCAGAGTCAGTTGTTGAGACCTGCTGTCGCTTGACAGTCGTTTGGTAGCTACCTGAAGTTTCAGACTCTTCAATGGCATTTTTGTATTCCATAAATGCCTTAAGAATTGAAATAGCCATATCGGATTGCCCGCTATCACTGGATAAATAGCGCTCATCATCTGAATTGCTAAGGTATCCCGTTTCAACTAAAACGCTAGGCATAGTGGTTTGTTTCAAAACGACAAAGCCAGCTTGCTTGACACCACGACTCCTTTTTCTTGCATAATTGGCAATATTCCGTTCTATTTTATCCGCAAGGAGAATACTTTGCTCGAGATAGGCATTTTGGTACATCGATAATATGATATGCCCTTCGGTAGAGTTGGGGTCATATCCAGCATAAGTTTGCTGATAATTTTGCTCATATAAAATCGAGGAATTCTCTCGTTTGGCCACATTTAAGTTTTCAGTGGCTTTGTGCAAACCCATTACATAGGTTTCACTACCTTTTACAGAACCACCATCTTCCAAGAAATTGCAATGAATAGAAATAAACAGATCAGCTTTATTTTTATTGGCAATGCTGGATCGCTTGTCCAAATTGACAAAAACATCCTTGGTACGAGTATAAATGACACGAATATTGGGAAAGTTGCCTTTAATGCTGTTGCCCAATCGCAAAGCTATATTGAGCGCTATATCTTTCTCTACAGAATACTTTCCGGAAGTACCTCCATCCCGTCCTCCATGTCCAGCATCAATCACTACTGTTTTAATGGAATAACTATCATCTTCGTGAAAGTTAGATTTTATATATTTGCCCATCTCAGTACCAAAGTCAGGAGTAGGGATCAAAGCACTATTTTTATCAGTTTTGGCAAAAAAACAATGCGTTTTGTTACATTCTTTTGCACTGTGCGTACTGTTAAAAATATTACCTTGTGCGCAATCTGAATTGTTAAATTTTAAGGAAGTGTTAAAGTGCTTGTTAACAAGGGGTAGAACCGAGAAAATGATCGTTAATTGGAATAGTATCGTTCTCATCTTTTATTGTTCTGATAGCGTTTCGTAAGAAGATTTAATGACATCACTTAAAGTTAATAATGACACAAAAAGTAATTTAGCCATCTTTACCCTCTGGCATTTAGCTAAAGCAAACTTCCTGCGTCGTTTAGCTTCAACTAATTGCTTGCAGCTGGCCAAGTTAACTTTTTGTTGTTGCTAAGACACAAAGAAAAACAATTAATTATTTGAAAACAAAAGTACTCATAATAATTTTGGGATTAATGCTTGGCTTACAGACGCTTAAAGCACAGATTACTCCTGAGGCAGATACGCTGAGTATACCTGCCATTGATACTAGTTTTACCGCTATTCTGTCCGATTCTACCACTATTGCACTCGATTCTCTCGGTAATCCGCTTGATTCTGCTTTTACAAAAATAGATTCACTCGAATTTGAAGTCCGACAAACGGCTAAAGTTGCTTACTCTCAAGACTCTCTTGATGCAGAAGTCGAGTCTTTTGGTCAGGATTCGATGCGCTATGATATTAAAAACAACAAAGTCCACCTTTGGGGTTTGGGTGGTCAGGCATATGTGAAGTACCAGACCATAACCCTCACTGCGGATTATATTGTATACGACTGGACCACCAATATTGTTATTGCTGAAGGAATAAAAGATAGCTTGGGACGTGGGTCGGGGGTCACTAAATTCCAAGATGGAGAAGAAGCTTTTGATTCCAAAAAATTAAAATACAATTTCAAAACCAGTAAAGGGATCATATACGACGCGGTTTCTCAATATAATGATGTATACGTTAGGGCTGGAAAAGGAAAATTCTCAGGGAAGGGAGCAGAGGGACATCAGCATGATGACCACATCTACAGTGAGGATGCAATTTTTACGACTTGTAACCATCCCAATCCGCATTTTGGTATTCGTAGTGGTAAGCAAAAAGTAGTTCCCAATAAAGTAGTAGTGGTAGGGCCGTCCAACGTAGAATTGGGAGGCGTACCAACTCCACTGTGGTTGCCATTTGGCTTTTTCCCACTGAAGCAAGGAGAACGAACGGGGTTGATCTTTCCTCAGGATTACGAATATTCGGAACAATGGGGCTTTGGTCTTAAAAATATTGGTTGGTATTTTCCAATCAATGATTACATAGATTTGGAATTGACGGGCGATATCTATACGCGAGGAACATTTGGAGTACACGCCAGATCCCGCTATAAAAAACGATATAAATACAACGGAAGCTTTTCTCTAGACTTTGCCAATCAAAGAACAGAAGCTGCAGGGTCTACTCGCTTGCTCAACAATCAATCTTTTGGAGTTCGTTGGACGCACAACCAAGATGCAACGGCTCACCCAACCAATAAATTTGGTGGTAGTGTTAATCTGCAAACCAATAATTATCAAAGTCAGGTGCAGAATGATGCGGAGTCTGTTTTTCAAAACAACCTGAGCTCCAATCTTAGTTTTAGCAAAATATTCCCAGGGAAACCATACACTTTAAGTGCTGGATTCAGCCACTCGCAAAACTCGCAATCGAGAAGGGTAGACGTTAGTTTTCCAAATTTGAATTTTAATATGCGACGGGTCAATCCTTTTAAAGGAAGAAGAAAACCCGGGAAACCAGAACAGTGGTACGAAAAAATTGGATTTACTTATAGCGGGAATGCACAAAATAAATTCACATCAACAGACACTACTTTATTTACAAAACAAACACTGGACGATGCACAATTTGGTGTCAAACATTCGGTAAAAGTAGATGCCTCCGGATTCCGTTTTCTCAAATACTTCAACTTCTCGACGGGAGCTAGCTACGACGAAATCTGGAATTTCAAAACGATTGAAAAGCAATTTGATCCGAGCCCCGTTGTTGATACCATCTGGATCAATGAAGATGAAATGACTTTCTCTTTAGATACGACTTCCTTCGGAACAATAGAAGATGTACGAAAATATGGATTCAAACCACTTCGTACCTTTAGTGCCAACGCCAACGTGCGTACCGAAATTTTTGGTTTAATTCAATTCAAAAAAGGCTGGCTACGTGGTATGCGTCATGTCATCAAACCGAATGTTGGTTTAAGTTATACACCCGATTTCTCTACTGATTTTTGGGAATACTATAAGGAAGTTCAACAAACTACGCTAGAAGATGTGGATCCTTTAGAATACTCTATTTTTGAAGGAGGCCTCTACGGTTCTGCACCTACTGCAGGTGAAAAGATGAACCTAACCTACAGTATTGGTAATCTGATAGAAGGAAAGTACTATTCTAAAAAAGACTCTTCTTTTCAAAAATTTAAGGTCTTGGATGCCATTAATATTTCAGGTGCTTACAATCTTGCTGCTGATTCAATGGGCTGGAGTTTGATTAGTATGACTGGAAATACAAATATTCTAAACGGATTTTCAAGACTGGGTTTGCGCGCATCTTTTGATCCTTATGTATTTAAAGATGGTCAACGACAAAATCAATTGGTTTGGAATCAGCGTAAAAAGTTGTTCCGATTTAGTAATGCAACCGCTTCTTTAAACACTGGTTTTACGATTAAGAAACTAGTGGATATATTTTCAGGCAAACCTGTAAAAGCTAAAGCCGATCCAAAGAAGCAGAGCGTAGGTCAGGAAAGCCTCTTAGGGATGTTAGGGAAATTCCGCTTCAGTCATCAGATCAATGCTGGTTTGACACGTATTGAAAGTAACGGTTCTGCCAAAGACACTTTCGCCATCACAACGCATAATGTTCGTCTCGACGGAGATATCCAGTTAACTGAAAAGTGGCGTATTTCTATCAAGCAAATCTCTTACGACTTTAGATCCAAGCGATTGGTTTACCCATACTTTACTTTTTATCGGGATCTCCATTGCTGGGAAATGAGTATGAGCTGGGCTCCTGAAAGAAATGTGTTTAACTTCTCCCTAAAAGTAAAACCAGGATCAATGGACTTCCTAAAAGTTCCCTATCAGAGGAACAGGGCCGATGGACAGTTTGGTGGATTTTAGCGATAGGAATGACAATTGCAGTGGCAGTGACAGTTGCAATGGAGTGGCAGTTAAAGTTTCAGTTGCAGTTGCAGTTGCTCAGCTCGGCCGTTTGCTAAACTTTCAAAGTTTGGTAAACGTTAGACAGTCGCAGTTTTTCCTTCCAACGCAGCAGGATGTAACAGTACGAATACGTTACGTAATGAATTTCAATTTCAATTCCAATTCCAACTTCTATTCACGTTCGAGTGAAAACTGTCATTGCCACTGCCACTCTAATTGCCATTTCCGCAGGATCAGTTTCGCCCATTCCGATTATTCAACTGCTTATTAAATTCAGCTTCTTCCACCTCGTCAGCATCCTTCAATAAAAGCAGCATATCAGAAGGATTTATTTTTAAAGTATCAAAGGTCAGTAACCATAAATCCAACTTTGGAGCGACACGTTTTTTGATGTCTAAACCATATTTTTTGTGCGATTCGATATAAGTAGGGATGTCAATGTCCTTATTGAACTTAGCAATGATTTGGTCGCGAATGAAATGATCAGGGAGTTCGTCACTATTCTCTTTTTTCTCTAGTAAGGTCCAACCTTCAGACATCGCAATTTCTGTTAGTTTTTTATCTAGAGCTAGTAGTTCTTCAGGGCGGAAACTATCACCCACAACCGTGCGCTGTGTTTTTGCATCAGGGTGAAATGTAATTCTCGTTTTAGGTAAGTCAGGTAATTTTGATGGAAAGTTCTCTTCCATTTTCATAAAACCAATGGCCTCAAATTCTTTGTACAAACCAGCTACTACAAATTCTGGAATTTTCTTAGAAAATTTACCAAGCTTATCAGTAAAACGCTGCCCGTTAAATTCCACATAACCATCCGTAAAAATTGTCATATCGTAAATCGGACATTTCCCAAAGCAAGGATTTTTTTTCAGTTTAATTAAAACTCTTTTTTCACCCAAATCAATCGTTGTATTATCAGATGAAGAAGTGTCAGTAGTCCGGTTGTTACAATCCTGTGCTAAGAAAATAGCCAGAACCATGAGGATAGCGTATACTTTCATGATTGTTTATTTTTGCCGTGAAGATAAGGAAAGATGTTGGAAACTGGATGATGAAGTGTAAAGTTGGGCTTGGGACTGGAAATTAGAACCTGTCGGATCTATTCGTATAGCCTGCGACCAAAGGGGCTAGACAGACTGAGCGTGAGTTAGTATATTTGACTCAACCGTTGAGTCTATATTAGAAGGCCATTCTAATTCCAAGCCCCAGTTTTTATCACCTTTCGGGAAATTCGATCATCCCCATATTCCACCACTAGCCAATAAACACCATCCGTCAAATTCGTTGTGTCAATTGATTTCAGTGCAAAAGTATTACTGTTTATTCGTTCATAAACTAGTTGACCAAATGCATTGTAAAGGCGAATATCTATAGTGCCAGTGGCTATTGTTTCAAAATCAAGATGAAGACAGTTGCCTACCGGATTCGGAAATACCCTAAGAGCATCTTCTGTAGGTACAGCGGGCACACCACATAAGCTGCTTGTAGCCAATCCAGCGCGAGGCCCACCTGGAGCTAAAGTGGCCAACATGCGATTCTTCTGTCCAGTAGTAAACATAAGCATACAGCGATCGTCAACATAATCCATGAAATTCATAAACATATCAAGGGAATTACAGGAGACTTGAGGGTGGCTGGGACACTGCGTATATGGTTCTTTCTGCAAAGGAGTATCTGACACTAAATCATCAATATCACATTCATCTGCATCTCCAAAAATATGAATCAAGTTGAAAAAATGTCCGACCTCATGAGTAGCCGTTCGGCCAAGATCAAATGGAAATGAAGTAGGAGTACAGTTGCTACCAAAATGATCATTGTCAATGATTGGAGCATCTTCATTGGGTGATACAGTGCCCGGCAATTTGGCTCGACCTATAAAGCCATCGCAGGTATTTGCTACATATAAGTTGAGATAAGATTGTGAATCCCAAATGTCGCGACCTCCTAAGTCAGTATAATACAACCTTGGTGTTCCGTCAGGAGTGAGACCTGGCTCTTTAAGGGTGTTGCCAATACACTCGTATGTTGTTTGAGTACGCGTGATACCATTTGTAGCTTGTCCATCCGGATCAACATTGACCAAGCAAAATTCAAGCTCAACATCAGCTGCAAGGTCTTGAAATGTTTGAGGAATACGATCAGTAGCTTCGTTCAAAAATCGAAAATCTTCATTCAAAACCTGTAGTTGACTAAAGATTTGTAGGTCCGATATATTTTCGGTTTCATCAAAATAAATCACATGTACAACAACAGGAATAGTAATGACTTCGCGAACCGTAGCCTGTGCCCCAATATTGCGTATCCAATTTTGAGTATGCAATTCTATCTCAGCTTGTCTTATTAAATCTTCTGGTTTATCGACCTGTTGTATCACGCAACGAGCTGTCTGCTGCGCCCACATTGGTAAGCAGAGAAAGATTAGTACAAAGCTTAAGCATAATTTTTTTAACTGCATTTACCGGACAAGTTGGGATTACAAACTAGTTTGACGGAATTATTTTGTTCCGTTCCTTATTGATTTATCAACTTATATAACTCATCTAAGTTAGGAGTTAGTATAATTTCAGTTCGTCGATTTTGTGCTTTACCATTGCTAGTGCTATTAGACGCGATTGGTAGATATAAAGACCGTCCGGCAGCAATAACACGTTTGGGGTCAACTCCAGCACCTGTCAATACTTTGACAACAGAGGTTGCTCGACGAACACTTAAATCCCAATTCTTATCAGCACTTCCGCTAGAGTCGGTGTGGCCTTCTACCATTATGTTGACGTCCTTGCTGGTATTGAGTGCTCCAGCTAATTGTTGGATTGCTTTTTTACCTTTCCAGTCGATTTGATCACTACCAGGTTTGAATAAAAGGCCCTGACTTAGTGAGACATAAATTTTTCCGTTGCGCTCGCTAACGGAAAGGTCTGAACTTGAAAAGTTGGTAAGTGCTTGGTTTACTTTGTTGCGTAAGGAAAGTAGTGCTTGATCTTTTTCGCGAAGTAAGTTGTTGAGCTCAGTTACCTGACTACGGAATTCGTCGCAGTTCTCAATGATAGGTTCAGGTGCTTCAGGAATTGGTCTGCTTTCGCAGGCAGCTAGAGCAGACTTGAGTCGTTCTGCTTCACGAGTTTTTCTATCGAGATCAACTTGACAAGCAGCCTTGCTTTCGCTGAGCGTTTGAATATCATTAGAGGAAGCATTTAACAGCATTTTATTTTGCTCTAAAAGTTCATCAAAGCGAACCTGTAAGTCCTCCGCATAAGTAACTTGACTGGAGTAATGTTCGCGAGTTGATTTGAGCTCTTGTTCGCAGTTTTTGACATCGTTTTCAAGTTGGATAAGTGAAGCCTCTGCCACACTATTATCTGCTTGACTATTGCGCAACGAATCTGCCTGACGTTGGTAGCGGTTCTTGACCATTTCCATGTCTTTGAACTTTTGGCTACTTACGCAAGAGCTGAATATGAAGATAGTAAGGATAAAGCAACTAAGGTTGGTAATCTGTCTCATGTGAAAAATTTGAATTTAGTTTAGACAAATGTATCACTTTTGAAGGGGGAAATTGGAATTTTAGCTTAGGAATTAGAAGGAGAAGGAGAATTAGAACCTGTCTGGCCGCCAGGCAAGATTAGAATTGCCCTTATTACGCTTGAAAGAATTGGAACCTAATCATGTACCAGACTGGTCGAAATTGGAATAATCCAAGGCGGAGCCCTAGGATAGAAGGCCATTTTAATTCACATTCACATCCCTAAACCGTTTCACCACCACAACTAGACCCAGCACCAGCCGTGCAGCCATAGCAGTGCTGATTCACCACAATATTACGATTATTGAATTGCTCAAAATCTACATCATTGATATGTTGAGCATTTGGAGCAGCAACTTTCAAATCAAGCATTTGATTAAAATCACAATCATAAATGTAGCCATCCCAACTAACTGAGATCGTATTGCGACACATCAAACCTTCAATAGTACCGGGGTTGAAGCTTTCCACCAATAGTTGCATGTAGCTTTGATAATTATCGCTTTCAATCAGATAGTCCAAAAAGCGACTAACGGGTAGATTTGTAATCGCAAAAAGCTTATTGAAGCTTATATCGTATTTTCTTTTTAGCTGTCGCTTAAATTCGGCCTGCAAAGTCTCCTGGCTATCTGGCAAAAAAGCGCCGGAAGGGTTGTAAACCAAATCTAATTTTAAATCACTTCCTTCAAGTCCGTAGCCGACTGCATTCAACATTTGGAGTGCTTTGATAGAGTCTTCAAAAACGCCATCACCTCGTTGGCTATCCGTTCGACTTTTACTAAAGTAGGGGAGTGATGAAACAACATGTACTTTGTTTTTTGCAAAAAACTCAGGCATGTCATGGTACTTTTTGTTGGCCATAATAATGGTTAGATTACAACGATCCATTACCGTTTTTCCCAGTTTAGTACACTCCTCCACAAACCAACGAAAATGCGCATTCATCTCAGGAGCACCACCCGTAATATCAACCGTGTGCACATCCGGCATCATCTTGATCAGTTCAAGGCAACGCTGCAAAGTCTCCTTCGACATGTTTTCTTCCTTCCTATCCGGACCAGCATCTACGTGACAGTGTGCGCAAGTTTGATTACAAAGTTTACCGATATTGAGTTGGAAAATTTCAGTCTTTTCAGGTTTCAAAGGCATCCATCCATGTTCACCAATCTTCTTCCCAAAAGACGGAAATTTTTCATCCACCAATGCCTTACCATTCAACACATCCAGTTGGAAAAATGAATCAGAAAGTTGACTAGATTTAGATTTTAGTGACTTACCTTTTTGTTTTATTGCCATAATATAAGAGTTGGGAGTAGGAGCTTGGAATTTGGAAGCGTCTTCTGACGCGAACACTTTATCCTGAGCATCATACGTCCCTTTTTTATTTTTCTAATTAAATTAAAATCATCTCTATCTCAGAGACAGAAAGACTACATACTAACCTTCTTCACATGATTCATCATCTGCACCCCATTGACCAAGGTAGCTCCACCTCGTATCGCCGCAGCTACATGAACCGCCTCCATCATTTGCTCTTCATCCGCACCTTTTTTAAGACAGTCAGTAGAGTAGGCATCAATGCAATAAGGACAAGAAATAGCATGGGCTACGCCTAGCGCAATTAATGATTTCTCTCTAGCAGTTAAGGCACCTTCTTCAAAGACCTCACCATACCATTCGAAGAATTTTTTACCCATACTTTCTTGAAATTCAGTGATGTTACCAAATTTCTTTAAATCCTCTGGGTTGAAGTATGTTTTATCACTCATGTTGTATATATTTTGTAGACCTCGGTAAGTTGCGACTTTTATAAGCGAATACCAGCCTTTAATGTTTTAAAAAAGAGGGCAAATTTAACTTTTTTATGCTATTTGTAGCTAGTAGGACAATTCGCAATTGTCAATTCACGATAAACAATGAGCAATAATTCGCAATAAACAATGAGCAAATTGACAATTGGCGAGGAGTAATAAGCACTTGTAAATTGATAATTGCAAATTGACAATTGCTAATTGAATTAGCTACCTTTGACCTAAACAAAAAGGAAAGAACGAATGCGATTAATCTACCTATTTTCTGTGTTATTGCCAATGTTATTAGCATTGGGCTGTAAGCAGGGGCCATCTACCTACGGAGCGATGCCTACTTTTACCGAAAAGGGAGCCATCAATGTGATCATTGAAATACCTGCAGGTACCAATAAGAAAACGGAATACAACTACTCCAACAAACGTTTTGAAGTAGAGGAAATAAAAGGAAAGGAAAGGTCCGTTGACTTCTTACCTTATCCTGGAAACTATGGCTTCATTCCTTCCACTTACATGGATCCTGAAAAGGGTGGTGATGGTGATGCATTAGATGTGCTGGTATTGTGTGAAAGTCTTAAACGGGGTACTATTATTGAAGTTAAACCATTGGCTACTCTGGAGTTATTGGATAATGGAGAGATTGATACCAAAATCATCGCGATACCCGTGGATACTAGCCTGCAAATCATAAATGCAACAGATTATATCACTTTCATGGTCAAATATAATGCTGCTCAGCAGATCATTCAAAGTTGGTTTTTGAGCTATAAAGGGCTTGGGCAAACTGAGTTTGTAGCTTGGAAAGACGATCGAGCTGCTTTGGCGGAGATTAAGCGTTGGGCTACTGAGCAGGAGGTGGAAGACTGATGAAGTTAAAGTGGCAGTTGCAGTTGCAATGGCCTGCGATCGAAGCCCGTTCGTCACGAAGGTCTAAAGATCGGTAAGCGGCCAGACGGGGGCCATAGCGAGTGAAAACTGCCACTGCAATTGCCACTACCACTGCTACTGCCTCTTTAAGTCCTAAGAAACATGAATAAGCTTTCACAAACCAAGAAAACCCTAACAAAATCTTAAACCCTGCATTCTAGAACAGTTCTTTGCCAAAAAGCATTTATCTTACGATAGAAATGCATCTCGGACATTCAGAATAAAAATATTACGAAGATAGATGAACTCAAGTACCAAATCCTTTGCCGCATCAAATGCAATAAGTTGGAAAGCACTTTCGCAAAAAGGCTTTAGTGCCGGCTTTTTTCATTCTATAAAGGAATTTAAAGACTTGTGGGATCAATCAGCTCCGAAAGATAATATCTTTCTTCAGGCCACTTATCTAGAAATTCTGGAAAACAATCCGCCAGATGGTATGTCTTTTTGTTATCTACTTTTCAGAAAAGATAAGGAGATTGTAGGGGTGGCTATTGGCCAAATCCAGTATTTCAATATCGAACAAAGTTTGAACATAAAAGAGAATGAGGCCTCACCTTGTTTCTTTAATACGATTGGCCGCTACCTCAAAGGTTTGGTCGCTTCTAAGGCGGAGTTCACTACTCTGATTTGTGGAAACTTATTGCTTACGGGAGAACATGGTTATTATTTCAAATCCAATACAGTGAGCGCAAAACTCGCCTTTGATTTGGTGAATGAAGGAATGAATCAGGCACGCGAAGAATTGGACGGAACAGAAAAAAAAGTTGCTGGATTTTTGATAAAAGATTTCTTTGAGACAAGTCGAAATGAGGGAGATTTTCAAAAAACACCTTGCAACGAGTTTACCATTCAACCCAACATGATTCTGGGAATACCAGCTTCCTGGAAAACCTTTGAAGATTATACCGGAGCCATGTCTTCCAAATATAGAGTGCGTACCAAACGTGCTTTTAAGAAATTTGGCGATTTGGAAAAGCGCAGTTTTGATGAAGCGATGATTGTGGAATATAGCCAACGCATTTTTGATCTGTATCAAATGGTGGCAGAAAATTCAGGTTTCAATCTTATCAATCTCAATCCCAATTATCTCCCCGCACTCAAACGTGCATTTAAAGATGACTTCACACTCGACGGTTATTTCCTCGACGGCGAACTAGTAGCCTTCTACACGACCATCGTCAACGGTCACGAAACCGAAGCACACTTTCTCGGTATGCAACCGGACTGTAATCGCCAATATCAGGTCTACATGAATATCCTCTACGATATCATTCGAAAAGGAATCGACCGCCAATCTAAGTATATTGTTTTTGCACGAACGGCAACTGAAATCAAGAGCTCAGTTGGGGCGGTGCCACATCAGATGTATTGCTATATGCGACATCCCAATAATTTTGCTAATAAGTTTATGACGCCGATCTTAGATTATTTGAAGCCGGAAGAGGATGCTGTTTTGCGGAATCCGTTTAAGGATCCGCCGGTGGCTCATCGGGCGGAGGCGTAGGTTGTTAGTGGCAATTGCAGTTTCAGTGTCAGTTGCAATGAAATGTCAGTTAGAGTGGCAGTTTCAATGAAATATCAATGGCAATTTCAAATTGCCTTCTGACCTGTTTGCTCGTTAGGTAGGATGGGAATCTGTCGGGCTAGCCTTAAGGCTGGCGCTTTTTTGCCAGACGGGCGCGGATCTAACGGATTGAATGCCTGCTTGGCTTAACGCTAGATCAGACAGGTATTAGTGTTTTTTTTCGAACCTAAAGATCGGTAAACCTGTGCGGCTCGAAGAGACGGGGATACTTCGCTGGTACGGCTAGTGACTGCTGAGCTGAGATAAGTTTTTAAAAGAAAATTTAATTGATTGTATGTAGACTGTTTTGAATTGAACTAAGAGATTCACTATTTCTTATCCAAAGGTCTGTTTGAGGAAATGGAATTTCAATATCGTTATTGCGAAACAGTTTCATAACTTTATAGCGAATTTCACTTTTAATAGATTCAATTTTAAGATATTCATTACTATGAAAGTAGAGCTTGAAGTCTAGAGAAGAGCTCCCGAAATCTGTAAATAGAACAGAAGGTTCTGGGTATTTCGAAACTCCTTTTTGCGTTCCTACCGCTTCTAACAATAAAGCTCCTACCAGATCAATATCAGAGCTATAGGATACGCCTATTGGTATGTGAAAACGAGTGGGGGTTTTTGTATGACTCCAATTAATGACATTATCACCTACGAGTTTTGAGTTAGGTATGATGATAGTAACTTCGTCTATTGTTTCTACTTTAGAGGTTCGAAGTCCAATCCGTTTTACTGTTCCTTGTAATCCTTCGATTGAAACGATGTCCCCGACTTCTACAGTGGCTTCAGTCAACAAAATGATTCCAGAAAGCAAATCATTGAAGGTTTGTTGTAAACCAAGGCCGATTCCTACCATTAATGCAGCTACTGCTGTCCATATCACAGACAATTGAATTCCCAAGGACTGGATAGCCCAAAGTAATGCCATTGTATAAATAAGGTATTTAAACATTGCCTTAATCGCAAATTGACGACCGACATCAATATTTCTTTTTTTGAAAAACCGATTTAAGCAAATTTTATCTATAGAACCATATAAGACCCTTGCCCCTAGAAGGATAAAGACAGATGTAGCAATTTTTGCTGGAGTTAATATGTATCCCCCAATTTCAATTAGGTGATATTCTAAAATTTCGATAATGGTCATACTAATAAATTAAGAGGGG
>CAKZUK010000216.1 GCA_937921775.1 uncultured Saprospiraceae bacterium
TCTGCTGTCTCTTATTTATATTTTGATCGGAATTCAATTGGAAGAGCGCAAACTGATCGTAGTCTTCGGAGCAGATTATGTACAGTATAAAAAAGATGTTCGAATGCTTGTTCCTTTTTTGTTTTGATAAAAATAATATCCTATGAAATGGAAAACACTCAAATCCAATTATCTGATCCATGGCAAATATTTAACCGTTCGAAAAGATCAGGTAGAGTTACCGAATGGTCATCAAATTGACGATTACTATATCTTAGAATATCCGAATTGGGTCACCGTAATTGCTTTGACTAAAGATGAGCAATTCATAATGGTTCGACAGTATCGGCATGGTTTGCAAAAGGTATCTTACGAACTTTGCGCAGGTGTTCACGATGCAGAAGATAACGACTTTTTGGCTACAGCCAAAAGAGAGATGCTTGAAGAAACGGGATACGGAAATGGAGAGTGGGAGCTTTGGATGACTTGCTCTCCTAATCCTGGTACCCATACCAATTTGAGTTATACTTTTCTGGCCACCAATCTTGAATTATTACAAGAGCAAGAACTCGATCCTGGAGAGGAGATTAGCGTTCATCTGTTTAGTAAAGCTGAGATAAAAGAATTGTTGATGAATAATGAGATTGTGCAAGCGATGCATGCGGCTCCTTTGTGGAAGTATTTGGAGAGGGAGGGGGGACGGAACAAGTCGGTCAACAATTGATTTTGGCATTCGAAGCAAGGTGTAAATCTGGCAGCTAGATTGGCTACCAGTATGGCTGTGAAATGTAAAACCGCAAAAATCAAAATGTAAAATATAAAAGTTTGTCCACGATCGTGAATACATCTTATTTGGTGCAAGTTTAAACTACAACTCAAGTCTATCGGGTCGCAAGCTCGGGGCCATTCTCTCGGAGATAGGCTGTGTAAAATTTAAGAAGAGCTTGAACTTGATATTTGAACTTAACAGTCAAGCTATTCGATCTTCTATCTTTCTTCATCCGACTTTCAAAAATAATCTCCCTTCCTAATACTATTTCCCTACGCTTTTTACGTTTACCTCTTTTCCAAGTATTCCACCCCAATCACACATTATAATTTATCCATCTATGTTGGTAAGGTTTTTGATTTACAATCAGGTACTATGAGAAACGCATTACTCCCTTTGCTATTATTGCTGAGTGGGCTGCTGTTTGGTCAAAATCCTTATGACAGCACTTACATTCAAACCTATCCTGAAGATCTTCAGGCAGTTACCTCTGTTGCTTTCCATCAGAGTAATATTTCTATAAAAGCCAATAATACTACTTCGCTGGATTATGAGCAAACTGCCACGGTGATTAGTACCCGAGTGCAGTTTGATAAGTGGGGTATGGGATTGAGTGTACCAACTCGATTGCTCAATGGAAAAAGCAATAGTTCATCTTTTGGTTTTCAACTACAGCTATTCCCCAAGTCGATGATGATTAATGCTGGAATACAACGTATGAAAGGTTTTCACAAAGTAAATTTGGATAATAGTGATGTCGAAGCTTTTTATGGTAATCGACAGGATGTACAACTTTTGCACATGTACCTCAACCCGATTTACGTTTTCTGTAGAAACAAATACTCCTTGCGCTCCTCGCTTCAACTAACAGAGCGACAATTAAAAAGTCATGGTTCTTTTCTAGCGGCACTTCGCATTGAATACCTGCGACTCAAGAGCAACAGTGATTTGATTGAAGAAGAGCAACTCAATAATGTTTTGTCAAATTATGTCTTTCGACAAAATGGAATAGAAGGTGGTTACACCTATACCCAAGTGCTGGCTAAAAATTTCTTTGTATCTGGTATTGTACTTGGTGGTTTTGCACATACACGAACGGGCTACCAGCATGATAATAGTAAATATCATTTTAAAAAATGGCAACTGCTACCTATTAGTGATCTGACCGTTTCATTAGGCTATCAGTCTAATCGTTACGTTTCTGCGATTCAAATCAATTACCGCAACCGCCCAATAAAATCTAGCGATATTCAAATGGAGGCGAATGGCCTTACGGTGCAACTACAATTTGGAATGCGATTACATGCACCAGGTTTGCGTCGAGCTGTTGACCAACGAACTAAGCAATTTACAGAATTGTTTGTTCTGGATCGTTAGGTCTTCGAAAAAATCTGACCCAAAATCTCCCGCTCCATTTTGATCACTAATTGAAAAATAAGTTTCTGCTCTTCCTTATTCAACTGGTCAAAGAGCAAATCACCTTGTCGAATTATATCTTCCCCTATCTTCATTCCACGAACTTCAACAGGCGTATAAACCGTAGGTCGTTTTTTCATTTTTTCAATCAAGTGTCCAACGATTTCTTTAATCTTTACAACCAAGGTTCTGTCATGCAAAATTTCAAAAAGGCTACGACTACTATCTATAAAAGCTTCCAGTTCTTCGCGTGGCAAGGCACGAATTAATAATTCAATTTCAACTTTACCGTAAGGAGTCTCTAGCTGTTGCAAAATAGCCTGTTCTACCAAACGTTCTTCAAAATGATTCGCTCGCCTAAAGGAACGCAAGGCTTTAATTCCCGCATTTAATATTTTGGGAAGATGCCGCCCATACTTAAAAAGTAATCGTCCAGAATCAATGATTAGCCGCAGCAATTTTTCAGGATGTTTGATGTAATTATCCAAGCTGTCAAAAGCTTCATCCAGCTCCACTCGTTTAGCCGGAAGCGGATAGAGGTAGTCGAGAAAATAATCTTTAAAAGCATTAACTCGTTCCTCCGTAAAAGAGTGGGGGAGATCTGTCCGATTTTTTAACAAAGTATAGTCATATCGCTCCAATATCACCTTTCGGTAAGCAAGGATCACTTCATCCCGTATTTCTTTATGTGCTTTATTTTTTGACAATTTGCTTTTAATTAAAAATAACGATTTAGTTTTTTCTGAGAGGATAGTTTTTTAGGTCTTATAAAGAAAATTCTGTCAGAAATTACATTATTCCAATTCCTTAAATCTCTAAAAGATCAAGCGATTGTTCCACTGAAGCCACCGCCCCCTCCATCTTTCCACAATGCTCCGCCGAAGTCTCCGCTCCAGCAAAAATCAAACGCCCATCAAACCAAGTTCGCTTATAAAACGGATGTCCATTATTCTGATGCGGTTGCGGATCAATCGAATGCGGATTCGTAGTATACCGTTCATTTGCCCAATTCAAATCCTCGTATGTCAAAAAGCCTTTGGCAACGCTACCGAAAATACTAACTAGTTGAGCAACAACTTTTTCCTGTTGCTCCTCTTTCGAGTCTTGATGATAAGCAGGATTTAAAAATCCACCCAAAGCAAATTTTGTCAATTCAGCATTGCTATGATCGTAAAGTTCAATCATCGCTCCCGTTCGGGAAAAAATAGCACCAGAAAGGTCCGCTTCTCTCCAGAAAGGTTTAGCATAAGTCAACATCACTTTCGCAGAGTCCTTCATCCAGGTATGCGTGTGTTGTGCGACCTTAATCAACTCAGAAGGCAATTCAGGTTGACACTGAATACGATTAACGAGCAACTTTGGAGGTAGACAGCAAATCACTTGATCTGCTTCAAATTCCCTATCTTTCGTTCTCACTACTACGCCATCTTTTTCAAAATTAATACTTTCTACCTGCTGATTCAAAAACAATTCCCTATCCGATAATTGATCAGCTAATCGTTGAATGAGCACTCCACTTCCTCCAGCAATCCGATAGCTCGGTGCCTGTTGCGGCAATTGAATTTTCTGCATTGGAGCCCCCGGAGTTGGTTCATAAAATGTAGCACCTTTCATATGTTGTATAAACGTTGGTATTTTTAACTCTTGCAATAGATTAGCAAGGTAATGATGCCCCTGATGAAACCAAGTTGCCCCCATTTCAACTGGAGCCGTCGTTTCACTTTCAAGTGTCAATATTCGTCCACCCACACGATCTCTTGCTTCGATGACGAATACTGTAGCTCCTTTTCCTTTCAATCGATATGCCATCAATAAGCCTGACAGTCCTCCTCCGATAATGGTTATTTTTTTTGACACCTCTTTATTTTTTAATCAAATATGTTTGCTTGCGCAAAATACGGATAATTTAGGATTAAGAAAGTTGATTAATTGACGAGAGTGTCTGGCGAGTCGTTGTCATCCTGAGCGAGCTAGTGAGTCGAGGGATCAAAGCTAAGGGCTAGGGAATTTCGAGCGTCCTAGAGTAAATTAAATTGACTAGTAAGTCGAGAAGTCTATCTCCGATCAAAGGTGTATTTCTCGGCTACGCTCGAAATTTTTACGCTTTTGTTTCTTATCCCTCGACTTCGCTCGGGAAAACAACAAAATTACCTACAACATAAAGCTGCCTAGTTGCGACAGAACATTTCGTTCTTCCATTTTAGGAAATACAGTATAGACACAAAAAAACGGACCATGCAAAGCATAGTCCGTTTCCTTAGTAAATTAAATTACTAAAATTACATTCTCTGTTCATAAATGCTATTGAAACACTCGAATATAATCCACAATCATACGCTGAGGAAATACCGTAGTCCCATTAGGAGATCCAGGCCAGTTACCACCAACCGCTACATTCATAATGAAAAACTGAGGGCCTTTAAGTTCACTCAAATTAGGATCCGTGATGCTCAATACATGAAATTGAATATCATCTATAAACCAACGAATAGAAGTTGAATTCCATTCAATAGAGAAAACATGAAACTCGTCATTAAGTATTCCTGAACCTATCGAATAATTATTACCAAATGATGCTTGATCACCGTTAGCATCTGCCCAGTGTGCAGTACCATAAGTAGTAGCAGCTTGATGTC
Source organism: uncultured Saprospiraceae bacterium (assembly GCA_937921775.1). Classification (GTDB taxonomy): domain Bacteria; phylum Bacteroidota; class Bacteroidia; order Chitinophagales; family Saprospiraceae; genus CALGLS01. The sequence goes on from CAKZUK010000216.1 coordinate 4,801, forward strand.
CAACCATCTCCATAATGTCAATCTCTCCACATGCTGGCCAAGAAACGGAAGAAATATTTGTACCCAACATCCATAGCGCAGGCCAGATACCTTGGCCATAAGGAATATTTGCACGAATATCTACACGGCCATATTGAAAGTCAAATTTGTTTTTAGTGACTAACCTAGAAGAGGTATAATTCTTACCACCAAAACTTTCTTCACGTGCTTCAATGACAAGGTTTCCTTCCACAATGCTCGTATTCTCTTCACGATAGTATTGCAACTCATTGTTACCCCAACCACTATTACCAGTACCCGTTTCATAAGACCAGTTACTATCGTCAAAGGCATCAAATTCGTCCTGCCAGATCAAGGTAAGCCCAGGATAATTATCCGGAGTGGTATAACCCGTTTCTGGAATAGTTACTTCAGTAGTCGAGCCATCATCATTCTTAATGGTGATGGTAGCCGTTCCATTGGCAATAGAAGCACCCGCCACATCGGTAATAGACAGCGAGAAAGTCTCATTGCCTTCCGGATTAGGATCACCTTTAATCGTCATTATAATTTCCTTCTCCTGCTCACCCGGTTGGAAAACCAAAGCGATTGGACTTGGAAGGCTATAATCAGAACCAGAACTTGCAGACAAATCAATTACAGCGATGTTGGCTGTCACTTCTTTTGGAGCAGCCGTGTTCAATTTTATAAAAAGAGAAACAGTGTTGTCTATGTCGCCTTCGTCAAAGGTTTTGTCTTCAACAGAAATGGTAGTGGTGTTGACTGGAGGAACAAAGTCATCACTTGTATTGCAACCAAAGAATAATAAAGCTAGACAGATAGTTAGTAAGGTTCGCATGTTGATTTTTTTTTATGCAATATAGTTGCAATGAATGATAAATTAACTGATGATGAGCTGTTTCTACTCCTTTGTCAATTGGAGAACAGAAAGGTAAGAAGGGGAGGATCATCTGTAATGGTAAAACCAACGTTTACTAAACTTTTAAAGTTTAGTAAACGTATGGTTTTAGTTAAGTAATTTAAAAATTACTGGAATGAGAAGTTACGTATATAGAAGGTACCGTCTTCATTGTGGTTCTCACCACCAATCTTCAGTCCAATCATATCCAAGTCATCTCTAGTCAATGCAGTACCTAACTGGTGTGTTACAGTAATCCATTGGTCAGTTGCAGTTTGAGTATCATCAACAAACAATTCCCAAGTTGTCCAGAACTGTGTGTCTTCACTAGCATCAGCCATGAAAATATCAACTTGCTGAGAAAGTGCACCTGAATAGTCATTTGAACTAGGGAAGTAAACATCAACAGATACTTCTGTGAAATTCGTTAACTGAATATCAAAGTCCAAAGCGAATTTAAGATCAGAGTAAGCCTCAGCTGTACCTCTAATGTACTCACCAACAGCTGTTCCTCCCATAGGATCAGCAACACCTGGAGTTATTGTAACTGCAGATTCAGTAGGAACTAGTCCATCTACGTCAGCAGCACCAGTACCAGCAAAAGTGTTGAAAAATGCAGTAGGTGTTTCGTTTGGAAGGTCATTTCCAGTTGGAGGTCCACTACCTGTAGGGATGTCTGGTAAGTCAGCTGCATTGTCATAACTAACTAAGTAGAAGTTCCAGAAAGCCCCATCAGATTGCTCTATAGCCAATTGTAAAGAATCGGCAACATCACCATCAACAAAGTTGAATATTCGGTAAGATTTAGTAGCGATAGGAATATTATTGTCACCATCACCAGTTTTGTTACAAAGACCAATGTATGCACCAGATCCATCAAGCGTAATTGAGTTAGCAGCTACATCGTAATCGTAAGAATAAGAACCACCACTTGCAAAAGCACTTCGGTCAGTGTCACCCCAAACGCCAGCTTCTGTTTCATCATGACAATCTTCGCCATCTACTCCGTTGATTTCCCAACCTCCGTTTGCTACCAAGTCAATCCAAAGAGTACCATTAGAATTAAATTCAAAAGTACCATCAGAATGGAAAGTGTATTGATCATCCAGAATACATGGTCGTAAATTTAAAGGAGTTACACCACCAAATGACCAATAATTGTTGACATTTATAGCTTCTCCAACTCCTAAAGCAACACCTTCTCTTTGAAGATACCAAGTCTTGCTACCTGATCCAGAAAGCAAGTTAGTTGCTGCATTAGGATCAGTAATAGTGATTGTCTCTGATTTATCACTAGTGTCTGTTCCGTCAGAAGAAGTAAGCTTTACTGTAAAACTTCCACCTTCTGTGTAGGTGTAGGTAGGTGATTCGTCCGTACTAGTTCCGCCATCGCCAAAGTCCCATGCGTAGGAAGTTGCGTTTTGTGAGAAATTAGTAAACGCTACTTCAAATGGATTAGTAGCACTCACTTCATACTGGAAGCTTGCAACCAATACATCAGTTGATGGTGGCGTAGACTCGTCATCTTTCTTACAGCTAACCACTGTAAATAGCACTAAGGCGAATAGTGCGAAAATTGATCTTGAAAATAAATTTTTCATCGTTTTTACTTTAAATGATTTAAGATAAAAGTTGTTGTTAGTAAAATATTATAATTATTGTTTAGTAAGTCTGTGTTAGTTCGAAGACCGAGGAAAAGGCCGAAGACCGAAGTTTCCCTATAACGTAGTATACGTTAGAAACTTCCGTCTTCCGCCTTTTTTCCTTTATTGAAATAAACTAGCATCAGGAAACTCAGTCAACATTGGAGCTACTGCCGTTTCTTCTAAAGAAATAGGTAACCACAAGTGTGAGTCAGAGAAATTAGCTTCTTTGTTTCCATCGTTAGCGAATAAACCTGCTTTTGCTCGGCCAGATCGTACAAGGTCATACCATCTATCACCTTCTAATGCCAACTCTGCACGGCGCTCATACCAGATTAGATCTTGTAGACTCCATCCTTGCTCAGACATGATAGTCGCTGAGTTTTTATAAGTACCGCTATTGTCACCAGGACCAGCCGCTCGCTCTCTTACTTGGTCAATATAAGTCATTGCTGTTCCATCACTACCACCACTTCGGTGTAATGATTCTGCTAGCATCAACAGAAGATCTGCATATCTCACAACTGGTGTATTTGCTGGCTTAGTTAAGTTTGGATCACCACCATTTTCATTCGTTCCTTCAAAAGCTTTCCAGTTAGCAAACTTCTCTTGCCAAAAACCAGTCGCATCTATTGGATTGTTTTGTGTTATATCAATCACAGGTGAGCAGCTTGATCCCGCTGCCTGAATTTCACTGGCTAGTTCTGCTTCATCAGTCATCGCTACGTCGCGACGGTACTGGTCATCAGCAAGGTAGTGGTTGCTCAAACTTTCAGTTGGCAACAAGAATCCCCAACCTGCCTGATAGTCAGGATGATCGTCACAAAGCCCTCTGATACCACATAGCTGAACGATACCATTGCCATCAATTCCTTCAAACCAACTCCAGTCGCTTGTGTAAAGTGCATTGTGCTGAATTTCAAAAACAGATTCACTAGTGTTACCTACAAAAAATCCATATAGTGATTGGTAATCATCTTGAAGTTCATAAATGTTTAAGTCTACAACTTGCTGAAAAGCATCTGCTGCCATTCCAAATTTTGCAGCATCATCATTGTCAAGATCAGCCCAGTATAAGTAAGCCTTTCCAAGTAGAGCTAATGCAGCACCTTTTGTTGCACGGCCTGTTTCACTAGCAGAAATTTCTGCTGGTAATGCTGCTGCTGCTTCCTTAAGGTCGTTTGTGATTAAAGTGAATACTTCCGTCATTGTGCTTCTCTCCAAGTTCGTTTCTTCTGGAGTAATTAAACGGTCAGCAACTGGAATAGGTCCAAAGTGGCGGAACAATTCAAAGTGATAAAAAGCACGTAAGAATTTTGCTTCAGCCTTATATCGATCTACAGTCGGTGATTCTATATTTGATTGTTCCAAAACGGTATTCGCACGGAAGATCCCAATATAGTTACGACGATAAATTGGCTGCCCAATAGTATTGGTGTTTGTATTCGTGAAATCATCAAATTCTTGCCAGCCAGGTTGATCGGCATCTGATGGATCACCACCAGCGTTGGCATTGTCTGAGCGAATCTCTCCGTACATCACATAAGAAATCCATTGGCCGTAAGCCATTGACCAGCCTAGTGGGTCGTAAGCAGCAATAAGTCCTGAAAACACCTGATCTTCTGTTACGAAGAAGTTGCTAGATAAAAACTCACCAACAGGTTCTACGTCAAGGCGATCTTTGTCGCAACTTTGAAATCCTATGATGAGCAGAAGTATGGGTATTAAGATTAATTTTTTCATGTTACTATTTTTTATACCAGATTATAACAATGTAATGTTCTGGTATGTTTAACGATAGACTTTTTTTTAAAATAATTGACAGGTGCTTTACTTTTTGGACATTTACTAAACTTTTAAAAGTTAGGAAATGTTGCCATAAAGGCAGCCCCGACTCAAATTAAAAAGTAACTTTTACACCACCACCGACAGATTTGTTACTTGGGTAAAAACCTTTGTCAATACCTGTATCAAGAATCCATCCATTAGTTCCAATATCTGGATCGAAACCAGTGTAGTTGGTTAGTGTTAATAAGTTGTTGGCAGAGAAGTAAATTCTCAACTCTTGCATTTTTAACTTAGATAAAAAATCTTTTGGCAAACTATATCCAACTTGTAAGTTTCTCAAACGGAAGAAGGTACCATCTTCTAAATAGAAGTTAGAAGGTCTCTGATTGTTGTTTGGATCATTAGCAGTTAAACGTGGATACTTTGAACCTGGATTTTCAGGAGTCCATCGGTCAAGCCAAAATGTTTGATAGTTAGTATACGTTACATCAGAACGTTCGTAAGCTCTAAAAATTTCGTGGCCGATCTGTGCTGCAAAAATACAGCTAAAGTCAAAACCTTTGTAATTCATGTTAAGTGATAGACCTAAAATATGATCAGGCCATGGCGAACCGATGTTTGTAATGTCATCTGAGTTGATGATACCGTCACCATTGAAATCAAGAAATCTCAAATCACCTGGCTCAGCATCTGGTTGTAGTGGATCACCAAACTGGTTGATGTGACTGAATACTTCTTCTTCCGATTGGAAGATACCATCGTTAATGTAACCTACGAAGTGGCCAACTGGTTGACCTTCTGTCATTCTAGTAATGGATTGATTTCTAACTGGCCAGTTCCAACCCTGTAGGAAACCTGCATCACCAGCTACGTTGATCACTTCGTTGGTGAAGTGCGTATAACTCAATCGAGTATTCACTGTCAATTTGTTGAAACGCATACGGTGTCCGATTCCTAATTCAACACCCTGATTACGAATCTCTCCAAGATTACTAATTGGATTGTTAGTAGCTCCAATATAACCTGGAATAACTTCTGCCATCAAAAGATCTTTTGTTGACTTGCGATAAATGTCAGCATCAATAGTCATCTTTCCTTCCCATAGTTCTACTTCAACACCAAAATCAATCTGCTCACTTTCTTCCCATTTTACGTTCGGGTTAGGAGGAGTCGCTAGCGCAGCTCCAGTAAACAATGTAGGATCCTGACCAAAAGCATAAGTAAATACATTTTCGATAGTTGCAGTATAGCTCAATGGTGCGATTCGGTCACTACCATTTCGACCCCAACTAGCTCTCAATTTCAAGAAGCTAATGGCATCAATGTTAAAGAATTTTTCTTTACTCACTACCCATCCTGCAGAGAAGGAAGGGAAAACACCCCATCTATTGTTTTTACCAAAGTTAGAAGAACCATCTCTTCTTACAGTAGCTGTAAACAAATACTTTTTGTCATAATCGTATTGTACACGACCGAAGTAACTAATCAAAGCATAGTCAACATTGATGCTACCAAAAGTTAGATCTGTAGAATCTTGACCTGCATTTAGAATCTGCCAGTTTGGATTAAACTTAACAGCGTCAGGGATAGAAGAAGTTGATCCTCCTGCCGTTTCAAAACTGCTATTTCGGAAAGATGTTCCTACTACCACATCAATATTGTGAACATCATTGATTGTGTTATTGTACTTTACATAGTTTTCAAATTGAAAAGATTCACCTGATCCATATCCTTGTGATACATCATTGTCTACATTGACAAAAGCATCGTGGAAAGCATAGTCAGGAGTAAAAGAACGGTAGTTGTACCAATAGATATCAGCACCAAGGTCAGAACGGAAAGTAATGTTTTTGAAAGGCTTAAGTTCTACATAAACATTACCAAGGAAAGCATCTGAGTGGCCATCATTATTGGCAAGGAACAAACGACTTAAAGGGTTTACATATTCTTTTTTAACCCAGTCTGATTGTTCAAAACCGTATTGTCTGTCTTCGTTGTAAATTCCTGTCAAAGGATCAAGTGCAAAAGCATCTGCCAACACTGTTCCGAATGCATTGTTGACACCAATGTTTTGGTTTTCAACACGATTGAAATAAGCGTTTTCACCAATGGTGATGTACTTGTTAATTTCTTTTGTTGTGTTCAAACGAACAGCATATCTTTTGTAGTTAGATTTAGAACCACCAATTACACCTTCCTGATCCCAGTAGTCAAGGGATACAAAAGCATTTTCGGTATTCGCAGATAAACGATGGTTGTAAATAAAAGCAGGGCTAAAGATAGCGTTCATCCAATCGGTGTTATTTGCTTGAAGTGCACCTTCTTGAGGGAAGCCCAATGTTTCCAATGCATCAAGTTGATTACTATTTGCAAATTTTTCACGAGTGATGCTGATGTAGTCATCAGAATTCAACATGTTTGGCGTCTTCCAAGGTCTAGATTGAGTGATAGTACCTTCATAAGTAATCTGACCACCTTTTTGACCTTTCTTTCCTTTTTTAGTAGTGATGATCACTACACCGTTGGCAGCTCTTGCTCCATATATCGCACAAGATGCAGCATCTTTCAATACATCTACAGATTCTACATCACCAGGACTGATGTTGTCAATATTTCCAACCTGTAGACCATCGATGATGTACAATGGCGAGTTATCTCCGTTGGTACTAATACCACGAATAAGTAAACTTTTGGATGCACCCGGCTGTCCAGAAGATTCGTTGACAATCAAACCAGTAACCTGACCTTCGAGGGCAGAGCTTACATCGGATACAACAAATCCTTCCATGTCTTCAGCAGAGATTTGAGAAATCGCACCTGTAGCCACGCGCTTCTCTTGTTTTCCGTAACCAATAACGATGACTTCATCTAGAGTTTCAGAGTCAGCAGCTAATGATATTTCTAAAAAATCAGCATTAGCTACAGGTACTTGTAAGTCTTTGTATCCTGTGTAGCTAATTACGAGTACAGATTGTAAGGGGACTTTGTTGATGGTAAATTTTCCTTCATAATCTGTAGCGGTACCGTTGGTAGTACCATCTACTACAACGGTAGCTCCGATAAGCTCTTCTCCGCTGGTAGCATCGGTAATTTTACCATTTACGGTGATGTCTTGAGCCATTCCACAAAGTGGGAATAAGAAAATGGCAACAAGTAAGTTAGTTAGAAGTCGTTTCATACGTTTTGGTTTATCCGACTGTTGGTGCTGTTGGTTCAACAATTGGCATGTTTAATAATCAATGATAAAATAAACTGGTTTTGTCTGATAAGAAAAAACCAACAAAAAATAAAGATGGCACTCAATACGACAAGAGGATCAGAGTACTACTCAAACGTAGGGTGCTGAACAGATGTCCACTCAAATGAGGCATCAAAATATTATTTTGCAGGTTTTGTTGTTTGACAGTCCAAATTTAAGCTAGGGAAAGGCTTTACAGAAATATATTAGCACTACAAGTCTACTTGCATGAAAAAAAGCCAAGGGAATTTTTAAAATTATGTGTAAAAACACTACGACATTGGTACAACAAGGCGTAAAATGCGCGTAAAAGACTTGGTTTTAGGTTTAGCTTCTACTACGCTCAGCGGGATGTAATACTTAGTTTTATATAGGCTCAGCCAGCGCGCAGCTCAACTTTTTAGCGGAATGAGGGTATTAATTAGTTGTTATTTTTGGCTGATGGCTTGAGAGATTGGCTTATGAATGGACTCCGCAAGGCTAGCTAAGGCTTAGGTCCTGCGGATTTAAACTAGGCAATACTAATGCTGGATGAGTGAGTCAAACGTTAAACGTCAGGCAGGATTATTCACTCCTCAGGAGCTAACTATTAATGTATTAAAACTCAGATTCAAGTTCAATTTCACCCAAATTGATTGAGCCCAGTCGGGGCTGGAGCTTATAGGCTTAACATTGAGTTTTAATAAAATGTTAGTCAGAAAAAAGCCTGTTCTGAGCTCCAAGTCTCCACTCCTTTTATACCCGCTGAATAAACTTCACCAAATTCTCCTCCTTAGGAATGTCCAGCTTCTTTCGAAGCCGATATCGACTACCTTCCACACCACGGACTGAGATGTTCATGAGGGTAGCTATTTCCTTAGTAGATAAATTCATGCGAAGGTAAGCACAGATTTTTTGGTCATAATTGGTGAGGTGCGGATATTTTTCGCGTAGATTTTTCAAAAAGTTACTATGAACCTG
>CAKZUK010000217.1 GCA_937921775.1 uncultured Saprospiraceae bacterium
GGATATTATTTTTATCAAAACAAAAAAGGAACAAGCATTCGAACATCTTTTTTATACTGTACATAATCTGCTCCGAAGACTACGATCAGTTTGCGCTCTTCCAATTGAATTCCGATCAAAATATAAATAAGAGACAGCAGAGCAATTCCTAGCATTGCAACATTTGCCTCAAGTACAACTACACCTAACATTACCAGCAAGGTGGTCGTATATAAAGGATGACGTATCCATTTATTAAGGCCTGATATATTTAATTTAGAAGAATGTTGAGTTTCCGAATTAGACAAATAAGCTACACCAGAAAATTCTGCTAAGTTGTATTGTCGAATAGCCATGACATTTGCGAATAAGCCGATGGCCAATATTACCCAACCTATAAATTTGGTGATGCTCGTTTTTACAAAAATAGATTCGTGACTAATATTGAAATACATCCAGATCAATGGAATCAATAAGGCAATGGATATGAGGTTGAAAAAAATTCGGTAAACCCGTTTTGATATAATTGGATATAGTCTTTCTTTTACAGCCTTAGCAGCTAGAAGGCTATGGATCACGTAGTAGATTGCGACACAGAAAAGGAAAATGATTGTGCTCATTTTTTTGCGTTTTTCGTAACTCTCCTATTCCTTTTTTTAGGACAAGATTATTTCTGAACTTTAAAACTGTTTGTTAGTTTAGTTGTTAAAGATAAATCAAATTTCACAAAAAATTAATCAAAACAAATCATCAATCCGATCTTTCTCAATAGCCTGCATTGCCATAGCCCCCAATCCTTTCACTGCGCCGATCAAAGCTGCAAATCGTTTATCCTGCGTATGTCCCATTTTGTATCGGTAATAAATTTGCTGAGAGATGACTGCAATTTTAAAAATACCATAGACATAATAAAAAACGATATTATCGATTTGGCGGCCGCTCTTCTCCGCATACATTTGCACTAACTCTCCACGTGATGGATTCCCTGGTAAAGTAGTTGGGCTCAAAGCCATTTGCTGCATCCATTCCGGATCATTATTGTTGACCCAATAGCCGATACTCGTTCCCAAGTCCATCAATGGATCGCCCAGTGTTGACATTTCCCAATCCAAAACAGCAATCACTTTTGTCCAATCATTGCTATCTAAAATAAGGTTGTCATATTTGAAATCATTATGAATGAGCGAAGCAGCCGATTCTTTTGGCATGTTTTCGTGGAGCCACTTTGCTGCTTTTTCAATAGATGCAACTTCATTCGTTTTTGATTTGAGATAGCGTTTGGTCCAACCCTCTATTTGTCGCTCCACATAGCCATCCGGTTTTCCAAGTTCTCCCAAACCAACAGCTTCATAATCTACCTCATGCAATTCTACCATTGTATCCACCATTCCTTTTGCGATTCCATGCATCGTCGCAGCATTTGGTTGCATCCCCTCAGGCATTTTAGCACGAAGGATAATCCCCTCTACTCGTTCCATCATATAAAAAGGCGCACCCAGAATCTCTTTATCTTCGGTATACAAATATGGCTTAGGAACTTTCGCATAGGAAGTCGAAAGTGCTTGGAGTATTTTGTATTCACGGCCCATATCATGAGCTGACTTTATTTCAACTCCAAATGGTGGTCGCCGCAAAACGAACTGGCGCTCTCCTACCTTGACCAAATAGGTGAGATTTGAAAAACCGCTTGGAAATTGCTCCACCAAGAGCCGTCCTTCTAAGTCAGGCATTTGCTCCTTTAGATAACGTTCCAGGTTTCCAAAATTTAACTCCTCCCCTTTTCTTATTTTCGTTGAATTATCTTTCCAATTGTTCGACATGCCTTTGTTTTATTTATTAGGCAGGGAAGTTAAGAAACTTTGGGTAAAAAGAGCTTATGATTTTAAATGGAAGTCTGATGACGGAAGACAGAAATTTTCAACTAACACAAATACACGATCGCAGAAAGCTTCGATCTTCGGACTTCCGTCTTCTAACTTTCCAAGTTATCTCCCAACAATTAACGCTAGTCCACCAAATCTTACCTATCTTCCACCATGGATTTATTTAAAATTATCACAATTCTCGTCGTCGTATCAGCAACCTTTGCTTACATCAATGAGCGCTTTGTAAAGCTACCCTACACTATTGGTGCCATGGTCATCACCATTGCGATGAGTATGGCTTTGACGATTACAGGTTGGATTGAACCTTCCTTGACCAATCCGCTTAAGAATCTAATTACTCAGATTGACTTCAGTAAGGTACTGTTAGAAATACTACTTAGCTTCCTACTTTTTGCGGGCGCCTTGCATACCAACTTTGATCAATTGAAAGTACAAAGATGGCCTATACTTGCTTTTGCTACTTTTGGAGTTACAGTCTCTACCTTCTTAGTGGGAGGCATCATGTATTTTGTTTTACCCCTGTTTGGTTTGAACATTGAGTTTATTCACTGCCTTTTGTTTGGGGCATTAATTTCGCCTACGGACCCAATTGCGGTCTTGGGAATTTTGAAAAAAGTGGGTGTCCCCAAAATACTGGAAACAAAAATTGTAGGTGAATCTTTATTTAATGATGGGATTGGCGTAGTCGTATTCCTAACCATTTTTGCAATTGCACAAACGGGTATTGAGCATGTGACCGTTGGGGAGATTGGCTTGCTCCTCTTAGAAGAAGTAGTAGGTGGAACTATATTGGGATTAATCCTTGGATTTATAGCCTATCGCTTGATGAAGAGTATTGACGATTATAGTGTTGAGGTTTTAATAACGATCGCGATTGTGATGGGTGGTTATTTGCTTGCGCAAACGCTGCACATGTCAGGGCCTTTGGCGGTAGTAGTTGCAGGATTGATTGTCGGTCATGATACGGTACGAGATACTTCCATGTCAGAAACTACGGAAATATATATTGATAAATTCTGGGAAACTTGGGATGCCCTGCTCAACGGGGTTTTATTTGTTTTGATTGGTTTGGAAATTCTGGTTTTACCTTTTGAAAAAGCTTATATCATGGCAGGTATAGTTGCTATTCCGATCATCCTCTTTGCCCGTTGGGTTTCCTTATCCGTTCCCATTTTTGTTTTCGAAAAGAAATTACAGTTTGTGCCAAACACTAATTTGATGATGACTTGGGGTGGATTGCGAGGCGGTATTTCCATTGCTTTGGCATTAACTTTGACACAGGAAATGAGCCGCGATCCGTTTTTGATTATTACTTATTTGGTTGTGATATTTAGTATTATTGTTCAGGGCTTGACGATTGGAAAAGTGGCGGATCGTTTGATTGGTGAGCGTAAAGTGGAGGCTGATGTTGGGCACTGAAAGAATTAGAGAAGAATTAGAATGTGAACCTGTCGAGTCTATCTGGCCTATGGTATATATATAAGTCGTGACATTAGGGGTACTGCTCTCAAAAGCAATATTAATGGTGGACCATAAGAGAATTTTGAACCTGTCGGTGCAGCCAGGCAGGATAATGAATCGTTGAACCTGTCAAGCCGCCAGACAGGATTCGGAATTTTGATTTTGCCCAATATCGCAGAGTTTCCAGTACACCCGCATGAAAAGAGGGCGCGCAAGTCTGCCGGCCGTCAGACAGGGTTTCTTAAAGCGGAGTCGGTAATGTGGCTTGGCTTTAAGAACTCTAGCTAAGCGCAATACTATCCCGCGGAGGTCTCAAAGCATCGAAAAATTTGGCGCCCCACTGAATAGTTACAAACAAGCCTAATATCAGAAACTTGAACTAACGATAAAGCTAGCCCAAGTCTTTGAAGATGTAATAATAATAAGTTTGGCTAAGTGGGATTAGTATCTTTATCCACCGGAGCTACCTCCAGATGTAGTACCACCTCCACCTGATCCGCCTCCAGATGAACCACCTGAGCCACCTGAGCTACCTCCAGATGATCCACCTGAAGTGCTAGTGGTATCGGAAGACATTCCTCCTGAGTTGCCGGAAACACCTGTAGAGTCAGAGGACATTCCGCCTGAGTTGCCAGAGTCGCCTGAGTTACCAGAGTCGCCTGAGTTACCTGAAACACCTGTAGAATCTGAAGATCCACCACTATAAGTTATTTCATTGCCTTCTTCATCAATTAGAAGATCGTTGTCTGCGCTAGGGGTACATGCATATAAAGCAAGTCCAAAAACTAACGCTGTTAGATAAAGCCAATTTTTCATTTTATATTGTTTATTTAAGTTAGAGAAATAAGTAGGGTTTCAAGAGCTAAGGCGGTAAGCTTTGGTTAAAGGTTGCATTTTCCAAATTTATTAAACAAATGCAACTAAATTAGATTATTTCACGCCTATTAATAAAGGACTCATCAAACCATCTTTTTGTAACAAAAAAAAGTCGCAAAACTTTGTCCTCACAAAAAACAATCGAATTAATAAAGGCCTGTATTTCTGGTGATGCTTTAGCACAAAAGCATCTCTATGAAACCAACAAACGAAAGATGTTTGGGGTTTGTCTTCATTATTCGAGTAGTAGGGAGGAAGCTAAGGATATGCTACAAGAAGGTTTTTTACGAATTTTCAAAGACTTACCTTCTTATAATGGTAAAGGTAATTTTGAAGGATGGATGAGACGGGTAGTTGTTCACTCAGCGATAGATTTTTTGCGTAAGCAAAAAATGAAATTAGTTGACTTTGAAGGCAATAAGCATGAGAGCAAAAATAGCTATGAGATGGACACTAGCGCTTTTTTTGGTCAAAACGATACTCCGGGAGCTTTAGTAAAATTAATGCATCAATTACCGAAAGGATTCAGAACGGTATTGAACCTATACGTGATAGAAGGCTATTCACATGATGAGATTGCGAATCTATTAAATATCTCGACAGGCACCTCAAAATCGCAACTAAGTAGGGCAAAGGAACAAATGAGAACTTTATTAAAAGAAAAATTAACTCGCTAAGCGGCGGTTAAACACCAAATTGAAACATGAGTGAATTCAATCAACAAGATCCCCTAGAATCTTTCTTAAGAAAATCCTTAAGCGATTTTAGTGATTCACCACCCGAAGATACTTGGGATGGGATACATCAGCAATTACCTCAAGCTAGTCTACCTTCAAATTTTTTCCACCGTAATAAATGGCAGATTTTTACTACGCTTTTTTTCATAAGCGTGATCGGCTACCAGTCTTATTTTTTCAAAAAAGAAATTAGCTCTTTGACAGAAAAAATTGAAACGATAAGTGCGACTACAAATGAGAAAGCATATAATTCTAAAAGCAATTTAGCGGGCAATAATTATAAAGAACATGAGACTGATACCGAGCTTATTTCAAATGAGACTAAAGGCTCTAACTTAAATACAAGTGATATTTCAAAAAAAATAAAAGACATTCAATCTATTAATAAAGATAAAGTAACCAACATTTCCGAAAGTACTTCATTCGAAAATTTCGAGTCAACAAATAATAAATCTAGTAAGCCTTCTAAAAAAGTAACAGCATCCCAATCAATAAGCACAAACAATCAAGGGGTGACAACAGATCCTTCAAATTTAAATGCTAATAACCAAAACGGGGTCACCCAACAATTATCCGCTGCTCCCCCCCATAATAAAAATAGTAAAAATAGCTCCTCGAGCCTTAGGAAGTCCGCTCTAAACAATACCCTTATTAACCCAATCGTATTGACTCTTCCAGTTTCGGCTGAAGATCGGGCGACTTCTGCCTTTTCAAAAAACGACAATCCTTCACTTTTCAATTATTCAAGATTGACATTAAAAAGTATCAATTCAAATTTTTCGAATAGCAAAATAGCAACACCCGAATTGTCTCTTTATTATCCGGTAACCAGCGCTTTTGAAATGAAAATCCCTGATATTCCTAAGGGAAAATGGTCCATAGGTTTTTATGGAAATACGCTGCGAAATTGGGCTTCAATTACTTCAGTGAAGGATGAAAATGGGAATAATCAGAACGAAGATGACGATGAGACCCAACTCAATGTCCCTTTAATCGTGGGTCAAAGCTATGGCGGCGGCATCCAAGTGCAACGACATTTTTCACGAAAGTGGTCTTTGCTTTTTAGTTTGGAATACCGAGAATATCAGTCCAGGAATCGTTTTGAAACCATCCTCAAATTCGAAGATCGATCGAGAGGATCTAGCGATGATCCGGGACCAGGTGAACCTTTAGAAACAGAATTTAATTTTAGCTACCAACTGAACACGGCCTTAGGCTCAACTGAAATTTCTTTTGACGCTGAACGAGAAGCGGACAATACAATCGAAATAGATGATGATGTAAACATCAACAACAAAGTAAGTATTCGTCACCGAATTCAAACGTTTGCAGTTCCAATACTGGTACAGCGAACTTGGAAAGGACGCAAGCCAATTTATCTTTCTGCAAAGGGTGGCTTGATTGTGAATTGGATGAAAAATTATAGACTTACTTTAGAATCATTTGAAGTAAACAGCGATCTTTTGTTCTTAAAAAATACGCCTGAGATTGAGCGAAATTCTGATCATGATAAGCAAACTAATTTATCATTAGATTATTCGTTTGGAGTTGGCTTGCATTATGATTTAAATTCGCGAATTGGAGTTTCTTTGGAACCTCGATTTACTGGTTCTTTTTTGCCTTTGGTGCGAGATGGCTTGATTCGTGGCAATCAGCTTGGACTGGGGATTGGTGGATTGGTTTATTATAATTTTTAATCTAAGTCTTCCAACCAAAGCGAATACCCACCTTCCAAATTAAATACTTTGTCATTATCAAATCCACCATTGCGCATCAGCGTACATGTGCGAATACTCCTACGTTCGGTCCGACAATAAACAAAAATATCTTTGCTTGCATCAAGCAGTTCTATCTGTTCCCAAAAATCACCGGAGAGATAATCAATATTGACAGCTCCATCAATGTGCCCCATTATAAACTCGTCAGGTGTTCGCACATCCACAATAATAGGTGCGTCTGCAGATTGGATTTTCTAAAGAAAAACGTTTGGAGAGAGATTGTTTAGCTCGGATTTCAATAAGCTCCAGCGTGATATTTTACAGGATTGATCTTCCATGTCGATAAAGGTAGGGAAAAAGATGGAAGTCCGAAGACGGTTTTAAATGTAAAATATAAAACCGCAAAAGTCAAAATGTAAAAGGTTTGCCAGCGAACCTAATTACCTTAAGTATTCGCGATTTTCGGCTACTTTTACATTTTAACTTTATCATTTTGCGGTTTTACATTTAATCATCCAACTCCTTCTTCACTCGCCCATTCTCATCCATATTCTCCACATAATACGCTTTCGTATCCGGCTTCAACGGACGCTTAAACCAAAGCGGACGACGCAAACCATCAGGCCCCGGACCAGGACGTGTTAGCTTCAACCATTCTTTATAATTCTCATGCGCCTTGTTGGTATCTACAAACAAATCACCATACTTATCATCGGCGTGTGGCACTTCAATGCGTACGCGCTGATGCCAGCAATGCATACCAGAAATTGGATCAGGATGCACAGCATGCGTTATATTTTGATGCACACCACCATCTGCCCAGAAGATGCGCTTGCTATCTTTATCTTTACTTTCAAACGGACGGATACCCGAAGTTGTTTGCATTTTCCAACCACCCTTTCCATCGCTTTTGATGTCTACCGTATTGGTTCCCCAACGATTACCTTTGTCCTGCTTTCGACGCCAGCGACCCAAGTGATGTGAGCAAGCAATTACACCCGGTTTCATTCCTTCAGTCACCCAAACTTTATCTACAAAATATCCAATATCTGTATTCAATCGAACCAAGTCTCCGGTTTTAAAACCAAAGCGCTTCGCCTCTTCCGGATGCATCCAAATTGGATTTCTGCTAGCAATCTCAGTCAACCATTTTGCATTGGCAGAACGGGAGTGAATCAACACGGGTAAGCGGAAGGTTGGTACCAATACGTACTCTCCTTTTTCACGATCCAATTTTTCTTCGTGAATATGACTTTTGATATAAGTTGGAATCGCGTATTCTTCCCAGTTCCAATCCACCATTGTCTGCGAATAAAATTCGTTTTTACGCGAAGGGGTTGGAAAGCCAACGCAGGGCGTTCCATTCACCATCACTCCGATATCTTTACCATCTTTACGAATGACTTGCGATTTTTCATCCACCTTGGCACCAGCCATCTGCTCAGCGGTCAAGGTAAATTCATGCTTACTATAACTGTGCTTTTCAACTTCAAAAGCTCCATACTTGCGCATATAGTCTAGTTCGGTCAAACCTTCTTTTTTCGCAGCAGCAGGAAGTCCTTTTGTATTTTCAAAAATGTATTGATAATACTCGTCAATCGTAATTTTTTCTCCTTTGCGGTAAGGCGAAAGGAAGTGTTCTCGAATACCCAAACTTCCGTCCGGATCCATTCGCCAACTTAGTTCAATCCAAAACTCATCTTCTTCCCAAACTTCTCCCGGATTAACTTCGTGTGTAAATTCGACATGCTTACCTGCTCGCCGTGCCGCTTCTCGCAACACTGGCTGACGGAAGGCAATCCACATACCTGAATGTGTGGCATAACTATTCAAATCATGTCGCTCCGAAGCATGTCCCATCGGTATCACGTAATCGGCAAAGAAAGCCGTTTCATTCCAAGTCGGTGTCATCGCAATATGTAAACCAAACTTATCTTCATCCATAAACTGCTCCATCCAACTAAAGCCATCAGGATAAGTCCAAACTGGATTGAAAACTCTGGAAAAATATACATCCATTTTCCCTCTCCCCTCTTTTAGCAAGTGCGGTAATAGGAAACTCATTTCGAACATAGACAATGGATATTCTTCTGGCCAATGTACATTGTTCCAGAATTTTTGCCCAGGAGGTGTAGTATGAAACTTTGGTTTGAATTTATTCCAACTGTTTGGGGACGTTCCACCAACGGTACCGACTGAACCAGTCAATACGTTTAAGAAATGTAAGCATCTTGAAACGCACCAGCCTCCTAAGTTTCCGCTGGCTGCTGCGCGCCAATTATGGGTTGAGAATTTTTCGCCAGCCTCTCCAATTTTCATAGCAACTTCTATTACCGTTGCTACTGGAACACCGCTTTCTTTTTCTGCAAATTCTGGTGTGTATTCTTCATACTCACCAATCATTTTTTCGATATAGTTTTCAAAAGTGTGAGCCGTACCTGGGTGCCGTTTTTCTAAATAGGTTTGCCAGTTCGTCCAGTTTTCAAGAAAGGCACGATTGTACAAGCCTTCTTTTAAAATTATTTTAGCCATAGCTAAAAGGACTGCTGCTTCTGAGCCCGGATAAGTAGGCATCCAGTAGTCTGACATACTTGCGGTGTTGGACAGACGAGGGTCCATCGTTGCCAACTTTGCGCCTTTCATTTTTGCTTCAATGATTCGCTGTGCATGTGGATTAAAGTAATGTCCACTTTCCAAGTGCGCAGAGATCAATAAAATGAATTTTGCATTGGCATGATCTGGTGATGGTCGATCATAACCGTACCAAATATTATAACCGAATCTTGCTCCTGATGAACAGATATTGGTATGTGAATTGTGTCCATCTACGCCCCATGCTTGAACTACACGGTTGGCATATCCTTCATGCCCCGGGCGTCCAACATGATAAGCAATTTCATTATGTCGCTCTTCTTGGATCGCCTTGCGCATTCTTGCTGACACAACATCCAGAATTTCGTCCCAAGTCACTCTTTCCCATTTCCCTTCGCCTCTCTTACCAACTCTTTTTAGTGGATATAAAATTCGATCTGGATCTGTAATTTGATTAATGGTAGCAGGTCCTTTGGCGCAGTTTCTTCCACGACTACCCGGATGATATGGATTCCCTTCAAACTTCCGTACTTCATTTGTATCCTTATCGACATAAGCGGTAAGACCACAAGCTGATTCACAATTGAAGCAAGTGGTTGGTACAATGGTGTAACGTTTTTTTACTTTTCGTGGATGATCCGTTGCCTCATATTCCACCCAGTCATCCCACTGATCTAGCGGCGGAAATTTTGTCAACTTACCTGGTTCGGTTAAACTTGGCAAAGGTGTTTCTTCTTCTGCAGAATGCAAGTCTTGAATTAAGCCGATTTTTTCGGCTAGGCGTTCTATGAATGAAGGTTTTTTATGTCCCATTTTTTTGCTTTTTCAAAGCAAGTCGGAAGACGGAAATCCGAAATTTCCCTCTAACGTATTCTTGCTTTTTTTTTCGATTGCGGGAAACTTCCGACTTCCGTCTTCGGCCTTCCGTCTATTTTTTTATCGCGCTCGACTTTAGTCTCTCAACTTAGTAATCACTTTGCTTCCTGATCGTTTAGGATAATGGAATACGCTGCGGAGCTTCTACCCAGATGTCTTCTACTAAATAGATTCCGATTAAGACAATTGCACCAGCTGCTGCCAACATAGCTGCATTTGTTCCCATGAAAAATAAAATCAATAGTGGGATTAGATTTCCAAAAAGGAGAACACCCCCCCAGAATTTATTTTTATACCGTCCTTTTAAGATCATGTCTACTGTACGTTTTGCATCGTTGGTAGAATGTGTTGTTGTCAATTCAATCAACATGGTAAATAAATTTACAACGATACCAACCAGCATTACATTTTTCAAGAATGGTAACCAATGTGCACCACTTTCAACAAACAAAGAGAGGATACCAAACACTGCTGCTCCAGCCATGAAACTGTGTACCAACATATGAATAGATAAAGTTGGGCTTTGCCAAAAATCGCGTCCTTTAGCTTGTGCGAAAAGAAAGGCGGTATAGATAGCTACGACAACTGCGGTGATTGCCGTAAGCCACATTACTGGCGTTTCCAGGCCTTTCCATCCAAACCATGCAGCTGCTGCCAACAAAGTCAACAAGCCACCATAAATCGTAATGGCATAACCACCTTTTGTCAACCAAGAATTCCATTGCGGTCGCAATAAAACACTTAAGAAACGATCAGGTCGATCCAAATCCATTACTAGCAAAGCTCCAGTGATTGCTAAAAACAGAATTCCGATTCCGAGGCCCAGCCACTGCGCTGTGGCATTAACTTCTGCAAAACCAAATGCCCATGCTAAAAATGGTACCAAAAATGCACCTGCTGCAATCGCTTTTGTCCAAACATAAGCCGATACTTCCCAGCCCCACAAAATGCCTTTATCTGCTACATCATAAACTCTACGTGCTTTATTCCCCATCAAAACGTCGACTGATTTAGCCGGTCCATTTTTTGCAACAGCACCAGCCGTATCTGAAGCTTCTGCTTTCATCAAAGCATCAATAACATCTCCGTTGGAGAAAGCCATTTTTTCAGCTTCTTTCGTAAAGTGACCAACTCCCATGGACTGCGAACTCCACATATAATTATCCGATGTTTCTGTTGCAGTGGGATTAAGTGAGGCGTCATCAGCATCTATATAAAACAGGTTAGGAACCGTTCCTTTTTCTGGTTTACGCACTTTGACTTGCTGGCGGGAAAGGAGTTGTGTTATTTTAGAATCAGGGTCTTCCATATCTCCTGAGATAATGGCCTCTTCCGGGCAAACATTTACACAAGCGGGTTCGAGACCTACGTCAACTCGATGCGCACAGTAGTTACATTTTGCTGCAGTGTGTGTATCTGGATCGATGTACAAAGCATCGTAAGGACAAGCCTGCATACAAGATTTACAACCGATGCAACGATCTTTATCAAAATCTACGATACCATCGTCTCTAAAAAACAAGGCTTCTACTGGACAAATTTCTACGCAGGGTGCATCCGTACAATGGTTGCAACGCATAACAGAAAACAGTCTTCGTGTATTTGGAAATTCACCTTTTTCTACTTGCTTGACCCAGGTTCGGTTGACACCAACGGGAACTTGATGTTCCGATTTACAGGCTGTCGTACAAGCATGACAACCGATGCATTTTCGGTTATCAATTACGAATCCATACTTCATGTAAGTTGAGTTTTTATCGTTTTTAACGTTGCTTTGAAATGCTATTTAGAATGCATATCAATAAACAAATCGCCCATACTTTATGAGCGCTCTAATATATGAATGAAGTTTCATATTTTCAAAGAAATGGGGCTTTATTATTTTGACTTGTGAGGAGATCGCCTGCGGCTGTCGGACCGCTGCGCTGAGATATCGTCATGGCTTCGCCGCTGACTGCTAGAACGCTTCGCTGTCAGACTTACCCGCTAACGCAGGCTCCGTGATTGGGTAGTGCGGTCGAGTGAAGTCTGACAGCGAAGGGGCCTCATTCCGCCAAAGCGGAATCAACATTCAAAAAAAGACAATTATCACCAAGTTTCGCCTCCATTCCGGCTATCTTCAGTTGATCTTTCACGGGACCTTTCATACCTGCTATATAAAATTTAATCTTTCTGGCTGAGAGAAAATCGTGCATCTGCTCAATGGCGTGCATGCCGGTGCTGTCTATGTTGTTGATACTTCGTGCATCGAGTATGAATAGGTTTATGGTCTTGTATTTTTCGTTGATTAATTCTTTAATCACATCTTGAAAGTAGGAAGCGTTAGCGTAGTAAAGTTGATCGTCAAATCGAAGGATGAGGGTGTTGTCAACTTCTTGAGCTGATTTGTATCGTTCGATATTTCTGTATATTTTCGTATTGGGTAGTTTGCCTAAAACAGCTACATGAGGTTTCGAGCTTTTTAGCAAAATCATGATGATGGAAAGTAGTACACCAGCGAGTACACCTTCTTCAATACCGAAGGCTAGCGTCACAATGAAAGTAGTGAGCATCATGTAAAAGTCTTTGCGATGAGCATGCCATAAATGCTTGGCTTCTTCCCATTCAAACAAACTCTTGACAGATAACAATATGATTGCAGCAAGTACCGCTTTGGGTAAAAAGTAAAACAAGGGCGTTAGGAACAACAAGGTCAATCCAATGATCAAAGCAGTAAAAATGGAAGCCAGTCCGGATTTAGCTCCAGCTTCATTATTTACAGCGGAGCGAGTAAAGGATGCAGAAGAAGGGATTGCTTGAAAAAAGGCACCGCCTATTTTTGAAATACCGATTGCAAGTAATTCTTGATTTGGTCTAATTTCATAATCGCCATGTTTCGCTTGAATTATTTTTGCGATACCAATGCTTTCAACAATTCCGATAAGAGTTACCGTAAGCACGGTGGGAATTAATCGCTGAATATTTGACCAATTTATTGCTGCTAGTTGAAAAGCAGGTAATCCTTCTGGCACTTTCCCAACCAAATTAATTCCAAGTCTTTCCTCACCTATAAAGTACACCAATAAAGTTCCTACTATCACGACTAATAATGCACCGGGGATGGCTCGACTTATTTTTCGCAAAATCATCATCACCAAAATACTACTTAGACAGAGTACCACTGATATCCAATTGGTTTCTGCCAAATGTTGCATCGCATACTGTACCGTTTCATAAGAATGGGAAAATCTTGGAATACTAAAACCTAGTAAATCTTTTAACTGGCTTACCGCAATAATAATAGCTGCGGCTGAAGTAAACCCAATAATGACAGGATGAGAAATAAAGTTGACTAAAAAACCCAAACGAAATAAGCCCAAGGTAGTTTGCGCCAAGCCAATCAGTAAACCTGCAAGAATAACCAAAGTAATGTATTGCTCCGTCAAGGGTTCAGCGATCTGACTGACACCAGCTAAGACCAACAAGGCCGAAACAGCCACCGGACCAATTGACAGCTGCCGAGAGGTTCCCAGAATTGCGTAAAGAATTAAAGGAACCAAACCAGCATAGAGTCCATAAATCGGTGGCATACCAGCTAGCATTGCGTATGCCATTCCTTGGGGAACCAACATGACGGCTACGGTAATACCAGCAATTAAATCTTTTCTCCAGTCCGAAGCAGAATGGGTTTTTAGACTTTCAAGAATTGGAAAAAAGGAAGATCCTTTCATAGCTTATTGCGAACATGTGCGATCTGTGTTGCCCACCTAAGGGGTGGAACACGAACTAACATGGATTTTTTTGATGCATTAAATGTCATGCAAAACTAATAACTAAAATTAGTTAATGAAAAAAAATCGTGTAAATCCGTGTTTGGAGAATGAGAACACGGATTGGGCGGATTAAGCGAATGAGGACGGATTTTTTCTGCGATCGCAAAAAACGCGTTAGTAGATAAACACGTCATAAGAAAAAATCCGTCACAATCCGCTCAATCCGCTAGATCCGTGTTCCCATCATACAAGAAGGGAAACTATTTCAAAGTAGAAGGACAAACAAAAGCAGAAGTAGGAATTTTAGAAGCCGCAATGTCATCAAACTTCCCTTGTACGTTGATTAGGTTTTCAAAACCTCTGGCCTTCAATATAGATGCAGCTATAGTGGAGCGATAGCCACTTCGACAGTGCATGTAGTATTTTTTCTTTTTACTGACTTCGCTCATATTTTCATTGATGTGATCCAGTGCAAAGTTTTGAGAAGTTTCAACATGTTCTCCACTAAACTCGCCTGGCTTACGCACATCCAGTACGTTCAGTTTTTTTGTATATTTCTTAGCAAAAGTTTTTACGCTAATGGTTTCTATTTTGTCTATTTCTCGCTTTTCCTTTTTCCATGCTTCAAAACCTCCTTTCAGGTATCCAATAGAATTATCGTAACCGACACGAGCTAACCTTTTTACTGTTTCTTTGTTTTTCCCTCTTGGAGCGACGATGAGGATTGGTTGTTTCAAATCAGCGATCAAAGCGCCAACCCAAGGAGCGAAGCTTCCATCTAGTCCGATAAAAATGGAGTTAGGAATAAATCCTTTTACGAATTCCTCTTTTGGGCGAACATCCAAAATCAGTGCTTCAGTTTCGTTGGCAGCCGTTTCGAAGGCGCGAGGAGAAAGTGCTTTTGCACCACGCTCCATAACGGTGTCGATACTTTCGTAGCCCGATTTGTTTAGTTTAGCATTTTTTGAGAAATAGCTTGGCGGTGGTAGCAAACCGTCTGTAACTTCTGCGATGAATTCTTTCTTTGTCATATTCGCACGTAGAGCATAATTGGTTTTCTTTTGGTTACCCAAAGTGTCCCAAGTTTCTGAACTCATATTTTTGCCACAGGCAGAACCTGCTCCGTGTGCCGGATATACAATCACATCGTCTGGCAAAGTCATTATTTTTTTGCGTAAGCTATCAAATAACCAACCCGCGAGATCTTCTTTAGTTATGCTTCCATTTTTCTGAGCTAGGTCAGGTCGGCCTACATCACCAATAAATAAGGTATCACCTGAAAAAATAGCGTAAGGTTTTTTCTTTTCGTCTTTCAACAAAAAAGTGCTACTCTCTGGTGTGTGCCCAGGTGTGTGCAAAACGGTGATGGAAATTTTTCCTAATTTAAAAACCTGCCCGTCCTTGGCTACCTGTACTTTATAATCTGTTTCTGCGGTTGGTCCGTAGATGATTTTAGCTCCCGTCTTTTTTGCCAAGTCTACGTGCCCCGAAACAAAGTCAGCATGGAAATGCGTTTCAAAAATATACTTAATTTTAACGCCATTGGCTTTTGCTTTTGCAATGTACGGAGCTGTCTCCCGCAAAGGATCAATGATAGCTGCCTCTCCATTACTTTCGATGTAGTATGCTCCTTGAGCAAGACAGCCGGTATAAATTTGTTCTACTTTCATTTCTGTTAATTTAGATCTTTGGCAAGTCTGATTGACCAAAGAACGGTTAATCTTAAAATTAGAAGTGATTTAAAATTTCTTAAGTTTATTTTAGGTAATGAACAACTCCATCAACTTAAAGATATGGAACTATGTTCATATTTACAATTGTTTTTTTAAGCCAACTATGAGTTCGTTAAGTTCATTCTTCCTCCTCATTTGTTTGCAAAGCATAGCTTGCATAATCATTAACTGGCTTGTCATCAAAGGTATCAACCGCATGTTGAATTCTAAAAAAGAATTTGTCTTCTCCTAGTTTGTCCATAATTTTGGCGCGATAAAAAATATCTCGAATAGGTCCCTTTACACCTACTATATAAAATTGAACTTCTTTACTTTTACAGAGTCCGATCACTTCTTCCAGAGCATGTACGCCACTACTATCCATTCCATTCATACTATCTGCGTCTAAGATTACTAGCTCTAATTTTTTACCTTTCTGTAAGATCTCTTCTTCTAATGTTTCTTTGAAGTAACTGACATTGGCAAAATATAAGCGCGCATCAAATCGAAAAATGAGTATCTCCTCCCGTACTTCTAAATGTTCAAAACGGTCTATATTTTTGTAATGAGGTCGTCCAGGTATTTTTCCAAGAACTGCAGTATGCGGTTGAGTTGTTCTAAAAATAATCAGTGCCAAGGAAAGGATAACTCCAATGACAATACCTTCTTCGATTCCCAAGGCAAGTGTTCCCACAAAAGTGGCTAGCATCATACAAAAGTCACCTCGATCTGTTCGCCACAAATGCTTAGCTTCTTTAAAATCAATCAAACCAAAAACGGCCACCATAATTACTGATGCTAAAATTGCTTTGGGTAAGTAATAAAAAAGTGGTGTAAGAAACAATAAGGTCAATGCAATCAAGGCAGCACTGATGATGGAGGCCATTCCTGTTTTTGCACCCGACTGATCGTTCACTGCTGTTCTTGAAAACCCGCCAGTCGTTGGGAAGGCTTGAAAGAATGCTCCTCCTATATTTGCCACTCCTAATGCAATGAGTTCCTGGTTCGGAACCACTTTATAGTTTTTATGTCTCGACTGAATTGCTTTCGCAACCGCAATGCTTTCCATAAAACTGATAAACGAAATGGTCAAGGCAATTGGAATTAACGTTTTTATACTTTCAAAATCTAAACTTGGAATTCCAAAATCTGGTAAACCTTTAGGAACCTCCCCTACTATTTTTACACCTTGCTCATACCATCCTAGCCCATAAACTGCTCCTATTCCAAATACAACGGCCAACAATGGCCCTGGAATTGGTAGTTTTATTTTTTTCACCAAAAGGATCAAAGCAATGGCCACCAATCCAATGATTAAGGTTGGTACATTGACCGCATTTATATTTGCAAAAGCATTTCCTATGATTTCATGAATGTGATTGCTTCTGGGGATGTTGACCCCCAACAAGTGCTTGAGTTGACTAAACCCAATGATCAATGCTGCCGCAGAAGTAAAGCCTGCAATAACGGGATGCGATAAAAAGTTGACTAAAAATCCCAAGCGAAAAACACCCATTAAAAATTGAATGACTCCGACCATTAGTGCCAACAAGATTGCTAGGCTCACAAAGGTATCCGCATCTGAAGTGATGGCACCTACTCCTGCTGCAATTAGAAGCGAGATCATCGCTACCGGCCCAACAGCTAATTGTCTTGAAGTTCCAAAAATCGCATACAAAACTAAAGGGATCATTGATGCGTACAAACCATAAATTGGAGGCATTCCTGCCAACATCGCATAAGCCATTCCCTGAGGAATCAACATAACCCCTACTGTCAATCCAGCCACTAGGTCCCCTTTCAGAAGTGCTCCGTTGTATTTTGGCAACCAACTTAAAATCGGGATGTATTCCTTTACATTCATTCTTTGTTCTTTCTATTTGACCACAAGTTCTAACTTAAAAATCTAAGTCTTTGTAACTTTAATCACATTACTAAAAAAATAAACAAACATTACAACGTATGTTTGTATGTTCATGTGTTGAGACCAAAAAAAAGCGCGTTAGGCACTTTTTTTTATCATAGTGTGATGATATCACATATTGCACTGACAATTTTCCAGGCATTCAATGATCATCGAAATATCTTTTTCTTTTAATGAATACATCATGCTTCTACCTTCTCGCTTTACTTTTAGCAAACCTTTCAAACGCATATTTTGTAGGTGATGTGAGGTCAGCGACTGCTCTGTTCCCAGCATTTCACACATTTCAGATACTGAAAGTCGTGGATGCTGCTCCAATAGATATATGATTCCAAGTCGACTTGGATGAGCTACTGTTTTGAGGATATAAGCGACACGTTCCAACTTTTCCACTAATTCGTCATCTATTAATGTTTTCTTTTTTGTATCCATACTTCAAAGATATGAATATATGAACATGTAAACAAGGGGCAAGGGAAAAGGAAGACAGGGGACCAGAGACCAAAGACGGAAGTTTCTCTCTAACGTAAACATTTTACCGTAGCTTAGGCTAAACTGAATGGCAGCTTAGAAAGAAACTTCCGTCTTCCGTATTCGATCTTCGTACTAAACATTTTCACACTTGAACACTCCTCCGAATTACTCCTTCACCACTCGACCAAAATGCAACACTTCTCCTCCATCAAAGCGAATAAAATAAACGCCGCTCACCCAGTCTCCAGTATTCAAATCAAAACTACCTTGTCCAACTTTTTGAGAAAGTAAGACCCGACCATTTACATCTGTGATCACCAAGTCACCGTTTTCAGGAAACTCAAAAGACAGATACTTATCAAAGGGATTTGGGTTAACATCCAATTCCTTTAACACTACATCTTCAAAAGAAGAAAGCCCTTGAAAGCGAGCAGAAAATTCTTGGTAATAAATATTCGCTAAAGTATGATCGTATATCATCAGAGTGTTTTCATCATGAATGGAATTAGCCGAGGCTGACCAGTTGTGCGAACCAGTAATCAATAAAGGATTGTCAGAGCCCACTCCCGCTCCGTAATCAATGATCGCATACTTGTGATGCAAGGTTGGGCCATCAGGCCATTGCGAGCCATCATCATTTTGATAATCAATTACGTCTACATCATTATTCATTAAAAATTCAAACTCAGATCCATTAAACTCCACGTAATCGATGATTCCCTTTGTATCCACTCCTCTGTCGTAAGCATCTTTGACAGCAGTACCTAAGGAGTTTTCGGTAAAAACCAAAACAGCAAAAGCCAGCTGACTCTCTGCGGCATCAATCGCAGCAACAATCTTTTGAGCAGTCTTATCACTTGGTGAGAAGTAGGATTCAACTGCTATGTCGTTAATCACAAATCGATGCGGTGTATTGTCGCTTTTGTTTGGTCCAAATTTAGATTCTGTTAAATCGAATTGTGGTCCAGTACTCCCCCACATTTCATTAAATTCTAGTGTATAAGCTTTTGCCAAAGATTGATCTTGAATCGTAATTACATTATTGTAATCCCATCCTAAGTTTGCATCGGTATGATTAGTAGAACCTGTCAAGACCAAAGCCTTTTCAGGAAACTCCACATCAATAATAAAAAATTTATCGTGCATGATTCCGTCTGGGTTTCCTTCTAGATAAGCGATGTTGGTATTCAAATTATCAAAAGCATCATTGCTACCTTCATCGTCTGAAATCACGCGTACGACCACACCTCTGTCATAAGCTGCGTTGATCGCATTCACTACTGCCATGCTTTCTGTTTCGTACATTGTAATATCTAAGGTATGATCAGCTTCGTCAATGATTGCAATTACAGTGTCAACAATATTTGCAGTAAAAACGGCCAATTCATCAGTCGCTACGGAATGGTCAACGTGATGGTTGAAATATACTTTCATTTCTCCAGAACTGGTAGATCGGGTACAAACCACCATCGTCTGAGGAGGTGTAGCATCAGCACCTGATTCAGAATAAGGAGATACGTAATAAATGGTACCTGCTGTCAAATTGTCTAAAGTAACTTCATGAGATGTACTCATCGTTGCATCGGTGACCGTACCCAAATCAAAGGCTGTTGTCAGACCATAAGACAGATTGCTATTAGAAGGTATATTCGTTTCCCAGGTAATGGTGATATTCGTTTGTTGGATATCGCTTTCCCTTGGGTTAACGGTGAAGTATAGTGGTATTTGAATTTCTATATCATCTGCATTTCGTGGTTCAATTTTGTAGGCTGAAAATGAATAATTCAAAGGACCTGTCACGCTATAGTCTATTCCTTCATCAGGAGAATAAACTAAAAATATATCGTCTACTGCACAAGGTCCACTACCGTCATTAACTTCCCATTCTCCAAAACCCAAATCTGCATTGCTACAAGTCGCAGCATTTACCTGTACGAGCATTCCTTCATAATCTTCGTTGTTGCATTCGGCAGTAGTCAACATCACTGGCGCGGGTAATGGATTGCCGGAAGAGTTGACCTCAAAAGCTGTTAGATTCACAATCTCTGTCAATTCAAAGTACTCCGTCACTTCACCCGTTATGGTTATTTCATCTCCAACTGCTGGTGCAAAATTAGCATCATAGACATAAACACCAGATCGAATTGCTGTCCCATCCTGTATAAAATAAGAGATCGGACCTGTTGCGGTAACAATACCTGTGGTAGTCACTGTTTGTCCATCGTAGGGAGAGGCGTCTGTAGTGCCTTGGATTTCAGCTATGGTCTGAGCGAAGGAAAGGTTGCAGATTAAAAATGAAAGCGTAAAAAGTATTAATTTTTTCATGACAATGATTTTTTTACAAGGTAATAAGAAATGTGGGCTTGATCGAAATATATCTTCGGATATTGGAATATTTTATTTATGCTTAACTTACAGGTAAAATTCAAAGTATGTACATCCACACCAACTTAACTTCATTCTCTGGGCTCATTAGCATCATTTTCATTTTTTCGTTTTACACAAATACCATGGGACAAGACACACCTAGCAATATATGGGACTACATTGAAAACGAACAGATGATTGAAGAAAATAGAGTTCCAGCACACGCCAGTTTCACTTCTTATGATTCTGATATAAGTCTAGAGAACAACAAGCCAAACTATCATTTATCACTTAATGGAAAATGGAAATTCAATTGGGTTCGCTTTCCAGATAAACGACCAGTTGATTTTTATAAACTGGATTTCGATGTCTCGAAATGGGATGCAATTCCTGTCCCTTCCAATTGGGAATTGCAAGGTTATGGGATTCCA